>NZ_JAMYND010000026.1:0-88156 GCF_040318885.1 Mesorhizobium sp. M0998
CCCCCTACCCTCCCCCCAACCACCCCTGGTCCTTCGTGCCGCCTCGCGCGCCGGGGCTTCGCGCGGGTGGTGCGCGGGGCGGCCGGGCGCGGCGGGGGGGGGCGCGGGCGGCCGCGCCCGCGCCCCCCGATCAGCGTCACCAGCGTCACCGTGAAGCCGGCGACGATGCCCGGCAACGCTTCCGGCACCAGCACCTCTCGAATAATCGTCCAGCGGTTGCCGCCCATGGCGCGTGCTGCCTCGATCAGCCCGTGGTCGACCTCGCGCAGCGACACTTCGGCGATCCGGGCATAGTAGGGCGTCGCCGCGATCGACAGCGGCACGATCGCTGCCCAGGTGCCGATCGAGGTGCCGACGATCAGCCGCGTCACCGGGATCAGCGCAACCAGCAGGATGATGAAAGGCACCGAGCGGAAGCCATTGATGACAGCGCCAAGCGCGCGGTTCACCCACAGGTTTTCGGCGATGCCGCCGCGGTCGGTGGCGACCAGCGCCAGGCCGAGCGGCAGCCCGAAAACCAGCGAGACGAGGCCGGAGGCGGCCGTCATCAGGATCGTTTCCCAGATTGAACGGACGAGAAGCTCAAACAGAACCGGCGACATGGCCAAGCACCTCCACCCGCGCTTGGCGGGCTTTCAAGAACGCGATCACCTCTGCCAGGTGAGCTTCATTGGTGCCGGCGACCGCCACGAACAGTGTCCCGACAGGCTGCTGCTGGACGTGATCGATGCCGCCATGCACGAGGCGGAACGAGCCGGGAACTGCCGAGGCAAGATCGGACAAAAGCGGGCTTCGGGCGGCCTCACCGGCCACGTCGATCCTGAGGATCGCCTCCACGCCGGCGTTCTGCGTTAGCCGGCTTGCGATCTCCGCCGGCAATTGCGGCCGGATGCCGCCGAGCAGGCTTTGTGTGATCGCCGATTTCGGGTCGGCAAAGACCGACCACACCGGCCCTTGCTCGACGATCCGCCCAGCGTCGATCACCGCGACCCGGTCGGCGATCGAGCGGATCACCTCCATCTCATGCGTGATCAGCAGGATGGTCAGGCCAAGCTGCCGGTTGATGTCCCTCAGCAAGGCAAGGATGGAGCGCGTCGTCTCCGGGTCGAGCGCCGAGGTCGCTTCGTCGGACAAAAGTAGCGCCGGGCGCGCCGCAAGCGCCCGGGCAATGCCGACACGCTGCTTCTGCCCGCCCGACAGCGACGCCGGATAGGCTTTCGCCTTCTCCGACAGCCCGACGAGCTCGAGCAGCTCGGCGGCGCGCGCCAGGCGTTCGGCCCTGGGCCGGCCTTCGATCTTGAGCGGCAGCGCTACATTGTCTTCGACGGTCTTGGCGGACAGCAGGTTGAAATGCTGGAAGATCATACCGATGCGCCGGCGCAGCGGCTGCAATTCGCGCTCGCCGAGCCGGCTGATGTCGCGGCCTTCGATGTAGACCTGTCCTGAATCCGGCCGCTCCAGGCCGTTCAGGCAGCGTATCAGCGTCGACTTGCCGGCGCCGCTGCGGCCGATGATGCCGAGGATCTCGCCCTGGCGCACGCTGAGCGACACGCCGTCCAGCGCCGCTGTCGCGCCGAAGCGGCGCTTCAGCTCGATGAGGCGCACGACATCGTTCGGTCCCGCGGAGCGGCCGCCGACGGGATGCATGACTTCGATGACCGAGGCGAAATGCTGGTTCATGAAAGTTCCTGTATTGGTGTCCCGCAAACGCGATCGCGGTCCGCGTTGAAGCGCGGACCGCTTTACCATGCCGGGCTTCGGCGCCCAGTCGAGCTCGGCATCAATAGGCGCTGATGCCGGTTCCCTTGTAGACCCGATCGAATTCGGCCTTCACCTTTTCGTTCTGATAGGAGGCGACCAATGTCTTTACCCAGGGCTGGTTTTCATTGCCGGCCTTGACCGCGATGAAATTGCGGTAGGGATTGTCGGCCACCGCCTCCTGGGCGATGCGATTCTGCGGTGTGAGGCCGCTTTTAAGCGCCCAATCCGTGTTGACTACGGCCGCGTCGAGGTCTTCCACCGAGCGCCCGACGATGCCTGCGTCCAGCTCCTTGATGACCAAGTGCTTCGGGTTTTCGGCGATGTCGGTGGTCGTCGCCAGAATGCCGGTGCCTTCCCTGAGCTTGATCAGATGTTCGCTCTGCAGGACGCGCAGTGCGCGGCCCTCATTGGACGGGTCGTTCGGCACGCCAATGACCGCGCCTTCTGGCAGGTCGGCAATCTTCGCGTACTTCTTGGAATAAAGGCCGATCGGCCAGACCCCGGTATAGCCGACCGGGACGATGTGATAGCCCTGCGTCTTGATCTGGTTGTCGAGATAGGGCTTGTGCTGGAAGGCGTTGGCGTCGATTTCGCCACGCTCGAGCGCTTCATTCGGCTGGGTATAGTCGTTGAACACCACGGTCTCGATTGTCAGGCCCCTCTCCGCCGCCTGGGCGGTGACGACGCGCCAGACGTCCTCGTCCTCGCCGCTCATGATACCGACCTTGACCGCCGTCTTGTCCTCGGCGAGCGACGGCGCAGCAAGGCCGACAATCGCAACCGCCGACGCGAAAAGTACAGCCAGACCGGCGCGCCGGCTTATACTTGCGGAGAGAAATGAGAGCAAAGTGTTGGTGTTCCCAGACATGATCTATCCCGTCGGTTCTGAAGTCGTTGCGGCCAGGCGGAGTGCCAAGCCTTGCCGGCATCATCGGGAATGCTGACCGTCGGATCAAAGCACCGTATTTCCCGCGAAATGCGAAGCCAGGAATATTCTCTCAAAGTTTCGGGCCTGGCGAGCACAGGGCGTGCTGGGATCATGTGTTCTAAGCCAATGCTGGTTCAGAAATTGTCCGGACGTCGTCTCCGCTATGAGGCCCGCCGTGCTTCGAAACGGCGGGCCTTTCTGCGTCCGAATGCCCAACACGGGCAGCAGTGTGGGATGTCGACAATGCTAGACGCGCCGCATGTCCCTTCAAAGCGACGCGCTTGCTCACTGGATGACCTTCACGATCCTGCGTGTGCCTGGATCGACCAGGACGGTCTGGTTGTCGACGACGACGTAGCGGTATTTGACGTTGGGGACTTCATGAAGCTCGACGGTATCGGGCAGGGTCGAGCCGACATTGAGCTCCACGCCGGGGAGCTGGACGGACGCCAGAGGCTGCTTTTTCACATACTCGCGTACGATCGTCTCCTGCTGCGGTTCGATGACCACATCCTGGGCGGCAGCGGCGCCGACACCCGCAAGCAGCAAAAACCCAGCCGCGGCTGCGGAAAGATGCATTCTCATGATTGTCTCCTTTCCTCGTGAGCCACCTCTGCGCTGCGCCGCGTCATGCCGTTCGCAGCGGGGTCGCTATAGGCCGGTAACGCTATCGGGTGGAGCTTGTTCCGCCACTCGGATCGCTTGCCGTTTCCTTCCATTAGTTTGGAACAAAGTTTTTTAAACGCAGTTTTGCGGGGTGAAGGGACGCATTTTCCAAGGAGATCTCTCATGAAAGGCGTTCTGATCACCAGCATGTTAGCAATCAGCGTCAGCTGCGGGGCCGCACTTGCCCAGACGCAGCAGTCGACCGACGATCAGTCCGGCGCCAATTGTGCAGCCGGCACTGCCAATTGCCAGAACGGCGCCAAGATGGGCGAGCAGGCTCAGGGCAAGGCCGGCGCCACCACTGATCAACAGGCGCAGGGCAAACCGAAGCTGAAGACCGGCGAGCAGGCTCAGGGCAAGGCTGGCGCTACGACTGAGCAGCAGGCCACGGGCAACACGAAGATGAAGACTGAAGAGCAGGCCCAAGGCAAGGCTGGCGCCACGACTGACCAGCAGGCCACGGGCAACACGAAGATGAAGACCGAGGAGCAAGCCCAGGGCAAGGCTGGAACCACCACCACCGAGCAGGCTCAGGGCAGCTCCAAGATGCAGACCGAAGAGCAGGCTCAGGGTAAGGCTGGGACCACGACCACAAACCAGGCTCAGAGCAATACTTCTACCCAGCAGGACCAGAGTTCGACCGCTTCCATCAGCAATGTGACCGTTGAGCAGAAGACAGAGATCACTCAGGTCATCAAGGAGACGAACGTCCAACCCGTTTCCAACGTCGATTTCGACATCTCCGTCGGTGTCGAGGTCCCGCGAAAGAAGGTCCGGCTGCATCGCCTGCCGGCGCGCATCGTCAAGATCGTTCCGGCTTACGAAGGCTATGAGTATTTCGTGCTCGCCGACGGCCGGATCGTCATCGTCGACCCGAATACCTACAAGATCGTGATTATCCTGACCTAGTCGTGGCCAGACGGTCTACCGTGGGTTGATTCACCAAAAAAGCCCGCCGCCCGAGCTGCGCGGCGGGCTTTTCCGTACCCAGCTCCAGCGTCTGCAAATCGCAAATCAAGGTCCGTCCTCGGGGCGAGGAGTGAGCACGGTATGATCGATGGTGTCGGGCAGGCAGGGACTGGGCAGGCAGCTTGTTCGGACTGACGCGGTGGTCATGGCATCGATATCCGTAACCAGCACCATTCTCGCGTAGTGCCGCGGCCACAGCGGCTCTCCAAACAGGACGAAGACGCCGCCAATCATCAAGGCCAGCAACATGAGTGCCGTAACATTTGCAAATATCTCGCCGTAGCGCATGAAGGCAGCCTGTCCCGTTCGGAAAGCGATTTCAGCCTGTGACAGCGGCGACCAGGACGGCGCCGAAAGCCGGCGCTACTATCCTTGACGCCCCGCGAACGCCGCCTTCCATTGGATCCTCCCCGAACAAGCCGGGTAAATAACGGCACTCTCGGTGCTTTGTTCCCGGCCGTGTGGCCGGACGACAGCCGCGTCACACAGGCCGTGTGTGGGGCGGCCTTTCGTTTGCAAAAGGCACTCTTCGCTCTCATTGATGTGCGGCAGCGAGGTCCTTGACGTGACGTTCGTGCATTTGCAGCACCGGCAGCGTCTTCTTGGCAAACTCCTTCATCGCCGGATCGTCGCCGGAATTCGCGTAAGCGGAAAACAGCGCCACCGCTTCCTTATGCGCCTGGGTCTGCATGTCGATATATTTTGATTGGAAACTGTCCCCGCTGGCCTCCTTGAGTTGGTCGAGCAGCGCTTGGTGCTTGGTGTCCAGCGACGGGCCGGCCGGCGCGGTGGCCGAAGTCGTCTGCCCCTTGCTGAGCGCCGCCTTGAAGTCCTCGCCGGCCTTGGTATGGTCTGTGACCATTTGCGCCGCGAAGGCCTTCACATCGTCAGCCGTCGCCTGCGTCTGCGCAAGTCGGCTCGATTCGATTTCAAATGTATTGGCGATGGGCACGGTCTTGACGAATGTCGCGGTGTCAACCTTGCTCATGGTGTCGGTCGTCAGCGGCGTCAGCGTCGCCGATTGGGCAAAAACAGCCAAAGGCGCGCCGGCCATCATCGCTGCCGCAGTGATGGATAGAAGCGTTTTCATGGGGGTTCTCCGAGGCTGATGTCATCCCTCCGATGGCTCAACGCGGAAGCTGCGACGAGGTTGCCTGGTCGCAGTGGCCACAGCCGCCGCGAGCCAAACAAATGATTTAAATAAAACACGCCGGCTGGGTCCTGCAAAGTGCAACGCAACCCGTAGGACCGTACGGAATCGTACAAGCTCTTTCGCTTTGCCGCAGTCTTGCTATCGTCTGCCGGGACAGATGGGTGGAGGCTTCCGTGGGGCAGATCAAGTCGCCGCTTGGAATCGGTATTGATACCGACAAAGCCGTTCATATCGTCATGGCCGACTACAATTCGGGCGACATTCTCTCGACCACTGTCGTCATAGCCGATTTGCGCAAACGCTTTCCCTGGTTCCGGCAAACCGACGAGGAACTGGTTGGCTTCATCGTTCGGGCGCTGGACGGTCGGGAGATCGCGGTCAGCTTCGACCACCGCTGCCGTTAGACGGCCGATTTTCATCACCAATGAGGCCGCGGAGCGTACGCTCCGCAGCCTCATCACAGACTATGATAAACCGGGCGCTTACTTGCCGCAGTGGTTGTCGTTCACCGTCGGCGCCATCGTGCCCGGAGACTTGCCGGTCGCGTCGGGCAGAGCCCCCTGCGGGCCTGGTGGGCAATTCCGGTCGGCATTCGAATTCGTCGTTGAGAAATCGCGAATGCTGTTGGTGATGGTCGAATCCGTGCCGGTGTCAGGGCCGCCATTATCCGGGACTACTATCGTCCGCCCGCTGCCGTCGGCAGCGGCTCCGGAGGGATCGCCGACGTTCTGGGCCATCGCTGACGTGGCCAGACCGATCGTAAGCGCCGAAGCTGCGAGAATTTTCGTGAGCATGATGCTTCTCCTTTTTACGAGGGTCGTCGCGTTGCGACTACGAAAACAACCGTTCGGGCGGGCGAAGGTTCCGACAAATTCCCCATGAATTTCAGCATGTTCTTGGGTGTTCAAGGCGGCCGCCATGCCATTCTCCGCGGGCATGCATCTGTGGACTTTTCTGACGGCCCGGCCCGGCATTCTGCTCGCCGCATGAGCGTACGCCTTACCGTCCCGCCGGAACAGGAATGCTCCTTGTGAGTTCATACCTTTGTACAATGCGACGCGCTGATGCGAATGGCGGCAGCGCAAACAAGGAGAGCAGACATCATGGGCCTTGGAACCATTCTCATCATCATCTTGGTCCTTGCCTTGCTTGGCGGCTTCAGCGGCTTGGGCGGCGGACCGTTCTATGGCACCGGCTATTACGGTGGTGGCGGCCTCGGCTTGGTGCTGCTTATCGTCATTATCCTGGTCCTGCTTGGGCGCATTTGATGCATGTCGTGCAAAAGTGTGCAGCGGTTTTGTGATAACGACATGCATAAAACAGGAAGTAAGCGCGTCGCATGAGGCCGGCCAAACGCGACACGCGTTAGTGTCACGCTCGCGACAAAAACGCCTGCCGCTTGGTAATTAGCGCCGGGCGTTTTTGTCGTGAAAAGACTAGATTTCCAAGATCCTTGGCAAACCGGGACCCTGGCTAGAAAGGGCGACTCGGTGCCGAACCTTTCGGCGCCGAGGACGCCACCATAGCAGCAGCTTATTGTTGGCGATCGGCGGCCAGCGCTTCTTTCAGATCGGCGTTGAGCACACCCTCGTTGAACAGCGACATGATACGGGCTGCCAACCGCTCGCGGACAGGACTGTCGTCCGCAACACCCAACTCGCGGCAGCAGTCGTCGAGCGCTTTTCTCAGCACGCTCAGTTCGGCTGGAGTTGCTGCACCTTGCATCGGCATGCCATCCTCCCTTGAAAAGGGCGAAAGCGCGAAGCGTCTTTCAAGCGTCCACTCGCCGTGCCTGTGTGGACGACTCCAATTCAATTAGCGCCGCTCTCGTCCAAACTCAATGTACGGAAATTACCAAGCAGACAGTTTGGGAACGACTGCCTTGCACCTGCATTGTTGCTGCGATCCAACCCACCCCTCATTTGGATCACTGGGCGTAGCCCACGACGCCCGAATGGAGCCCGTTGCATCCCTCGCGACGGGCTCTTTTCGAGCCCGGCGATCTCAATTGTCGTTTTCGTACCAAACCGACTTTGGTACGTTTCCAACTCTAACTTTCAGTCGGATGTTTTCGTAGGCAAGCGGCAGGAGAAACTGCCGTGCATCGATTCATTTTTTTATTTAGTAGGCTCCATACCTTTCAGTGCTTATATAAGCGTTATCGTCCGCAGGTTATACCGGGCGCGGACGGCTGGGAGATAAAAAGGCTCTTGCCCTGTTTTGGGCCCAGCTATGTCTGATCCAGCAAATTCCAATAAAAATCCGTACAAAAACAAGCTGTTGCGCCGAATGAGCGCCGGCGATTTCGCATCTCTCGAGCCGCACATCGAGCGCTGTTCGCTGGAGTTACGGCAATCGCTCGAAGTGTCCGGATCGCCGATCGAGGCCATTTATTTCCTCGAGGACGGCATCGGTTCGGTGGTTGCGAAAATGCCGAACGGCAGCGATGCGGAAGTTGGCCTTGTCGGCTTGGAAGGTATGACCGGCTCGGCCCTGATAATGGGCGACGACCGTACGGTCCATGATTGCTATGTGCAGCTGGCGGGAGAAGCCGCCAGGATCGACGCCGAGCCGTTCAAGGCGGCGCTGACGCAAAGCCCGACGCTGCGGCTGTTCTTGCTGCGCTACGTGCAATATCTGCATGTCCAGACTGGCTATACCGCGCTGGTCAACGCGCGATCGAAACTTGAAGACCGGCTGGCGCGCTGGCTTCTCATGTGTGACGATCGGGTGGACGGCGGCCGGCTGACGATCACGCACGAATTCCTGTCGATCATGCTTGGCGTAAGGCGCCCGGGTGTAACGGTCGCGCTGCAGCTGCTCGAGGGGCGAGGGCTCATCCGGTCCCGCCGCGGCGAAATTATCATCCGCGATCGCGATGGTCTCGTCGCACTGGCGGATGGCGGCTACGGCTTGGCCGAGGCCGAATATACCCGCCTGGTCGAGCATATCGGCGAGCGCTGACGGCGCTTTCCTGGCCGATTGCTGCCGCAGGTCGAAGGCCCCTGCGACACCACACGGCGGGTCGGAAAAATTTTCAAAGCTGCCGGACCGTCAGGGAACTTGTTTCCCGTCGGAGGGTTATCGGACGCCTCCACTTTGCGAGGCGGCACCAACCATTCGGGAGAGGATCATGGCGACTACGAAAAAGGCCGCGAAGGCGGCAAGCAAGGGCCTTGAGGATCTGTTCCTCGACGGGCTCAAAGACCTCTACTACGCCGAAAAGAAGATACTGAAAGCGCTGCCAAAAATGGCCAAGGGCGCGGAGTCGGAAGAAGTGACCGCCGCTTTCGAGAAACACCGCATGGAAACCGAAGGACATGTCGACCGCCTCGAGGAGGTGTTCGACAAATTCGGCAAGCCGGCCCGCGGCAAAACCTGTCCGGCGATTGACGGCATCATCGAAGAGGGCTCGGAAATGCTCGAGGAGTATAATGGTGCTCCTGCACTCGACGCCGGACTTGTCGGCGCAGCGCAGTCTGTCGAACATTACGAGATCGCTCGCTACGGCACTTTGATCGCGTGGGCGGAAGAACTTGGCAAGAGCGACGTTGTCGAGCTGCTCAGGGCAACTCTCAAGGAAGAGGTCGCGACCGACGAAGCGCTTTCCAAGCTCGGCGAAAGCGGCGTCAATGAGCGCGCCATGCAGGAAGCTGCCTGATTTCAAAACCACAACCGAGCCTTGGTTGCCAAGGCTCGGTTGGCCGCGGCGAACCGGTGAAATTCTGCATTGGTCCGTCATGAACGGGCAGCAAGCGCCTTGAAGCGGTGCCTCGGATCGGACTTACTCGATCTGCTCGAACGTGCATTGCCGCGGCTCCTTGTCCGGCCGCCAGCGCAACAGCTTGGTTCCGTGCCGGAACCGGTCGCCTGTCACATGGTCGAACCGAACCTCGACCACCAGTTCAGGCTTTATCGGTTCCCATTGTCCGCTCCGCTCCGTGCTCCAGCGGCTTGGTCCGCCCGGCGCCTTGCCGGTGAAACCTGGTTTGGCCCGCAGTTTTTCCAGCCGTCTGGTCAGCGCCGCCCTGTCGTCCTTGCCGATGGTCGAGGTGAATCCGACATGATCCAGCCTGCCTTCGTTATTGTAGAGGCCGAGCAGCAGAGATCCGACTTCGTTGCTGCCGGCGAGATAGCGAAAGCCGCCGACCACGCAATCCGCAGTGCGCAGCCGCTTGACCTTGACCATGGCGCGCTCGCCGGGCCGGTATGGCCCGGCGATCAGTTTTGCAACAACACCGTCGGTCGAGCCGTGGCCGGCGCCCTGCAGCCAGCGCTCGGCGGTGGCGGCGTCGTGCGTATATTTGGACAGGTGCAGTTGGGGCCGTGCCGCCGACGCGACAAAGGCCCCAATCGCCTGCCTCCTGGTGGTGAGAGGCTCTTCGATGATGATCCTGCCACCGGGCTCGGCCAGCATATCGAACAGGATCAGCATGGCGGGCGTCTCGAGGCTCAACTTGCGGATCCTGCTTTCGGCGGGATGAAGGCGCATTTGCAGGGCCTCGAACGAGGACGATCCGTCGATGACAATCTCGCCGTCGGCAACAAACCGTCGCGAGCTCACATCGCGCAGCACCGCGACCAGTTCGGGAAAATAGCGGCCAAGCGGCTTGCCCGATTTTGCACGCAGATCGACGGCATCGTCGCCCTTGAACACGAGGCAGCGAAACCCGTCCCATTTCGGCTCGTATTGCCAAAGCCCGTCGCCGCCAGGGATTGCATCGGCGGCTTTGGCTTCCATCGGACGAAGGTCGAGCGGCAACGGAAATGCGGTCATGGCTGGTCCGCGCCGCCGCTACGGCATTCGCTACCGCCGTCGGCCATTCCTCTGTGCCCCGCTCTGCCGCCTCGGCGCCTTGCGGCCGGTTTGCTCGGGCGAAGGCGACAGCGGATCAACCTCGTCGGTCCCGCCGATCTCCTTGGTGATGCGATAGGCCAGATAAGCGACGGCTCCGGCAAGCAGCAAGCGGACCATGACTGCAAATCCTTCGTTGGCGTGAACCCACCAACCCGCAGGCCGAAGGTTTTGTTCCGCCGCTGCCCATCGCCGGGGTGAATCGTCGGCGGCGCAACCAAAATCCAAGCGCATCGTTTGTTGCTTATCGACGAAAAGAATTTGCGATGAAGACGCTCTTGCCCTTGTTCGCTTTGACCTTGGCGCTATTCCTGGCCAGCAGCGCTTGGCCTGACGGGTGAACGGGATGCTCCTCGTTGTTCCGGTCTGGCAGGACATCGCGGCACGACTGCTTCTGACCGCGCTCGCCGGCCTGTTGATAGGCCTCAACCGCGAGGCGCGCGGGCACGCGGCGGGGCTACGCACCACCGTGCTGGTCGGATTGGCCGCCGCCATCACAATGATCCAGGCCAGTATTCTGCTCGAGACCGTTGGCAAGCACCCGGATTCGTTTGCAACGATGGACGTCTTGCGCTTTCCGCTGGGCGTGTTGACCGGCGTCGGCTTTATCGGCGGTGGCGCCATTCTTCGCCGCGGCAATCTTGTCAGCGGCGTCACCACGGCGGCCACGTTGTGGGTGATGACGGCGATCGGATTGGCTTTCGGTGGTGGCCAATACGGCTTGGGCGCGGCCGGCACGGCGCTGACGCTGGCCACCTTGCTGGTCCTGAAATGGGTGGACCTTCGAATGTCGCGCGAACACCATGCCCAGTTGGCACTGACCTGGAAGGCCGCGGCTCGACAGGAGCTCGATGAGCTCATCGGGCCGCTTGGCTACCGGGCACGCCTCGTCGCGATAGAGAGGCGCCCGGATCTCAAAGACCCTGTTTTCTCGTTCGAGATCAGTTGGAGGCGGCCGGACACTGGGGCACCGCCAATGGATCTGCTGGAATCGGTGGGCGAGCATTGCGAGATCCAGAAGTTTGATCTCCTCAGCGAACCTGCCCGCTAGCTGGCGGCTTGCAACGATCGCGGCCTGAATCGGGCCATAGCTTCTCCACACCCCTTTCGATACCTATCTGTCGAGGCAGGACTCAAGGAGCAAGCAAAAGACCGTGGCACAGCGATCGGGAAGTGCTGATCTCCCACTTCACGGCGGGCGCGTACCGAAATGGCTCGGCGACCGCATGACGCGGCTTGGCGCGGTCATGTGCGAGGCGATCATCCACCATTACGGCCGCGATGAATTGCTGCGCCGGCTGGCGCATCCGTTCTGGTTCCAGTCTTTTGGCGCCGTGATGGGGATGGACTGGCATTCCTCCGGCATCACCACCAGCGTCGTCGGAGCGTTGAAGCGCGGTCTGTCGCCGCTCTCCGGCGAGCTCGGCATCCACGTTTGCGGCGGCCGCGGCGCGCATTCGCGCAAGACCCCGCACGAGCTTGCCCTGATCGGCGAGCGTGTCGGCCTCGACGGGCAAGGCCTCGCGACTGCCAGCCGGCTTGTCGCCAAGGTGGACAGCGCCGCGGTCCAGGACGGTTTCGATCTCTATCTGCACGGCTTTATCGTCACCGACGACGGCAACTGGGTGGTGGTGCAGCAGGGCATGAACGGCGACAGCAAGGTGGCGCGCCGCTATCACTGGCTGTCCGAAGGCCTGAAGAGCTTTGTCGACCAGCCGCATGCTGCCATCGAGGGCGCCAATCAGGGCGAGATCGTCAACCTGACCGACCGCCGCGCCGAAGCGTCGCGCCAGGGACAACTGGACCTTCTGCACGGCCTTGGACCGGATCGCATCGTGAGGGAGCTTGCCGCTTTGGAGCGGGGTTCGGCGCCAGCGCCGGAGCCGGCACAAAAGCTGCTGCCGCATCTGGTGATGCCGGCGCACCACGATGTGCGCGAAAGCGATGTCGTCATGCGCCGCCTGCACGGCAACATCGCCGCGGCGGCCGAGCGCGGCCCGACAGATTTCGCCGGGCTTCTCCTCGTGCCCAATGTCGGCGCGCGCACGGTGCGGGCGCTGGCGCTCGTCGCCGAAGTCGTGCATGGCGCGCCGTGCCGTTTTTCCGATCCAGGCCGTTTCTCGCTGGCGCATGGCGGTAAGGACAGGCACCCGTTCCCCGTGCCGCTGAAGGTCTATGACGAGACGATCGGCGTGCTGAAGTCGGCTGTCCAGAAGGCCAGGCTCGGCCGTGACGAAGAGATCGGCGCGTTGCGGCGGCTGGACGACCAGTCGAGGCAGGTCGAGCGCTATGTCACCGGCCCAAGCCTGAAGGAAATAGTCGCCGGGGAGTTCGAGCAATCGCATCTGCTCGGCGGCCGCAGCGTCTTCGGTTGGGAGGTCGTACCCGAAACGGCCGCAGTCAAATCAACGAAATGATCGGCTCGGATCAAGCCTCCAAGTCGATCAGGGCGACGCCGAGTTCGGGACGGTGCCTGCGGCGCAGATGGCCAGGCGTCTCCACCAATGTGACCTCGAGCGTCGGCCGCACGATGCCGTCCAGCAGATGACCGCCCCTCGTGGTGCCGTCACTCAATCCAAGGACTGCGTGGACGTGCAAGCTGGGCCTGCCGTCGTCGCCGATGGCAACATCGCCGATCGCGCTCAGCACTTCACACTGTTCCCGGACGGGGATTTTCCGGTAGGTCCTTTCTCCAGGGTCGAACCAGCCGACGGTTGCACTTTCGAAAGCGCCGAGCGCGGTCAGCGAAGCGCCGCCGACGCCACGGTCGACCGCAAATGACGTCAGCTGCGCAAACGCCTCTTCGCCGGGATCAAGCACAACGACGAACGTTCTCTGTCCGGCGCTTTCGGCGACAAGCTGTGATTTCATGATCTTGCTCCAGCCGTGAGGAATTCAAATCCACCAAACCAGCAATGCCAGCAAGACGAGACCCACCAGGCCGCCGATGAAAATGATCCGGCGCGCCCGCGTCCGCAGGATGATCTCGCCCTGCCGCGCCTGCTCCGCCGAAAAGACAGGACCATTCTTGTCCAGGTCGCTGCTCA
The DNA here is from genome assembly GCF_040318885.1 of Mesorhizobium sp. M0998. Taxonomy (NCBI): domain Bacteria; kingdom Pseudomonadati; phylum Pseudomonadota; class Alphaproteobacteria; order Hyphomicrobiales; family Phyllobacteriaceae; genus Mesorhizobium; species Mesorhizobium sp. M0998. The sequence goes on from NZ_JAMYND010000026.1 coordinate 13,380, forward strand.
TCCATCGTCTCCTTCCGGGGCATTATTCGGCATTGAATGGATCTGGCGCCCGATAGAACACAATCTCGTTTGGCGGATGAGGTTCCACGGCGGGGCGCCGTTGCAGCTATTCCTTTGGCGCGGTGGCGGGCGCGGTATAGCGGCGGCGCACTGCGTCCAGGATGTGGTTGCGGCTCTCCTGCGCCGAAAGTGTGCCGTCTTTCTCCGCTTCGGCGGTTTCGCGCGCCAGTTCCTTGTCCCTGATCTGGTGGCGAAACCATTCGGAATAGTCGCCGGCGCGCAGATGATGTTCCCAGGTCCTGTCGTCGATGCCCTCGGCGATCTGGGCGAAAATCATCAGATTATGGGCGCGGAGGTTCATCGCATTGTCGGGGCCGCGGAAATAGAAGCTGCCCTTCTCGTCCAGCTGGCCCTCGGCATATTTGCGGCTGTGGCGCTTGAGCGACTGCCGCGGTTCGATCGGCTCGACCATGGCAGGTTTCTTGCACGCCTGCGGCCGCCAGAACAGCACGCGCTCGTCTTTTGGAGAGTTCAGGTCCTTGTCCTTTGGCGGTTCGGTGCCGGTCTCGTGACAGAACGTCTTGATGACCTTTTTCGCCTTGGGGCCGAGTGCGATGACGGCGGTGACCAGCCGCAATGCCTCGGTTGAGATCGCGTCCGGATGAACCGTGATCAGGATCGTGCCCGGCAATTCCATGGCCAGCACCATTGGCGTGTCGTCGCGCCGCTTCGGCAAGAGGTGATGCGCCTCGTCGATGATCAGCCAGTGTGGTCGTGCCGTGCGGAAGCGAACACCGCCAAGGCCCGGCAGCAGGTCGGCAAAGAAGTCCGGCCGCTCGTTAACGCGCAGCGCCAGGCCATTGACGACCAGATTGTTGTCCGGCTTCCCCAGGAGATCGAGCAGTTGCGTCTTCGTCGGCGCGTTCGAGCCGTCGCCCAGCCGGACGGCGCCTTCGAGGCCATCGTAGTCGCCTTCGGGATCGAAGATGCAGAACTGGAACTTTCTCTCGACGAAGCTCTCCGTCAGTGCGGTCGCCAGGGTCGATTTGCCGATGCCGGAGCTGCCGGCGATCAGCACCGTATCGGTTGGCGACAGATACACCTCCTTGCCATTCTCCGAGCCAAGCACAATGCCGTCGCGGCTCGGCACAAGCTCGCGATCGCGCTCCACCACCTTGGCGATCAGTTCCTCGACGCCTTTTCCGCGCGCGCCGCGTGTCACGAGATCCGCCGTATCCTTGACTGCCGGCAGTGCGTTGTCGACGGCCACGCTGAAGCCGCAGGCGCGCAGGAAGGCGTGGTCGTTTTCGGCGTCGCCGACACCGACGACGTTGTGCGGCGACAGTCTGAGGTCCTGAAGCGCAGCTGTCAGCCCGGTCGCCTTGTTGATGCCGCTGGGCAGGATCATCACCGCGCCCTTGTTGAAGATGATTTCCAGCTCCAGCCCCAATTTCTTGATGACCTCGAGCGCGGTAGCCTGATGCGGTTCCCAGGTTGCGACGATCGAGCGTCCGACCGAAAGCGGTTTGACACCGCGTTTCCTGAGTTTGGCGATGAACTCCGGGGCGGGCGGCGGAGATATCGTCCGCTCCTCCTCGCTGGCCGGCGTGTAGATCAGCGCGCCGTTTTCGGCGACCACCTTGTCGAAAATCGCGACTTCGGGAAAGACGCGCTTGAGGTCGGGCAGCTCGCGCCCGGTGACGAGAATGAGTTTGCGGCCGCTCTTCTTGAACCGTTCAAGCGCCGCAAGCGTCTTCTCGGCAACGACCCCTTCATGCGCCAGCGTGCCGTCATAATCAGTGGCCAGGGCAATGAAATACATGCCGTCAATAGCCGCCCACGATCGGCAATATTTCGCCGGTGATGTAGCTCGAGCAGTGCGGCGAAGCGAGGAACACGTAGGCCGGCGCGATCTCCTCCGGCTGGGCCGGCCGTTTCATCGGCGTATCGGCGCCAAATTTCGAAACGTCGCCGGCTTCCTTGTCCGAGGGGTTGAGCGGCGTCCAAACCGGGCCTGGCGCCACGGCGTTGACCCTTATGCCCTTCTCGACAAGGTTGCCTGAGAGCGCGCGGGTGAAGGCATGAATGCCGCCCTTGGTCATGGAGTAATCGACCAGTTGCTTCGAGCCCTCGATGCCGGTCACTGAACCGGTATTGATGATCGCCGAACCGGGTTTCATGTGCGGCACGGCCTCCTGCGCCATGTGGAAATAGCCGTAGAGGTTGGTCTTCAGCGTCGTGTCGAAATGCTCCTCGGTCAGCTCGCTGAAATCGCTGGAGTGGATCTGGAAAGCGGCGTTGTTGACCAGCACGTCGATCCGCCCAAACTCCTGCACGATCTCAGCCACCGCGTTGTGGCAGTGGTTGCGTTCGCTGACGTCCGCCTTGATCAGGATGCAGCGCCGGCCTTCCGCTTCGACGGCCCTTTTGGTATCTTTGGCGTCCCTATCCTCCGAGAGATAGACGATCGCCACATCGGCGCCTTCACGCGCATAGAGCACGGCCACCGCACGGCCGATGCCTGAATCGCCGCCGGTAATGACGGCCACTTTGCCGTCGAGCTTTTTCGATCCGATATAGTACGGCGCATCGTAAAGCGGCGCCGGCTCGATCGCCCATTCATGCCCCGGCTTCGGCTGGTGCTGCTCGGGGAAGGGCGGCTCGGGATATTTGCGGGCGCCGGCCTGCATGGCGCCTTTTTGCTTGCCATTGGATTTGGACTTGTCCTTCTCGTCGATACGGCGCTGGATGTGCCGTTGCTTGGCGGCCTCGCCGGCGATTTCCGATTTCATCTGCATGGTCATCTCCCTGGCTTGAAACCCAACAACGCATGTCCGGCGAAAAGGTTTATGCGACCACGTCATTCCTTGAGCCCGGCGACACGCTCCAGCAGCGGCCGTTGCAGCAGCGGCAGATGGCCGACGACGCTGAAGGCCGCGTTCCTGACGCCTTGCATGATGCCGTTGTCCGATTGGGCCAGCGACAGGATGCGCTCGCTGAGCGTGATCCACCGTTGCCCTACCGGGTGGCGTTCGCTTGTGTAGCCGGCAAGCGTGCCGTCGACGAAACGCCTGGCGAATGACGCGGCGTCCTCGATGCCGAGATTCATGCCGCGCGCGCCCAGCGGCGAATGCACATGCGCGGCATCGCCTCCCAGGAAGGCGCATGCGGTTTGATAGCGCGGCGCCTGTCGTACCGGAATATGGAAGCGGTCGGTCCGCAACAACCGCGTGATCCGGTAATTGCCGGGGATGCGCGCCAGCGCATCCTCGGTGTTGGAGACCGCGCGATAGCGCTTCTCGCCGATCGGGATGATGAAACCGACGTCACCGTCCCTGTGGAGAAACGCGTGGGCGGCCATCGGCTCATAGGGCCAATCGTCGATGTCGGCGTCGGCAATGCTCCATTGCCGCCGATGCGTGTAGCCATCGAAGCCGATGCCCATGGCATCACGCACCGTGCTTTGCGCACCGTCGGCTCCGAAGACAAGGTCGAAACTTGCCTCGTCAGGGCCGTCGGGCGCCTCGATCCGCACCTCGGCCCGGTCTTTGTGCTCGGCCATGCCGACAAATGTGCTTCGCCATTCGACGTCGACGCCAAATCCCTTGAGCGTATCGGTCATCAGCGATTCGGTATCGCGCTGCGGCAGCGACAGCAGGAAATTATGGCGGTGCGGCAGGATCGAGAAATCGATCTCGCCGAGCGCTCGTCCTTCGAAGTAGAAACGGGCTCGGCGAATTTTCAATCCTTCGGCGAGCAATCGGGCAGCGACTTTGGACGGTTCAAGGATGTCGAGGCTGTGCGAACTGATGCCGACCGCCTTGGCGAGCGGCGTAGGGCCTTCCTTGCGGTCGATGATGCGAGGTGCAATGCCGCGCCTTGCCAGTTCGACTGCCGCCGTCAGCCCGGTCGGGCCGGCGCCGACGATCAGGATGGAAGCGTCCCGCGAAGCCGTCATCGTCGGGCGTCAGCTTTTTGGCAGTGCGTAGGCAATGATGGCGTCGCCGATCCTGGTCTCCATGAAATGGTGGCTGCCGGGTGCGAGGGTCGCCAGCCAGATCAGGACATAAAGCCATACACCGGCGGCATTGCCGGCAAGCAGCAGGCTGCCGGCGGCCAGCAGGGCGATCCCGGCGGGCAGGTAATACCAGGATCCGCCCAGCGCAATCAACCAGGCACCGCCCCCTCCGATCAGCAGGCCGAGGATCGTCAGCAGCGCGCCGACGAACATCGTCCACCAGAAGGCAATGCCGGACCGGCGAATGGGATGGGGTGGGGGATGGTCATGATCATGATGCTTATCCGGGTGAAACAGAACGTGACCTCATCCGAACGTATGGAGGGTTCGATGGTTTCCGGTCAGCCCGACCTGATGGGCCAGGGCGGGGTAACCATTCTGTGATCTCCGCTGCTCCAGCCGGAACTTACCCACGCAGCCGCAGTTAGGGTTTTAGGGGGTGAATACGGTTTGCTGGATGCGAAATCGGCGAGGGAATGCCGCAGGTCTTTTCGAGGAGCGCCAACGGCATTTCACGCTTCGCTCTGTGGGGCGCGTGTTTCATGGCGATCTTTGCGGCTCTCGGTGGCACCGCCATCCTGCGTTCGGACTTCGTCACCGGCGTTGGCCGGCCGTTGGCGCAACCAGTGCCGTTCAGCCACAGGCACCATGTCGGCGAGCTTGGCGTCGATTGCCGTTATTGCCATAGCGGCGTCGAGACTTCGTCATCGGCGGGTCTGCCGGCGACCGAGGTGTGCATGACCTGCCATTCGCAGCTTTTCACCAACGCGAACATGCTGGCTCCGGTACGGGCAAGCCTTGCCTCCGGGCAGCCATTGCAGTGGCAGCGGGTGAACAGTGTCCCTGACTTCGTCTATTTCAATCATTCGATCCATATCGCTAAAGGCGTCGCCTGCGAGACGTGCCATGGCGAGGTCGACGACATGATCGGACAATAGGCCGAAGCGGCGCACCTCGTGATGCCTTGCCTGCGCTCGGACCGGCCTCACACGGCCCGCTTTTGCCCGGCCGCCAGCGTAGAAATCTTTTGGCCGTGGCCGTTGAGTTGCCGGGCCTCGTCCTCGGCTGCGTCTTCAAGCTTGGCGACGAGCAGGTCCTTGAGGTCGCCGACCTCTTCCTCGATGTCTTCGATGGGTACGCCGGCATCGGCAGCCTCTTCCTTGCATTCCCTGGCGAGGATTTCCGCCTCCCTTTCAAGCTTGATCGGAGGCGGCGGCACATGAACGTTTTCGTGGATCCAGTCCTGCAAGAATTCTATCGCACTATCACTCATGGCGCTCACCTATAGCGGCAACCTGTAGTGCACATTAACGTACGTGCTGCAAAATGGATGCTTGGCAACGCCGGATTTCGAATAGCGATACTTGACGATAGCGTGATCGCCCTAAGGGCTCGAGCTTCTGCAGCCAAATGGGATTATCGGCGTCGCGGAAATGCGGCTAGCCAGACAGTTGGAGCGGGATCATTCTGCCCTTAGGACGTGTTGCGCCGCCGCGCCGGTGCTGCTCGATTAGGATCGCCTGACGGCCGAACATCGTCATCCGCAGCAGCCGGTCGTGCCGGCCACTCGGCGGCGCGGTCGGCGCGCATTTTGCGTTTATGCGCCATCCAGAACGGCAAGAGCTCAGCAAGAAAACTGTATATCGTGGTCTTCATCGGCATGCTCCGGACACGGGTTACAACTCGTGATCCCCGAGTTCCGTTCCGACAAAGAGTTGCGTTCCGACAAATCCGTCGCTTCTACAACTGCGATTCGATCGGCAGGCACCCAACCAGCGCTGCAACGATGCGCCGATAGAGACTGGCCTCCGGTTCACGCGAATATTGCCGCATCTCGCCATCCGCCATGCCGAGCCACCGCAAGGCGCCTTTGTCCAGGACCAGCTGATAGCTCGTCTGCGGTGACTTTTCGTGCTCGAACAGCCGGCGCAACTCCATCACCAGATTGGTATCATGGAAAAGCACGCCCATTTCCGCATTCAACGACACCGAACGCGGATCGAAATTGAAGGAGCCGACAAACCCGAGCGTATCGTCGACCGTGAAGGCCTTGGTGTGGAGGCTGGCTCCCTTTGAACCGAAAACGGAGATGTTGGCCTGGCGGTCGAAGGGCTGCAATTCGAAAAGCTGGATACCTTTTTTAAGCAGCTTGCGGCGGCATTTGGCATAGGCGCCGTGCACGGCGGCGACGTCCGTCGCGGCGAGCGAGTTGGTCAGGATTGCAACCTCGGCGCCACGATCCACCAGCTTCGACAGGATGGCCAACCCGGTGCGGCTGGGGATGAAATAGGGCGAGACAATTTCGAGGCGCTGCCTGGTCGCCGCGATAGCGGGAAGCAGCTCTTTGGTCAGCCAGTTCCTGCGCCGCTTGCCGCGCACCTTTTCCGGCGGATCGGAAATGACGCGAACGTCTTTGGTCCAGCAGACGTCGCTGTGCGCTGCAACGAACTCCGTGATCGTGCGCCAGGCACTGAGGCTGTTCAAAAGCTGGCCGTCTGCTGTCGCATCGAGATTGTCGAGGAAATCGGCGCGCGAGACCACCGCAGCCGGGTTGAGCAGCTGGATCGGCTTTGCCGCCTCGCAATTCCAGAACGCCTCGAATATCTGCATCGTCTGCCCTACGGCAGGACCGAGAAGCAACAGGTCGAGATCGCGAAAATTCGTCTCCGCAGCGTCGAAATAGGCATCGCCGATATTTCTTCCGCCGACGATGGCCAAGCCCTCATCGGCGATCCAGGCCTTGTTGTGCATGCGGCGGGTCATCGCAAACAGCCGGGCGACCATCTCCAGCGTGCGAAAGATGCTGCCGTTCCTCATGCCGCTGGGGTTGAACAGCCTCAGCTCGATGTTCTTGTAGCTGTTGAGCGCCAGGTAAGCAGCGTCGCTGTTGCGCGGATTGATATCGTCCAGCAGCATGCGGACGCGGACACCGCGCTCCGCCGCCTTGACGACCTCCTGCATCAGCAGCCGGCCGCTATGGGCGTCGTGCCAGAGATAGTACATCAGGTCGAGGCTGCTTGTGGCACTGCGCGCAGCAAGGATTCGCGCGGCAAACGCGTCATAATTGTCGGCGATCAGCAGCAGCCCGCTATTGCCGGCAGCGATCTTGTCCCGGGCAAACCGCGAGATGGCTGTATCCATGAAGTGCACCGATAAACATCAGCGAAGCAAACCGTCTGAAATCTGACTAACAACCCTTCAGGTTCATTCTGGTTGCAGCCGCGGCTGCCGTATCGCGTCCAGGTTCAGCCGGGCCTTGATCGGCAGATGATCGGAAGCCCGCTGCGCCAGCGGCGTCTTGTGCACCTCGATGCTGGAAATCAGGTGCGGCGGCCTGGCCAGGATGCGGTCGAGCGCAAACAGCGGAAAGCGCGACGGAAAGCTCGGCAGAACCGCATCGATCGGACCGAAATGCGGCAGCAGGGCCAGCAGCGAAGACCTGTTGCGGACGCGCCATTCGTTGAGGTCGCCGAGCAGGATTGTTGGCCGCAGAACCGGGTGCGTGGCTTCGACCAGCGCGTTGGCCTGCTGCGAGCGCGACCGCCGCAGCAAGCCGAAATGTGCGGCTATGATCCGGAGGGAGACGCCCTTCAGTTCCAGGTCCGCGATAACCGCACCGCGCGGCTCGAGGCCGGGCAGCCGGATCTGGTTCACGCTTTCGACCACGCCGCGGCGTGCCAGGATCAGATTTCCGTGCCAGCCATGGCTGCGGCGGTTTTCCGGGACATGGGTGGGGACGAGGTCGCTGTCCCGCTCGAGCGCTGCGAGATCCAGCAAACCCTGCCTGCTTCCGGTTCTTTCGTCGGCCTCCTGCAAAGCAATGATGTCGGCGTCGAGTTCCTTAACCACGGCCGCGACCCGCTCCGGATCGAACCTGCCGTCGGTGCCGACGCATTTGTGCACGTTGTAGGATGCGACCGTGGTGCACGAAATTTCATTGCCGGGTGCCGTAAACCGCGGCACTTCCCTTCGCAGCGCAGCGCCAAGCGACCTTGGAAGGGTAGGCGATCGATCCAGCATGTTATCCATTTGCTGTTGAGTCGGTGAGTGGCGGCCATTGCGATTATGGCGCGTGCGGAGGTCTGAAACAACGACGACCTTGCAGAACCGTTCCACCATCCGGGCTCGGCGCGCCGGCGGTCTGGAACCCTGACGGGCAACAACACGTTTCGGAAAGGCAGCGCAGTCAACGGAGAAGTCGAATGCAGTCCTTAGCCGCAGATTCCGCCCCCCGCCCAGGCCCGCTCAGGATTGTCCCGTTCGATGGAACCGTGACCGTCCGGTTCTCCGATGCCATTATTGCGTCGAGCGAGCGGGCAAAGGTGCTCTATGAAGACGGCCATGATCCTGTTTTCTACATACCCTTCGAGGACATCTATTTCGACCTTCTGGAGAAGACGAACACGACGAGCCACAGCCCGCTGAAGGGCACGGCAAGCTATTGGCGGGTTCATGCGGTCGGTTCGTCGGCAGAAGACTTCATGTGGGCCTACGAGACGCCCGACACCCCGGCATTGGCGATCGCCCGCCACGGTGCGTTCGATCCCGGCAGGGCGCGGATCGAGGCCGATCCCGCGGAAGACAAGCGGCACACACCGCACGTCACCGAGTAGACCCACATCGGCGACAGCCGCCAGCGGTCCGTCAGCTCGCGAACTCTTCTCTGAGGATGCGCAGGCCGTCTTCGTATTTCGCCGTCGAGGCCCCGATCTGCCGTGCCTGCCATAGATTGTCGGCAAGATCGGCGCGCTTGACAGGCAACGCCAGCGGGTTGGCCGCAGCCCTGCGAACGAACGCGGCATCGTCCTCGTTCGGCAGCCGCGTCATGGCGTCGACGGCAGACACGATGGACGGCCCGAACCCGGCCGCCTCAAGCCGGTCGCGGTTCCAGCCGTCGCCTTTTTCGATGACGTCGTGAAGATAGGCGATAGCTTTCTGGTCGAGCGTTTCGACGGCATCGACGAGCCGGCGGCAATGTTCGATATATGGCCGCCCTGTCTTGTCCGCCTGCCCGGCATGAGCCTGTTCGGCGATTTTCGCTGCGCGATAAAGCACGCTCATTGGGTCGACCCCGTAACGAACAGAGCATGTCCTGGCGCACCAACGCGCCATCGTCGGTGCGAGTTCCTACGCGCCGCGGCACCCTGCTGCCTCACTTGCGAGCGGCGGGCGCGAGGCGTCAGGACACGCGTTCAAAACTGTCGAGGCTGGTTCCAAAGGCGCGCCAGGCGGGCAGTTTCCTGGCTCGGGCCGGGGCACCTTCCTTTTCCGCCGACAAAGCGGCATCCGCAACGGTGTGCCACAGCATCTCCAGCTTCCCATCCCTGAGAATGCCGGTATAGCTCACCGCTGCGGCTCCGACCCGCCCTTCGGCCGCGCAAGTGAAGCCGATGACATCTCCATGGCAGGCTCCGAACAGCGGCACGGTCATGCCGAAAAAGGCGCTGTCCTCCAGCGCCGTCCTGAAGGTTCCGCTGATCCGTCCGCCCTCTTCGCTGGTCAGTTCGACCACCGACCCGTACTGGTTTTGCCAGATGCCCAGCCAACTCATCGCTGCTCCTCCTGATTGCCTCCATGGGGATTGTGCTGCCACACGGCCGCCAAGCCGCGGCCGGTGTAGCTGCCTTCAATCAGCCGCGATGCCAGCCGTCGACATCTGCACGAAGCGTAGCGGCGCTTCCAGCGTCCAGCTGATGCCGTGCCTGGCGAATTCCAGGCGGCCGGTGCCGCTGAGCGCCTGCGGCGTGACGCGTTTGAGCACAACCGTTCCGAACCCGCGTCGCGTGTTTTCATCCACCAATGGCCCGTCCAGTTCCCGCCAGACAAAGCGGAAGCCATCGCTGCCGTCGGCGGCTGGCGTCACGGTCCATTCGACCTCGACCCGTCCGTCATGGTGCGACAGCGCTCCGTGCTTTACCGAATTCGTGGCCAGCTCGTGAAAGGCAATGCCGAGATATTGCACCGCGTTCGGCTGCAGCATGATCATCGGCCCGCTCATCGACAGACGGGCCTGTGTCGCGAAGGCCTTGGTCTGGGCATGGATCAGTTCGCCGATAGTCGCCCCACGCCATTCGGCATCGACCAGCAGATCGTGCGATTCCGATAGCGCCATGATGCGTTCCCGGACCTGTGAAAGGAAAGCCTCTGGCGTCCCCGCCAGCTTGCTGGTCTCGCGGATCATCGAGACGATCACCGAATATTGGTTTTTGACGCGGTGGTTCACTTCGCGCATGAGTGTGCGGATGCGCCGTTCGCTCTCCTTGTGCGGGCTGATGTCGCGCGCGATCTTGGAGGCGCCGATGATACGCCCAATGCCGTCGCGTATCGGCGAGATGGTGAGCGAAACCGGTACCAGGGTGCCATCCTTGCGCTGCCGGATAGTCTCGTATGAAGGAATCCGTTCGCCGGCGCGAATGCGGCTGATGATCATGGCTTCCTCATCCAGGTGGTCGGGCGGGATGAGGATCGTCACCGGGCGCCCGATCGCCTCGGCGGGCGTGTAGCCGAACAGGCGTTGTGCCGCGTCGTTCCAACTGGTGATAATGCCGTTCAGGTCTTTCGACACGATCGCGTCCATCGAGGATTCGACGATGGCAGCGAGCCTCATGCCGGCGTCGTCAGCCAGCGCCTGGGTGCGCAGGTCGAGCAGGGTGTTGATAGCGCCGACGACCTCACCGCGCACATTGCGAAGCAGGACCGGGTGCGCGCTGAACGGGATGAACTGGCCGTCCGGCCGCTCGGCGATCGCCCGGCCCCCACGAACGTCCCGCTCCTCCAGCAAGGCAACGGCCATCGGACATTCGTCATGCGCCATCGGTCGCCCATCAAGGTGGCGAAGCTTCCATGAACCGCACCAGAGGTCCTGGCCAAGCATCGGACGATGTCCCCAGAGATCGGCAGCGGCTTCGTTGAAGAAGGTGATGTAGCCCTGTCTGTCGGTGGTGTAGACAGCCACAGGCAACGCCTGCATCAGATCGGCGGAAGAAACTTGCGGGATTCCGCCAGTCCTTAGTTCAACGACGTCCACCAGTCCCCCGCTCCGCTTGGATTGCCGACGGATTGCTACGTCATCTAAATGCGCGCGAGTGTTTTCGGTTCCGTTCGATCTGCTTTCGGACATTCAGGCCGATTTGCGTTTCGCCGCCGCCCTCGGACTTTTGTTCGGAGCCTTGCCGCCCTCCTGCGCCAGGCTCTTGCGCAGAACATCGGCGAGATTGACGACGTTCGTCCTCGGCTCGGGTGCCGGCTTGGGCGGTTTCTTGCCCTTGCGCTTGGCGTCGATCATCGCAACCAGCGCCTGTTCATAAGTGTCTTCGAACTTCGACGGGTCGAATTTGGCCGGCTTCTTGTCGATCAGCAGTTGCGCGATTTCCAGCATCTCGGGATCGACCTTGCGAGCCTTCAGCCCTTCGAACACCGCGTCCGCCGCGACCACTTCATTGTGGTTGCGTAGTTCCGTCATTACCATGCCCTTGCCAAGCGGCTGGATCAGCACCTCTCGGCCACGCTGGTACAGCACGACGCAGGAGCGGGCTGCCACTTTCTTCCTGGCCATGGCGTCCCGGATCACCGCGAAAGCCTCCGTGGAGGGCGCGTCGGCCGGAACCAGATAATAGGGTTTTTCGAGGTAGCGTGCGTCGATTTCGGCGGCGGGCACGAACTCGCCGATCTCGAGCGTATGCTGCGATACCATCTTCAGTTTCTTGATTTCGTCCGGCTCTATATGGATGAACTCGCCCTTTTCGACCTCATAGCCTTTTACCTGCTCCGCCGCCTCGACCGTGTCGCCGGTCTCCTCGTCGATATAAGCGCTCTTGACCGGGAGACCGTCCTTGCGGTTCAGGATCCTGAAATGCACTTTCTCGGCCTCGCTGACGGCGCCGATGATCTTGACGCCACAGGAAACCGATCCGACTTTCATAAAGCCCTTCCAGGCAGCTCGCGGCGTCGCCATGTCGATCACTCATTTGTCGAACGGACGGAACGGCTGCGAGCCGAAATCGTTCCGCCATGGCAGGCTGTTCCATATGCCGGCCCGGACGTTCGTTTCAGTTTCGTCAGGGGAATAGCGGGATGGCCCAACGCAGCGCAGGATTGCTCATCTTTCGCCGAAGGGAAGGACATCTCCAGGTCTTGCTGGTGCATCCGGGCGGACCATTCTGGGCGAAGAAGGACGACGGCGCATGGTCGATCCCGAAGGGCTTGGTCGACGAGAACGAGGACGACCTGGCGGCAGCAAAACGCGAGGCCGAAGAGGAGCTAGGCGTCGCCATCGATGGCGTTTTCGAACACCTTGGCAGCTACAGGCAGCCGGGCGGCAAGCTCGTCATCGCATGGTGCGTCGAGGCGGATTTCGACAGCGACGCCATCAACAGCAACACCTTCGTCATGGAATGGCCGCCAAGGTCCGGCTCGATGAAGGAATTTGCCGAAGTCGACAGAGCGGGCTGGTTCTCCCTGCCTGAAGCCAACCTCAAGATCCTGAAAGGCCAGCGCGCCATGCTGGCGGAGTTTGCCGGTCGGCATGGCGACGGATGAATTTGTTTCAGCCCAGTTCTTAAGGGCAGTGCTCGGGCTTGCTCCCGCTCTGCTTTAAGCGCGTTGCGGCCGCAGCGTGCGCAACGTGATCGAATAGCGGTGCTCGGCAACCGGCGGAATGCTGTGCTCCCATTCGTTGCGCGCAGCACCCGTCATCAGATAGGCCGATCTTGGATCGACGGTGACCGTCTTGCGGTCCCATCGCGTGCCGTTTTTCCGGCGCAGGCGGAAGCTGCAGGCGGCCAGCAGCGAAACGCCGGCGACCGCCTCGAAATGAGGCTTGTCGCGGTGCCAGCCGATACCGGCGCCCGGCCGGTACTCGTTGATCAGCACCTGCACGAAGGTTTCGGCGGGCAAGCGGGCAAAGGCTGCAACCTTTTCCCTGAGCGGCAGCAGAAAGCCGGGTATTGGCGGCGCCTCGACGACTTCGCCCCGGTCGTAATCATAACGCTGCCCAAAACCGACCACCCGCCGGTTTGCCAGATGGCCATAGAAGTCGAAGGGCTGAAAAGGCAGGGTTGCGAGCTGGCCCGCCAACGCTGCCTCCTCGTCCGGCGTGATCAGTTCGGGCTGGTAGCGGAATCCTTCCGGCAGGTCGTCGGCGGCGGCAAAGAGATCGCCCTGGCGGGCTGCAGCCGATGTCTTGAGCGGTGGCATCAACCGTATTTGGTGAAGCCGGCCCGTAGCGGCAAGGCTACTTCGGCAGGAAGGAACCTCGCTCTCCGTGCAGGGTTATTCACACGACGGCATGGATTGGACCTGTTGAGAATGCCTTCAACTGCGATCAGAAGCATCGATTACCAGCCGGCGACGAGGGTACTCTCCGTATGGTTCGTCCCGAGCGGAAACCGCTATGATTACGAGGACGTGCCGCCGCAGGTCCACGCGGCATTCCGCAAAGCCTCGTCGAAGGGCCGGTTCTTCAACGCGCATATTCGCGACCGGTACAAATACCATCTGGTCGAGCAGAGCCATTCGAGCTGAGCCGAGGCCATCCGCCTCAGCCGGGCCCCTCCATCACCTTGCGCGTGTGGCGGGCGATGACACCTTCTTCGTCGGTTGCGACGACGCGGACTTCGACCTTGCTGTCCGTCTGGTTCATGAGCGCTTCATGGGATTTGTTGGCGGCCTCGTCGATCGCCACGCCGAGCCAGCCAAGCCTGCCGCAAATCGCTTTGCGGGCCGGGGCCGAGTGCTCGCCGACGCCGCCGGTGAACACCAGGCATTCGAGGCCACCCAGCGTGTTGGCGAGGGCGGCAACTTCCCTGGCGGCGCGGAAGGCGAAAAGCTCCACCGCCTCGCGAGCCCGGCGGTCGTCGCTGGCCTCCAGCGTGCGCATGTCGCCGGAAATGCCGGACACGCCGAGCAGGCCGGATTCCTCGTAGAGCATGTCTTGCAGCGCCTGTCCCGAAAGGCCTCTTTCCAGCAGCAGGTACAAAAGCACGCCCGGATCGATGGCGCCGCAGCGTGTGCCCATGACCAGGCCATCAAGCGCCGAAAAGCCCATCGTCGTATCGACGCTTCGCCCGTCGCGCATGGCGCACAGGCTCGCCCCGTTGCCGAGATGGGCGACGATGGTTCTTTTCGCCGCCAGATCGGGCGATATCTGCTTGAGCCGGCCGGCAACATATTCGTAGGAAAGCCCGTGAAAGCCGTAGCGGTGGATGCCGTCTGCCTCATAGCGGCGCGGCAGCGCAAAACGGCTGACCAGAGGCTCGATGGTCCGATGGAAGGCCGTGTCGAAGCATCCGACCTGCGGCAGGTCGGGCCGCAGCGCGGCAAGCGCCCGGATTGGTGCGAGGCTGCGTGGCTGGTGCAATGGCGCAAGCGGGGTCAGCCTATCGAGAGCCTCGATAATTGTCGGCGTCAGGCGGACAGGTTCGACGAACTCGCGTCCGCCATGGACGATGCGATGGCCGGCGGCGATGAGTTTCCTTCCGCCAAGTTCGTTCTCGATCCACTGCAGCATCTGGCCGATGCCCATGTCGCGTGATGCGTCCGCGGCAAGTGGCCGATCGCACTGCAGCTCCCCATCGGCGGCTTTCGCGGTCAGCCTTGGCGCATCGCCCAGATCCAGCGAACCGCGCGAGGCAAGATCCGGCTCGGCGGACGCTGCAAGGTCGTAAAGTCCGAACTTGATGCTGGACGAGCCGGTATTCAACGCAAGGATCGATCGTCGCATCAATCGCCGGCCCTCGTCGCGCCGTCCTGTGGCCAGGACCATTTCTGGATCTCGGGCATGTCCTCGCCATGTTCGCGGACATAGGCCGTATGCTCAGCCAATTTCCCATGCAGCGCCGCGGCAAGCTCCTTCGCCCGCTCGGCCAGCCCCGGCACGCGCGCGATCGCAGCGATCGCCAGATGATAGCGGTCGAGCTGGTTGAGCACGACCATGTCGAACGGCGTCGTCGTCGTGCCTTCCTCGCGAAAGCCGTGCACATGCATGTTGTCGTGATTGGCGCGCCGGTAGGTCAGACGGTGAATGAGATAGGGGTAGCCGTGATAGGCGAAGATGACCGGCTTGGCCCTGGTGAACAGTGCGTCGAATCTGTCGTCGGCAAAGCCATGCGGATGCTCGGAATTCGACTGCAAGATCATCAGGTCGACGACATTGACGACGCGGATCTTCAGGTCCGGAATGCCCGAGCGCAGGATGTCGGCTGCGGCAAGCGTCTCCAGTGTCGGCACGTCGCCGGCGCAAGCCAGGACCACGTCCGGTTCTTCGCCCTTGGCAACCGTCCCGGCCCATTCCCAGATGCCGGCGCCGGCCTGGCAGTGCGCTTCCGCGTCCTCGGCGGACAGCCATTGCGGCGCCGGCTGCTTGCCGGCGACGATGACGTTGATGCGGTTGTAGGTTTTCAGGCAATGGTCGGTGATCCACAGCAGCGTGTTGGCGTCGGGCGGGAAATAGAGCCTTACCGTGTCGGCCTTCTTGTTGGCGACGAAATCGGCAAAGCCCGGGTCCTGATGGCTGAAGCCGTTGTGATCCTGTCGCCAGACATGCGAGGTCAGCAGGTAGTTGAGCGAGGCGATCGGCTTGCGCCAGGCAAGTTCACCGGAGGTCTTCAGCCATTTGGCGTGCTGGTTGACCATGGAATCGACGATGTGGACGAACGCCTCGTAGCACGAGAACAGGCCGTGGCGGCCGGTCAGCAGATAGCCCTCCAGCCAGCCTTGGCAAAGGTGCTCGCTGAGCACTTCCATGACGCGGCCGTCACGGGAAAGATGGACGTCGTAGGGCTCGATCCGCTCCATCCAGATCCGATCCGTGACCTCGAACACGTCGTCGAGGCGGTTGGAGGACGTCTCGTCGGGTCCCATCAGCCGGAAATTCCTGGCCTCGGCGTTCAAGCGGATCACATCGCGAAGATAGCTCCCGACGGTCCGCGTCGCCTCCCCGACAGTGCCGCCCGGACGCGGTACGTCGAGCGCCAGGCCTTTCCAGTCGGGAAGCACGAGGTCTTGTTTCAGCAGGCCGCCATTGGCGTAGGGGATTGCGCCCATGCGTCTTGACCCCGTGGGCGCCAGCGCCGCGAGCTCCGCCAAGAGATGGCCGCCTTTATCGAACAGTTTTTCCGGCTCGTAACTGCGCATCCAGTCTTCCAGGATCTGGCGGTGCGCCGCATCGCCGCGTGCATTCGACACCGGCACCTGGTGCGAACGCCAGAAATCCTCGACTCGTCTGCCGTCGACCTCTTTCGGCCCGGTCCAGCCCTTTGGGCTGCGCAGCACGATCATCGGCCACAGCGGCCGCTCTCCCTTCCAGCCCGCGGCTCGTGCGGGCTCCTGGATGGAGTGGACCCGGTCGAGCACCGTATCGAGCGTGCGGGCCATCTCGCGATGCATCGCGGCAGGTTCATGACCTTCGACAAAAAAGGTTTCGTAGCCATAGCCGAGGAACAGGCTGCGCAACGCCTCGTCTTCCATGCGGCCGAGGATCGTCGGGCTGGCGATCTTGTAGCCGTTGAGATGCAGGATCGGCAGGACGGCACCATCGGATGCCGGGTTCAGGAACTTGTTGGAATGCCAGGCCGCGGCGAGCGGGCCGGTCTCGGCTTCGCCGTCGCCGACGACGCAGGCAACGACAAGGTTCGGATTGTCGAAGGCGGCGCCGAAGGCATGGACCAGCGCATAGCCGAGTTCTCCGCCTTCGTGGATCGAGCCGGGCGTCTCCGGAGCCGCGTGGCTCGGCACTCCGCCGGGAAACGAGAACTGCCGGAACAGCTTTCGCAGGCCGCCTTCGCCCCTGCCGACCTCGGGATAGATCTCGCTGTAGGTGCCCTCGAGCCAGGTGTTCGCGACCATTGCCGGGCCGCCGTGACCCGGACCGCAGATGAACAGGACATCGAGACCACGTTCGCGGATAATCCGGTTCAGATGCACATAGATGAAATTGAGGCCGGGCGTCGTGCCCCAATGGCCGAGCAGCCGCGGCTTGATGTGCTCGGGCCGCAAGGGCTCGCGCAAGAGCGGATTGTCGAGCAGATAGATCTGGCCAACCGAGATGTAGTTCGCGGCGCGCCAGTAGCGGTCCATCAGATCGATCTGGTCAAGGCCGGTCATGTGCGTAGTGGTGCAGGCCTCGTCGTTCATGGAAATGCCTCCGGAATACACTCGTCCGTCGTTATCTGGAGTGGCGTCGCGTCGGAGAAAGGATTTGCCTCGAAATAAGTTTGGGCGGCGCGGCCGGCGCCCGCTTGTCGATCCTGCAACGCGCCTCGCCAGACAAAAGCGGGTCGGTCTTTTGGGGAACCTCGGGGCTTGCCAACGGTTAGGAAGATGCACCGCATTGCTTGAATCCAAGGGGACCGCCGAGGCCCTGAGATATGAGCCGGCCGAAGTGCCGTTGAGCAGGTTGGGCGATTGCAGCGGAAGCCCTAGGAGGAGCAGAAAGATGCTCGATCTCTCCCATGCCCGCAACCAAATGGTCGATATCCACCTGAGCCGCCGTGGCATTCGCGACCGCAATGTCCTTCTAGCGATGCGCGAGGTCCCGCGCGAGGCTTTCGTCGAGCCTGGTTTCGAAGAATTCGCCTATGAGGACGGGCCGCTGCCGATCGCCGAAGGTCAGACGATATCGCAGCCCTATATCGTTGCATTCATGATCGAAATGGCGGAGATCGGAGCCGGTGACCACGTCCTTGAGGTCGGCACCGGATCAGGCTATGCGGCTGCCGTAATGAGCCGGATCGTCGAACGCGTCTACACGATCGAGCGCCACGCCGCGTTGGCTGAAACGGCAAGGCAGCGGTTCAAGAAGCTTGGCTACGACAATATCGAAGTCCGCACCGGCGACGGCACCAAGGGCTGGCCCGAGGCGGCACCCTTCGATGCGATCCTGGTTGCGGCCGCCGGACCCGGCGCACCTCTCGCTCTGCAGGAACAGCTCGACGTCGCCGGCCGGCTTGTCATCCCGGTCGGCGACGAATTCGACTCGCAGCGTCTGCTCAAGGTCACCCGGACCGGCGCAGCAACTTACACCGAGGAGGATTTCGGCGGCGTGCGGTTTGTTCCGCTGATCGGCGAGCAAGGCTGGGGCGAGCCAGGTAGCGACAGCCAGATAGCGGCCGAGCTTCCGCACCGGCATCAGCGCAGAAGCAGCCTGCCGCGGATGATAGCGGCCGCCGCCGAGCCGCTTCCGGATTTCGACGATCCGGCCTTCGGTGCGCTGTTCGACCGGTTTGCCGACCGCCGCGTCGTCTTGCTCGGCGAAGCCAGCCACGGCACGTCGGAGTTCTACCGCGCGCGCGCCGCGATCACTCGCAGGCTGATCGAGAAGCATGGCTTCACCATCGTCGCGGTCGAGGCCGACTGGCCCGATGCCGCGGCGATCGACCGTTATGTCCGCCATCGGCCGCCGCGCCTGGGCGCCGCGCCGCCGTTCCAGCGCTTTCCCACCTGGATGTGGCGCAACACCGACGTCGCGGCGTTCGTCGACTGGATGCGAGTGCGTAATGAGCGGATCAGCAAATCCTCCCGGCGGGCCGGATTCTATGGCCTAGACATCTACAATATGGGCGGATCGATTGCGGCGGTCCTGCAATATCTCGACCGGGTCGATCCGCAGGCGGCGAGGATCGCGCGCGAACGCTATGGCTGCCTGACGCCGTGGCAGAACGACCCGGCCACCTATGGCCGTGTCGCACTCACCTCCGGTTACCAGAAATGCGAGAAGGCCGTGCTCGAGCAATGCCGGGAACTGCTTTCCAGAGAGCTCGACTATGCGCAGCAGGACGGTATCGATTTCCTCGACGCCACCCAGAACGCCCGCCTGGTCGCCTCCGCCGAGCGTTATTACCGCACCATGTATTATGGCGGCGCGCAATCCTGGAACCTGCGCGACACCCACATGTTCGAAACGCTGGAGCACCTGCTGCAGGCCCGCGGCCCGAATGCCAAGGCGGTGGTGTGGGCACATAATTCCCATATCGGCGATGCCCGCTATACCGAAATGGGGATCGTCAGGGACGAACTGAATATCGGCCAGCTCTGCCGCCAGCGTTTTGGCGACGAGGTTGCCTTGATCGGGCTCAGTACGCATTCCGGGACGGTGGCCGCCGCCACCGACTGGGACGGCGACATGGACGTGAAACCGGTTCGGCCCTCCCACAACGACAGCTATGAGCGGCTTTGCCACGACAGCGGCGTCTCGCCTTTCCTGCTCGACTTCGAGCGCGACGACACGCTGCGCGAACGGCTTCTGGAGCGCCGGCTGGAACGCTTTATCGGCGTCATCTACCGGCCCGAAACCGAGCTCCACAGCCATTATGCGGACGCCTCGCTCGCCCGCCAGTTCGATGCTTTCGTCTGGTTCGATGAAACCAGTGCCGTGACGCCGCTTGGGCCGGAACGTGCGGGGACAGGCCTTCCCGAGACCTATCCTTTCGGGCTGTAGCGAATTTGGACCCTGGGAAAGCGGAAAATCAAAAGAAGGAGGTCACCGATGGCCGGAAAAAAGACTCATGAGCAGCAATTGCGCATCATCGAAGAGCGCGAGAACACCAAAAACGCTGGCAAGGATTTCGACGCGGAAGCGGATTTGAAAAAGACCAGGCAAGAGCGCGAGGCGTTCCGGCGCGGTGCCGAGCTCAGATCGGACCCGAAGGATATTGCCGATCCCGACGATCGCAACATCATCCGCGGCGAGCACCAGGAAAGCGCCCACAACAAGCATCGCGCCGACCACTGAACGGCCGGATCGCTTGACGTTAAGACAATACGGCGCCGGGTCCGTTCCCTGATCTGACGGATGCAGCGTTCGTGGCCGCAAAATTGGCGGACGAGGGCGCCGTCTTGATCCCTGGGGCTATTCGGCAAAAAATGTCGCGGCGACAGCAATTGAGACGAGGCTCAGCATCGCCAGGCCTGCCCTGGCGACATGCGAAGCCTCCCAGACGTTGCGCAAATCTCTCCAGTCGCCAGTCTGCTTTCGAGAGAACATTGAAAAGAACGTCGCGGCGGATTTCGGCAGGGCAGTGTCTTGCACCCAGAAATTATTGACGGGGTGCGTGACCAACCAATAGGTCGCGTGCTCCGCCAGCAACGAGACAAACGCCGCCAAGGTCCACCAGAATCGGGCGCCTGGATAGGGCGTCAGGTAAAGCAGGACGGCGAGTGCAATGATGCCGCCGATCTCGGCGAACCCGCCGATCGTGAAGCCGGGATAGTAGATCGCCTGCACTGATCTGTAGGTGGCCTCCTTGAGGCGCAACTTGCCGGGCAATTCCAGAGCGTGCGCGAGCGAGAGCGCCATCGAGACGGCGACCAACAGAAGCGTGGCGATCGTCAATGCGCGCATGTTCCTGCTCCCGACCATGCCCTCGTGGTGCGCGCGTAGATAGGGTGGTTGGTGATCCGGTAAAGGCAACGACACCCGACTTCGCCGGCAAGTCCGGTTCGGTCATTCCCCGATCTGGCTGGTCGACCGTTCGTGGACTGTGGCGCCGGTCTGCGCGTCGACCGCGACCATGCTGACCTCGTAGCCCCAGAGCTTGCGGATATGCCGCAGTGTGGCGTCGCGGCTGCCGCCTTCCAGCACTATGCCGTCCTTGACCTTATGCTGCAGGCGCAGATGCCGGTCGCCGAGCAGGTCCACGTCCACCACCTGGATGTCCGGCCGGCTGGCGCCGATATCGTAGCTGTGGGCGAGTACGGCGCGGATGCTCTCGTAGCCGCGCTCATTGTGTATCGAGGCGACTTCGTAGTGCGGATCGTTGGCCGCATCGGCAAGCACAAAGAACCGCCATTTCCGGATCAGGGTAGGGCTCAGATACTGGCGGATGAAGGACTCGTCGCGATGGTTGGCCCAGGCGTCCAGCAGGGTCTGGCGCCAGTCGCCATTGCCGGCGATATCGGGAAACCAGTCGCGGTCCTCGGCAGTCGGCGCGGTCGAGATGCGCTGGATGTCCTGCATCATGTCGAGGCCCAGCGCGTAAGGGTTGATACCGGAAAAGCGCGGATCGTCGAAGCCCGGCTGGAAGATCACGTTCGAATGGTTGCGCAGGATCTCCAGCATGGCACCTTCGCCGATCAGGCCGCGGTCGAACAAAAGGTTCATCAGCGTGTAATGCACGAAGGTGGCGCAGCCCTCGTTCATCACCTGCGTTTGGCGCTGCGGATAGAAATACTGCGCGATGACGCGGACAATCCGGATGACCTCACGCTGCCACGGTTCCAGGATCAGGCTGTTCTTCTCCAGGAAATAAAGCAGGTTTTCCTCGGGCAGCTTGAGCGATTTCTTGCGCTCCGCCATGATGTCCGTCTCGCGGGGCTTGGCGCCGTCCTTCGAAGGCGGCAGCGTGCGCCATAGGTCATTGTAGGAACGCTCCTCGTATTCCAGGCGCTCGCGAACTCCCTCGCGCTGCTTTTCCGACGACAGCTTCGGCGGCCGGTGATATCTGAACACGCCCTGCTCCATCAGCGCATGTGCGGCATCGAGGATCTCTTCCACCGCATCGACGCCATGCCGCTCCTCGCAGCGGGCAATGTAGCCCTTGGCGAAGTCGAGATAGCTGAGGATGGCGCTGGCGTCCGTCCACTGCTGGAACAGATAATTGTTCTTGAAGAAATGGTTATGGCCGAGTGCCGCGTGCGCCGTCACCAGGGCCTGCAGGGCCATGGTGTTTTCTTCCATCAGATAGACGATGCAGGGATTGGAATTGATGACGAGTTCATAGGCAAGCCCCCGTCCGCCTTTGCGATACAGCAATTCCTGGTAGAGGTAGTGCTTGCCGAACGACCAGTGCCGGTACATCAGCGGCATGCCGACCGAGGAATAGGCGTCGAGCATCTGTTCGGACGAGATTATCTCCATCTGTACCGGATAGACGTCGAGGTGGAGCTCTTCGGTGGCGATCGCCTCGATGGTCTCGTAGGCGCGCGACAGCGTCCTGAAATCCCAGTCGGAACCGGAAAACAACAACCCGGATTTGCTCGCCATCAGCCCCCTCTTTCACCGCTCTTTTGATAACCCGGCTGTCTGGCGAAGAGCTGGCGGAAAACCGGGTAGATGTCGGCCGCCGTGGCGATGCGGCTCATCTGGAAGTTCGACCACCTCAGCTTGACCGCACTGTAGGCACGCCACAGCGACGTGCCGTTGTCGGTGGCGCCGAAGATGTGGCTCTCGCGCTCGTCGAGGATCTCGACGTAGGCAAAATACTGGCAAAGCCGCATGATCTGTTCGTCGAGCAGGGTGATGCAGCGCTCCGAATCGGTGACGAAATTGTCGCCGTCCGAGGCCTGGGCGACATAGATGTTCCATTCGCGGCTGGGATAGCGCTGCTCGACGATGCGGTGCATCTCCTCGAGCGCCGTGGAAACCACCGTGCCGCCGCTCTGGGTGTTGTAGAAGAAGGTCTCCTCGTCCACCTCCTGCGCCTCGTGCGTGTGGCGGATGAAGACCACCTCGGTCCGGTCGTAGCGCCGTTTCAGGAACAGGTGCAGCAGCACGAAGAAGCGCTTGGCCAGATCCTTCTCGCGTTCGCCCATCGAGCCGGACACGTCCATCAGGCAGAACATCACCGCATTGGCATTCGGCACCGGCTGGGCGTCGAAGCGGTTGAAGCGGATGTCGACCGGGTCGACATAGGCGATTCGCTTGCGGCGGCGCTCCAGTCGCTCAAGCTCTTCCTGCAGCGCCACGATGCGCTGGCGCATCTCGGCGTTCTGCGGCTTCGCCTCCAGCGACGTGATCTCCTGCGCGATTGCGTCGAGTTCCTCCTGCTTGGGGCGCCTGAGTGCTATGCGGCGGCCATGGCTGTTGCGCATCGTGCGCCCGACATTAATGTTGGTCGGCGAGCCGGTCGCGGCGAAGCCGGCCCGGCGCGGCTTGAAAGCGAGGATCTCCTTGAGGTTGAGCTTGACCATGTCCGGCAGTTCGAGGTCTTCGAAAAAGAGGTCGAGAACCTCTTCGCGCGACAGCACGAAACGGAAATCGTCCTCCGATTCGGTTCTGCCCGGGGCTGATCCCATGCCGCCGCCCTGGCCGGGCTTGGGCAGCCGGTCGCCTGGGGTGAAATGCTTGTTGCCGGGCAGGACGTGCTGGCGGCTGCCGCTGTTCCTGGCATCGTTGAAGCTCGGCTCGCCGGTACCCCGCGCCGGCATCGAAACGGCATGCTCGGCGTCCACGTCGGCGATCTTGCCGGCGCGGATCTGATCGCGGATGGTGCGCTTCAACTCTTCGCGCGCCCGCCGCAGGAAACGCTGCCGATTGCCGAGGCTTTTGTCCTTCGGGTTCAGTCGGCGATCAATGAAGATCGGCATATGTTACCCCGGGCTGGCTTCAACCCGCCTTGTTCACCCGCATGTACCAGTCCACCAGCCGGCGGACCTGGCGCTCGGTGTAGCCGCGCTGGATCATCCGCTGCACGAATTCGGTATGCCGCTTCTCCGTCACGCTGTCCTGCTTGGAGCCGAAGCTGATCACTGGCAGCAGGTCCTCGACCTGCCCGAACATCCGCTTCTCGATGACTTCGCGCAGCTTCTCATAGCTTGTCCATGACGGGTTGCGGCCATGGTTTCTGGCCCGCGCGCGCAGCGTGAACTTCACCACTTCGTTGCGGAAGTCCTTGGGATTGGCGATGCCGGCCGGCTTTTCGACCTGCGACAATTCGTTGTCCAAGACCTCGCGATTGAGGATCTGGCCGGTATCGGTATCCTTGTAGTCCTGATCCTCGATCCAGGCATCGGCGTAGGCGATATAGCGGTCGAACAGGTTCTGGCCGTATTCGCTGTAGGATTCCAGATAGGCCTTCTGGATCTCGTGGCCGATGAACTCGGCATAACGCGTGGCCAGCTCCGACTTTATGAAATCGAGATAGTCCGCCTCGGTCTCCTTCGGGAACTGCTCGCGCTTGATCGCCTCTTCAAGGATGTACATCAGATGCACCGGATCGGCCGCCACCTCTTCGGTGTCGTAATTGAAGGTCTGCGACAGGATCTTGAAGGCGAAGCGGGTGCTGACGCCGGTCATGCCTTCGTCGACGCCGGCGGCGTTTCGGTATTCCTGGACCGACTTCGCCTTGGGATCGGTTTCCTTGAGGTTCTCGCCGTCATAGACGCGCATCTTGGTGTAGAGCGGCGAATTGTCGTGTTCGGCCAGGCGGGTCGAGACGGTGAACCGGCTGAGGATATCGAGCACTTCCGGAGCGCAGGGGCTGTTAGCCAATTCGCTTTCGCGCAACAGCTTCTCGTAGATCTGCCGCTCTTCGGTGACGCGCAGGCAATACGGCACCTTGACCACCAGGATGCGGTCGAGGAACGCCTCGTTGTTCTTGTTGTTCTTGAACTGCAGCCATTCCGATTCGTTGGAATGGGCAACGATGATGCCCTGATAGGGGAAAGCGCCGAAATTCTCGGTGCCGTTGTAGCTGCCTTCCTGGGTGGCGGTCAGCAGCGGATGCAGCACCTTGATTGGCGCCTTGAACATCTCGACGAATTCGAGCAGCCCTTGCGTCGTCCGGTTCAGCCCGCCGCTATAGGAGTAGGCGTCCGGATCGGACTGGCTGAAGTTTTCCAGCTGCCTGATGTCGACCTTGCCGACCAGGGCCGAAACGTCCTGGTTGTTCTCGTCGCCCGGCTCGGTCTTGGCAATGCCGATCTGGCGCAGCCTGGACGGCATCAGCTTGACGACGCTGAATTTGGAGATGTCGCCGGACAATTCGTCGAGGCGCTTGGCCGCCCAGGGCGAGATCAGGCCGTTCAGCCGCCGTCGGGCGATGCCGTATTTGTCCTCCAAAAGGTCGCCCATGCGGTCGGGGTCGAACAGCCCGAGCGGCGATTCGAAGACCGGGCTGACCTGGCCGCCGACCTTCAGCGTATAGATCGGACGCTGCTCCATCAGCCTTTTCAGCTGCTCCGCAAGCGAGGACTTGCCCCCGCCGACCGGGCCAAGCAGATAGAGGATCTGCTTGCGTTCCTCGAGCCCTTGCGAGGCATAGCGGAAATAACCGGCGATACGCTCGATCGTATCCTCCATGCCGTAAAAGTCGGCGAAGGTTGGATAGATCTTGATCGTCCGGTTCGAAAAAATACGGCCGAGCCGCTCGTCTTTGCTGGTATCGACAAAGGTCGGCTCGCCGATCGCCTCGACCATCCGTTCGGGTGCCGAGGCGTACATCGACTTGTCCTCGCGGCAGGCAAGCAGATATTGCTGGAGGCTTATCTCCTCCTGAGCCGCATTCTTGTAAACCTCGGAAAACAGATCGAAGACGTCGGATTGATTCTCACGCATGGTATTCCTAGCCCCGGAGCCGGTGTGGCTGCACGTTTGTCTCTTGAACAACCAAATGTCAGAAAGCCCTTGTGGTTCCCTTCACTTCGCAGAGAGTGCATGTGATCGAAGGAGATAAGAGTCTAGATAAGGACATCCTGAGTGCAGACAAGGCGTGCAACGTCCTGACCGAGGCATAAAATCCTGAATTGCACCGCGCCCCGCTGACGACTCCCAACAAGACGGAGGAACGGTTCGGGTCCTTCCCGGTTGTGAGGGAAAGGAGACGGTCGATGTCTGGGAATAGTTTGTGGTTGCTCGTTGTTGCAGGCGGTCCACTGCTGCTGGCAATCCTGATCGCCTACGCCCTGCTCACGCAGCGCCGTCGCGGCCCGGCGGAGCGCAGAGAAAGCGAGCGCGCCACCGAGCGCCTGTATCAGGAAAAGAAGGACTGACCGACAGGATCGCAGCTCAGCTGCCGGCGGCCGCCAGCCCGGTCGCTTTTTCGGCGCGCAGCAGCATGCCAAACAGGTCACGCGGCTCATCGGGATCGGCCAGAAGGTCTAGTTCCTCGTAAAGGCCGGTCCGCTGAAGCTGATCGCGAACGTAACGCAACGCGGAAAAATCCTCGATCGCAAAGCCGACGGAATCAAACAATGTGATCTGTCGGGCGTCCGTCCGGCCTGCTGCCTTTCCTGTCATCACCTGCCACAATTCGGTGACCGGATGATCCGCATCGAGCTGCTGGCTCTCGCCTTCGATGCGCGTCTGCGGCGGATATTCGACAAAAATATCCGAGCGCAGCAGAATGTCGCGATGCAGCTCGGTCTTGCCCGGGCAATCGCCGCCTACCGCATTGATGTGCACGCCGGATCCCACCATGTTGTCGGTCAGGATTGTTGCCGACCGCTTGTCGGCGGTAACCGTGGTGATGATCTCTGCACCCTCAACGGCCTCCTGCGCCGACGCGCAGAGCTTGATGTCGAAGCCCAGGCCGGCAAGGTTCTTCATGCATTTGGTCGAGGCCGCCGGGTCGATATCGTAGAGGCGCAGCCTGTCGACGCCAAGCAGCGCCTTGAAAGCGATCGCCTGAAATTCCGATTGCGCGCCATTGCCGATGATCGCCATGCAGCTGGCGGCCTCTGGAGCGAGGTATTTCGCCGCGACGGCCGAGCTTGCGGCGGTTCTGAGCGCCGTCAGGATGGTCATTTCCGAAAGCAGCATCGGATAGCCGTTGCCGACATCGGCAAGCACGCCGAAAGCGGTCACGGTCTGGCGGCCGTCACGCGTGTTCTTCGGATGCCCGTTGACGTATTTGAAGCCGTAGAGCTGCCCGTCGCTGGTCGGCATCAGCTCGATGACGCCGTCAATGCTGTGCGAGGCGACGCGCGGCGTCTTGTCGAACAGCTCCCAGCGCCTGAAATCCTCTTCGATATAGGCGGCAAGCTCGACCAGAAAGCGCTCGATGCCGATGGCAAGCACCAGCTTCATCATGCGGTCGACGCTGACGAACGGGACGATGTTCAAATTGACGGTCATGGCTCAGAACCCCCTCGTCGGGCGGTCCATGATCCGCCGGCCCATCAGGCTTGCGGTCAGGTCAACCAAAAGCGTGGCGGTGCGGCCGCGCTCGTCAAGAAATGGGTTGAGCTCGACCAGGTCGAGACTGGTGACGAGGCCGCTGTCATGCAGCATTTCCATCGCCAGATGCGCCTCGCGGAAGGTGGCGCCGCCGGGAACGGTGGTGCCCACCGCCGGGGCGATCGACGGGTCGAGAAAATCGACATCGAGGCTGACATGGAGCATGCCATTGGCGGCGCTCACCCGTTCGAGAAAGGCGCGAAGCAGTTGCGCTATGCCGTGCTCGTCGATCGAACGCATGTCGTGGACCGTCACGCCGGCTCTGCGCAATGCATCCCGTTCCGCCAGGTCCACGCTGCGGATCCCCAGCGCGCATATGCAAGCCGGCTCCACCTGTGCTGCAAGGCGGGGGAAATAGCCCTCGAAGCCGGGCTGCCCGCTGGCATAGGCCAGCGGCACGCCATGCAGATTGCCGCTGGTCGTCGTGTCGAGCGTATGAAAATCGGGGTGGGCGTCGAGCCACAGCACGAAGAGCGGCCGACCGGCATTCGCCGCGCGGCGGGCTATGCCGGCGAGCGTGCCGGCCGAAATGCTGTGGTCGCCGCCGAGAAAGATCGGCATCGCATCGGCGCTTGCGGCATAGGCAGTTTCGCTGATCGCTGCCGTCCAGGCGGCGATTTCCGGCAGCGCCTTCACCGCCGCGTTGCCGTGTACGACAGGGCGCATATCGGCAGGGACAATCGTTCCGAGGTCGGTCAGCGTATGGCCAAGCTCGGTCAGCGCGCCGGCCAGACCGGCCGTGCGAAGCGCGCTCGGCCCCATCTCGCAGCCCATGCGGCCTGAGCCGGCCTGGATCGGCGCCCCAACGATCGTGCAATGCATTTGTCATACCCACCGAATTACGATGGCTTTATTGAAGCGGGCATCGCTGGCAGAATGAACATATCAAATTGGCAAATTTGTTGAAGTGCCCTACCATTGTGGCACGATCTACTTCCGCTGTGAGCAATCATGGACCAACTTGACGAGCGGATCATCACCTCTTTGCGGCACGACGCCCGGCGCAGCATTTCCGACCTTGCCATTAGCCTGGATGTCTCCCGGGCAACGGTAAGGTCCCGGATCGAGCGACTTGAAAGAGACGGCGTCATCGTCGGCTACACCGTCATTCTACGCGCCGACGCGGTCGATCAGCGGGTGCGTGGCATCATGATGATCGAGATCGAGGGCCATGCCGCCGATCGCGTCATCCGGGCGCTGGGCGGCTTCTCCGAGGTCTCGACCATCCACACCACCAATGGCCGGTGGGACCTGGTGATAGAACTCGGGACCCAGACGCTGAGCGAGTTCGATGCGGTGCTGAGACGTATCCGGCTGATTCCCGGAATTACCGGCAGCGAAACAAGCCTGCTCCTGGCAACGCCGCGCACCACCAAGGCGCGGCTGTGATCTTCGCCCTTGACCTCCAGCGGCAATGAAATCCCAAGCCAGGGAACCTTCAATTGCCGCCGCGGTTAGAGCAATTCCAGGAAAAGTGTGAAACGGTTTTCCGTTCGGAATTGCGTTAGAGCAATTCCAGGAAAAGTGTGAAACGGTTTTCCGTTCGGAATTGCGTCAAAACAAGAGAGATCGGTTCAGCGTTTCCCCCGATGAACCGTTCTAGGCTCGGACAGCCCTTCTTCGAGGGAGAACAATCATGGCTCACGCCCAGCAGGAACTGGTCGAATTCGTTATCAGCAAAGCGTTCAATCCGGTCATGCGGGCCAAACCAGACGGAAAATCCGATGCCGAACGCAAGACGCTCGAGCACGTCCAGCAAGCCACGAAGACCGAGATCGAGCGCTATCGCCATTACGGCTCGGCCGAGGAGGTCGCGACCAATTTCAAGCGCGACCTGAGCTCAGATGCCGCCAAAAAGTTGCACGCCCAGCTGCGGCGCCTGCGTCTGCCGACGATCGAGGATATTCGCGACGAATTTGAGGACAAAGCCCGCAAGCTCGGGGTCAAGGCCTCGTCGTAGATCCGCGACCGGTCCTCGGTGACGTCCGTCAGGCTGTCATCACAAACCGTCCTTGGTCGGAGGCCACCCTGACCGAACCGTCTCGGGGATGTTGTCCGACGTCAGATCGCCCCGATTGAGCTTTTCAATCGCTTCATCGGCTTCGCTTTCGTCGAGACCGGAAAGCGGCAACCCGCCGACCACGACGGCTTCGTCGCTCTCGCTGTCATAGACCTCCCAGAGGCCTTCCGGATCCTGTCGTTTGTCGAACGGCATGGCACTCCCCAACACCGCTATTGTACGCCTGCCACCCATTTCAGGGCCTGGGCTTTTTCGTCCTCCGGGAACACCCGCGCCTCGATTTGCGGAAACAGCGCGTCCGTCATTTCCGTGGCTGCCTTGATCCACTGCTTGTTGGAAATCACGGCGGCACGTTTGAAGCGGTGGACCTCGCCAAGTTTGCTCAGTCCATACTGCAGGTCGCGCCGCAAGGCGCCAGCCGTCATGTCCTCGAAATCGGCAAGATCGGTCAGGACGCCGATGTCCTTGTGGTCGCTCAGTTTCGCTTCGATTGCCGGGATGACTTTGTCGTAGTCGTCCGCCGTCACGGTGCCGGTGACACGAAAGGCGGCGACATTCTGGGGAGCGGCAATCATCTCGATCATTTTTTCCTCCGGTCTCTGACTTGCTGCCTGCCCGAAACAAACTCGGGCCATTGGCGGATGTTCCCTGCCGGAGGCGTGCTTGGCTTCAACCTGACATGGTTAGAACGACGATCGGCCGGCCTCCCCGACCGGCCCTCGGATCGCCTGGGTGACGACGGTATAACGCGTGATTTGACCCTCCTCGGGGTCCTCCCCGTGGAAATGGATCGCTGCGTTCAGCGGCAGGTGGGCAGTGCTGCCAAACTGCTTGACGGCGGAGACATGCACGATCTGCACGTCGGGGTCGCGCTTCATGGCGTCCATCGCCGCAAGCTCGGCGCTGCTGCTGCCGCCGATCCGCCAGCTGGCTTCCAGCACTCCCGATCGCCAGATGCCCGAGGAATCGACACCTTGGCCGATGTCGTAGTTGCGCCGTGAGGCAAAGAATCCGGGATAGCCATCCATCGCGGCGTCGTAGATCCTCGCCTGCGCCACAGCCAAACTTAGCGCCGGAGAAAGCTGCAGCCCGTCCAGCGCCTCCCATCCGCCGCGCACGACGACCAGATCGGATCCGCCGTAAACGGGCTGTCCGGCATTGTCGGCCGTCATTCGCTGCACGCCGTAATAGGCGACCGATGTTCCGTCGATCGCCGTTCTGCCAATGCTCAGCGTGACGATATCGCGAAGCTCCGTTTCGAGAACAAGGCCGTATTCCCTCAGGTCGGAGGATGGATATCGTTCCAGCAGCCTTTCGATGTCGGCAACGGTCGCGGCGGTGTGCTGGTCGCGGCCCCGCGAAGCGCGCGGTGGCTTGAACCGGACCAGCCCTAGCTGCAGCAGACGTTCCGCTGCGCGCAGCGCGTCATCGCGTGAAAATGCGGTATAGCCGGGCAGTACGGCCGCGCCGACGGCTCTGCCGAAGCCGGCTGGCCATTCTTTTGGCCGTGCCGCCGACCCGTCCACCAGCTTGTGGGTTATGGCCTTGGTGGTTGCGAGGCGCCAGGGCACCACACCGCCGAAGAGGTCGTCGGGCCCGTTGATGCCCAGTTGGAGCGCATCGACGGCAAGCAGGCTGTCGTCCGGCACGAAATACAGTCGGCGACCGTCACCGCCGCCGTCACTCAGGCCCTCGCGGAAGGCAAAGCCCTTCAACGCCGCAATCGTGCGCGCAACGGCAGCGACGGTTTCCCGCTCGTGGGTATAGATTGTCTCGCCGCCCGGCACGGAGAATGCGACCACAACACCTTTCGCCCCGCTTGGTTGCTTACCGCTTAGCCCGGTCATGTCGCGCCCTTCGTCCATTGCCGAGCCCATTGCCGTTTCCGCGGCGATGCGTCCGAACCGAAAAACCCGCTTCCTCGGCGAATGTTCCGGCCAACGGCCGGCAATCCGGTTTGACTGCAGGGCAATCGCATTTGGATTCTTACGAAGATGGACCCCCACCCTAATCCTCCCCACAAGGGGGAGGGAACGCTGCCGCCCGCCCTTACTTCCCCTTTTGGCGCCGAAAGGCAGGCAATTTGCCGAGGTCAGCGCCAACGAAAGTCTCCCTCCCCCTTGTGGGGAGGGGCTAGGGGTGGGGGTACGTCGTAGAGCGAAAGCCTCGGCTTTCCATCTGCGATAGCCCTGGGTTTGACCGGGGCGGCGACCGGAACATCGGCGGCTCGTAGCTGTTTATGAGGGAACGTCAGACAGGGAGATGGAGACCATGGCTTTCACTCTCAAAAGCTCTGCCTTTGCCGATGGCGACAAAATACCGCCGCGCTATTCCCGCGACGGCGGCAACGTCTCGCCACCATTGGAGTGGACGGACGCCCCGCAAGGAACCAAAAGCTTCGTCCTGGCCGTCGAGGACCCCGACGCCCCTTCAGGCACGTTCCGTCATTGGGCGGTCTACAACATCGACGCACAGCGCAACTTTCTTCCCGAAGGCACGACCGCCGGCGCCAAGACCGAGAGCCTCGGACACGGCGTCAACGATTTCGGCAATCCTCATTATGACGGCCCCCAGCCGCCGCCTGGGCATGGGCTCCACCATTACCATTTCCGGCTTCTTGCACTCGACGCCGAGACGCTTCATCTCGGCGAGAAGGCTGCCGTCGACGACGTGCTGAAACAGGCCGAGCCGCACGTCGTGGGAGAGGCCGAGCTCGTCGGCACGTTCGAACGGGCTTGAGGACGCCACGCCACCCCGTCGCCTGGTTCGGCACAAACGGAGAAGCATGATGGACAACAAATCAAACCCTGTCGACCAACCCATATCCGGCAAGAAAGCCAGCGGCAGCGACAAGGCCGAGGCACCGAAGGAAGCAGGCGATCAGGCACGGAAAGCCCAGGAGTGGGGCGGCGGCTCAAAGGCCTCGAAAGGCGCGATATCGCCGAAGGATCGCAAAAATCAAAACTCCAGCCAGCGCAGCTGATACCGGTCCGTCATCCGGCAATGCGTCTGAAGCGGCGGGCAAGGCCGGGCTGGAGGCACTGCGCTGCGCCTCACATCGCTAGCGGTTCATGTTCATGGTCGCATTCATCGGCATCAAATTGTGGTCGAGATTGGCCATGATCCAGATCGAGCCGCCGATCACCAGAACTACGATCAGCACGCCGAAGGCAAGCGCCAGGGCGTTGTTGGTGTTGTCCGGTCCCGTCGTGATGTGCAGGAAGAAGACGAGATGGACGCCCATCTGGGCGATCGCCAGCACGACCAGCGCCACCGGAATGCCGGGTGCCCATATCAGATTGGTTCCGGGCAACCAGAACGAGGCGATGGTCAGCAGCGTTGCCAGCCCGAGGCCGATCACATAGCCGCGTAGCCCGGATCCGACCTCGGTGTCGCCGAGGTATTCGTCACCCGGCGCCGTATCGATGTCGTAGCGCTCCAGCCCATCGGTGTCGCGCCGTTGCGCGTGGCGATCGTCCGCATTGCTCATCGACTTGCTCCCAGGAGATAGACCACCGTGAACAGGGCGACCCAGATGATGTCGAGGGCGTGCCAGAACAGGCTGAAGCACATGAAACGCCGAAGAATATCGTCGCGGAATCCCTTGGCGAAGATCTGCGCCATCATCGTGAGCAGCCACAGCAGCCCCGCCGTGACGTGAAGGCCATGGCATCCAACCAGCGTGAAGAACGCCGACAGGAAAGCGCTGCGCGTCGGTCCGGCACCGCTGGCAACCATATGCGCGAACTCGCGCAACTCGAGCAGGATGAAGCTGGCGCCGAGCACGAAGGTGACAGCCATCGCGACATAGAACCAGGAGCTTCGCCGCGCTGTCACGGCGAGGCTGGCGAGACCGCAGGTGAAGCTCGACAACAGCAAAGCGGCCGTCTCGATCGCGACGTTGCGCAGGTCGAACAGCTCGGCTCCGCTTGGTCCGCCCGCCGTCTTGCCCGCCAGCACCGCATAGGCCGCGAAGAAGGCCGAGAACATCACGATGTCGCTCAGAAGGAAGATCCAGAAGCCGTAGCCCACGACGATCCGGATCGGTGCCGGGCCGCCGTCTCCGTGGCCGGGTGCATGGCCGTGCCCGCCATGGAGGCGGTAGGGGTCACGCTCTCGAACGTCGATCGCGGTCATGGCCTTGGCCCCGTGTAAGTGGCCAGCGCCTCGCGGCGCGCACTTCGGTTGGCGCGGTCGATCCGGGCGACTTCGGCGGCAGGAATGACGTATTCGGGGATGTCGCGCCACGCGAATACGACGAAGGTGGCCAAAGCACCGAGCGCGCCGAGCGCCACCATCCACCAGATGTGCCAGATGAGGGCAAAACCCATCACGGTCGCAAAGAAGGCGCAGATGAACCCGGTGGGACTGTTGCGGGGCATCTCGATCGGCTCGTAGTCAGGCTCGTCGCGCAGCCGGTTTTGCTCGCGTGCCCGCTGCTTGATGCTCCAGTAGGGCTCTTCGCCCTCGACATGCGGAAGCGCGGCGAAGTTGAAGACCGGCGGCGGCGAGGGCGTGGCCCATTCCAGCGAGCGGCCGTCCCAGGGATCTCCGGTGGCGTCGCGAAGCGCCGCGCGCTGCCGGATGCTGACGACGAGTTGTACGATCTGCGCGACCACGCCGGCGGTGGTGATCAACATGCCGACGCCGGCAACCAGCACCCACGGATGCCAGGCCGGCACGTCGAAATGCTGCATGCGGCGGGTCATGCCGAGCAGGCCGACAGTGTAGAGGGGCACGAAGGTGGCGTAGAACCCGATCAGCGTCAGCCAGAAGGCCAGCTTGCCCCAGCCCTCGTGCAGCCGGAAGCCGAATGCCTTGGGAAACCAGTAGGTATATCCCGCGAAGGCGCCGAACAGCACGCCGCCGATGATGACGTTGTGGAAATGCGCCACCAGGAACAGGCTGTTGTGGAGCAGGAAATCGGCTGGTGGCACCGCCAGCAACACACCCGTCATGCCGCCGATGACGAATGTCACCATAAAGCCCAGCGACCACAGCATTGGCGTCGCGAAGCGGATGCGGCCGCCATACATGGTGAACATCCAGTTATAGATCTTCACGCCGGTACCGACAGCGATGATGCTGGTGGCGATGCCGAACGCGGCGTTGACGTCGGCGCCGGCGCCCATCGTGAAGAAGTGGTGCAGCCACACCATGAAGGAGACGATGCAGATGAAGAGCGTCGCGGCCACCATCGAGCGGTAGCCGAACAGCGGCTTGCTGGAGAAGGTGGAGATGACCTCCGAGAAGATGCCGAACGCCGGCAGGACGAGGATGTAGACCTCGGGATGGCCCCAGGCCCAGATCAGGTTCACGAACATCAGCATGTTGCCGCCAGCTTCATTGGTGAAGAAATGAAAGCCGAAATAGCGGTCGAGCGTCAGCATCGCGAGCGTGGCGGTGAGGATCGGGAAGGCGG
The DNA here is from genome assembly GCF_040318885.1 of Mesorhizobium sp. M0998. Classification (NCBI taxonomy): domain Bacteria; kingdom Pseudomonadati; phylum Pseudomonadota; class Alphaproteobacteria; order Hyphomicrobiales; family Phyllobacteriaceae; genus Mesorhizobium; species Mesorhizobium sp. M0998. Next base: position 47,728 of record NZ_JAMYND010000026.1, read on the forward strand.
CGACGATGAGCAGGCTGGCGGCAAGTGAGGTCCAGCAGAACATCGACATCCTGAGGTAACTCATGCCGGGCGACCGCATCTTCAGGATCGTGGTGACGAAATTGATCCCGGTGAGCAGCGTTCCGACGCCCGCTATCTGCACGGCCCACAGATAATAGTCGACGCCAACGCCCGGCGAATAGGCGGTCTCGCTGAGCGGCGGATAGGGCAGCCATCCGGTACGCGCGAATTCACCGATCACCAGCGAGATGTTGACCAGCAGCGCACCGGTGGCGGTGAGCCAGAAACTCACCGAGTTGAGCGTCGGAAAGGCAACGTCTCGGACGCCGAGCTGCAGCGGCACGACCAGGTTCATCAGGCCGATGACGAACGGCATCGCCCCGAAAAAGATCATGATGGTGCCGTGGGCGGAAAAGACCTGGTTGAAGTGGTCGGGCGGCAGATAGCCGGGCGCCTGGAAGGCGAGGGCCTGCTGCGACCGCATCATGACGGCGTCGCTGAAGCCGCGCAGCAGCATCAGCAGCGCCAGCAGCGTGTACATGACGCCAATCCGCTTGTGATCGACGCTGGTGATCCATTCGCGCCAGAGATAGGGGAAATGGCCGGCCAGGAAGACCCAGGCCAGCACGCCGAGGATTGCCAGGGCGACGACCGCCGAGGCGATCATCGGCAGAGGCTGATCGAACGGAATGACGTCCCAGCTCAATTTTCCGAGCATTGTCAGCCTCCTGCCTTGGGCGATACGCTCGGCCCGGGGCGACCGGCCTGGGGGCCGGGCGCGGGCGGAACGCCCTGCGTCGCGATTTCATGAAAAAGGTCCGGCTCCACCGAGCGATAGGTCGAAGCCGGCACGTCCAGGCTCTGTCTGGCCAGTTCCTGATAGCTCGTCCTGTCGAGTGCCTGTCCCTGGCTTCGCGCCGAATTGACGAATGCGTCGAAGGCATCAGCTGCGACTGCATGCAGCACGAATTGCATACCTGGAAAACCGTCACCGCTGAAATGGGCCGACCGCCCATAAAATTCGCCCTGCTGATCCGCCTGCAGGTGAAGCTGCGTCGTCATGCCGTTCATCGTATAGATCATGCCGCCAAGCTGAGGCACGAAGAACGCGTTCATGACGCTTGCCGAGGTAAGCGAGAAATGCACCGGCCTGCCCGCCGGCACCACGAGCTGGTTGATGCTCGCGACATTCTGCTCGGGGTAGATGAACAGCCATTTCCAGTCGAGCGAGACGACCTGCACCTCAAACGGCCTTTGCTGGGAATCCAGCGGCTTCATTGGGTCGAGGTCATGCGATCCGATCCAGATGATGCCGCTCAGAAACAGGATGACGAGGATGGGGATCGACCAGACCACCAGTTCGATGCGTCCGGAATAGGCCCATTCCGGCAGGTACCGCGCTCTTGTGTTGGTTTCCCGGAACCACCAGGCAAAGCCGAGCGTCGCCACGATCGTCGGGATGACGATGGCCAGCATGATAGCGACCGAATTGAGCAGGATCGTCCGCTGCGCCGCCCCCACCGGCCCTTGCGGATCGAGCACGCCGCCCTGGCAGCCGGCAAGCAGCGCGGCAACAAGCATCGTCGCGCCGACGCGGCCAACACGGATGGCGGCACAATTTCGAACGATCGCCCTCAGCAGCATGAGATATCGCCGTTTCCTGAAAACCGATTGGAACGTTGCAGGCAGCGTGGCTGCCAACCCCCGAATGTGCGCGCCGGTGTGCTCCTGGCGACAGTTTCTTCACGCACGGGGCTCCGGCTGGCAGAACCACATGCGGCGGACGTCATCGTTAAGCGGTCAACCTGTCGAGAACCCCTCCAAATCCTAAAAACCAGCGGCAATCCCAAGCAACCAGAGCCAGATCCTAAGAAACCAGAAACAGTACCCAGATCGAAGTTATCGCCAGAAACGTGGCGAATGCCAAGGCGGTAAACCGGTTCATGGCCGCGCCCACGGTTGGTCCATTTAGCCGCTCCCTGCGACGTGGCTGCTGATTCCAGTGCTGCTGCTCCAGATGGCTGCGCCAACCGAACGAATGTTCGTCGCGAAAGTTCCCAAAAAGCCAGATCCATCGCAGCCTTTGGTTGCAGGCCGGCGGCAACGCGATGCGCACCAGGGCTTTCTCGCCAAACGGAAGCGAGGACTGGCTTTGCGTATGTAAAAATTACTTGTCTAGGTGAAAATAGTTGCTACTAATCGGCTGGGCCGGCGCATGGCCGCCTCTGGGAGGAATTTCGGCATGACAAGACTGCGCGGTCTCGCGTGGGATCACCGACGCTGCTGGGGTCCGCTCGACGCCAGCATCGGGCCGTATTGTGCCGCCAATCCCGGTCTTGAGATCGAATGGGACCGCCGCAGCCTCTACGAATTCGGCGAGGGCGCGCTTGGTCCGGTGCTCGGCGCCTATGATCTTGTCGTGTTCGACCATCCGTTCATCGGCGATATTGCCGAAGGCGAGCTGATGGTGCCGTTCGATTTGTCGGCCGAGCAGCGCCACGGCTTCGAACGGGATTCGGTCGGCGCATCCTGGCAATCCTACGCAAGGGACGGGCTTCAATGGGCGTTGCCGATCGATGCTGCCTGTCAGGTTGCCTCGTATCGCCCCGATCTCCTGGAGCGCTACGGACCGCTGCCGCGCAGCCATGACGAGGTGCTGGAGCTCGGTCGGCGCGCCTTGAAGGACGGCAAATGGCTTGGGCTGCCGTTGGTGCCGACTGACGCCATGTGCCTGCTTTTGACGCTCGGTGAGCCCCGGGAAGACCGCGACGAGTTCATCGCCGGGGAAAAAATCGAGCGGGCCGTCGGGCAATTGCGCCAGCTTGCGGCGCTGTCGCATCCGAACTCGCCGAAATGGAACCCGATCCGTTGCTACGATCACATGATCGCGCATGACGACGTGGTCTACGTGCCGTTCGCCTTCGGCTATGTGAATTATGCCTCCAGGGCCGACAGGCCGTATCTGCGCTTCGCCGACGTGCCGACGCCGCGATCCGCCGGCGCCTTGCTCGGCGGCGCCGGCATCGGCGTCAGCGCCCAATCGCAACACAAGCAAGCCGCCATCGACTACGCGCTGTTTCTGTGCTCGCCCGGCTATCAGCGCGGCGACTATGTGAAATCCGGCGGACAGCCGGGGTCGCTGGCGGCGTGGCAGGATACCGAGGTCAACGCTCTCTCGGGCGGCTTCTTCGCCTCGACGCTGGCGACGATCGAAGCCTCTTATCTGCGCCCGACCCATCCGGGCTTCATCAGCTTCTTCCGCCAATGCGCCCCTCATGCCGCGGCGGCGATCGCCGGCGAATTGCAGGCGGCCGAGCTCGCGGATCGGCTGAACCGGCTCTATCGCGAGACCAGGCATGGCCAGCCGCAACGGAGCGTCGCGTAATGGCCGCCGATATTGCCCAGATCGTCGACGAAGGCGAAAGCGGCCGCAACGGCTATCGGGTGCCGGCGGTGGAGAAGGCGCTCGACATACTGGAATTCATGGCTGCCAGCGGCGAGCCGCTGACCCAGACCGAGATCGCCACCGGAATGGGGCGCTCCATTCACGAGATCTACCGCATCCTGCTGCTGCTGGAGAAGCGCGGCTACATTTTCCGGACGCAATCGGACCGCTTCCGGCTGTCGCTGAAGCTGTTCGAACTGGCGCATATGCATCCGCCGGTGAACCGCCTGGTCGAATGCGCGCTGCCGGTGATGCGCGGCCTCGCCGCCAATGCCGACCAGAGCTGCCATCTGGTCGTGCGCGAAGGCGAGAGCGCACTGGTCGTGCTGCAGATCGATTCGCCTTTGCCGATGCGTTATTCGGTTGCCCTTGGCTCGCATTTCCCGATCCTCGAAACGAGCTCCGGCGCGGTGCTGCTGGCGCATTCGAGCCGCGCCGAGCGCGACCGCATCGTCGAACGGATCGTCGCTGCAGGCGAAGGCCAAGGCAGCCGGGCGGAAATCGAAGCGCGGCTGAACGAGGTCGCAAGGCTCGGCTATGAAATGCGCGCCTCGCTGGCTGTCGAGGGCTGCACCAACATTTCGATGCCGGTGCGCGACCATACCGGCGCCGTCATTGCCGCGCTCACCGTCCCCTTCCTGCCGCAAAAGGCCGCCCGCTTCGATCGCAGCACCGTGTTCGAGCGGACGAAGGCGGCGGCCGAGGCGATATCGGCGGCGCTGGGCGCGGGCGAAGCTGCCGCCTCTTCACGTGCCGACCCGGAACGGCGGGACTATCCGTTCAGCAACTGACAAGAAATACAGGGAGAAGAAACATGAACTGGTCCAAATCGATGCTGTTTGCCTCGGCGGCGGTGCTTGCTCTGAGCGCCGCCGCGGCACAAGCCGAAAACATGCCGAAGCGCATCGGCTACGTCACCAACTACGCCACCCATGAGTGGTATCAGAACGTCATCAAGGGCATGCAGTCCCGCGCCAAGGAACTCGGTATCGAGCTCGAGGTGCAGGACGCCAATCTGGACGTTGCCAAGGAGGTCTCCGCCGCCGAAGATTTCATGGCCAAGGGCGTCGACGTCCTGATCATCACGCCCGTCAACGAGGAAGGCGTCGTGCCGCTGCTGCGCCAGGCGAAATCCAACAACGTTCCGGTTGTGCTCGAAGGCAATCCGGTCAAGGGCATGACCACAATGGTCGCGATCTGCGACTACGACACCGGCTACACCGCCGGCGTCGAAGCCGGCAAATACGCCAAGGAAAAGCTCGAAGCCAAAGCCAAGGTGATGAATGTCGGCCTGCCGCTGCTGTCCGCCACCGTGCTGCGGTCGCAGGGTTTCATGGATGGCCTCAAGACCATCATCCCCGACGCGGTCATGGTCCACGACCTCGACGGCGGCGGCAATCCCGATCGCGCACTCGAAGTCTCTTCGGCGGCTCTTGCCAAGAACGCCGACATCAACATCATCTACGGCATCAACGATTCCTCCTCGCTCGGCGGCCTTCAAGCCTGGAAAGCGGCCGGCAAGTCGCAGGACGGCCTCTTGACTGTCGGCACCGGCGGCGAAGGCCTCGCCTTCATCAATGCGATGCAGAACGAGCCGTCCTACCGCATCGAGGCCGCGATGTTCCCGGAAAAGGAAGGCTACACCGCCATCGATGCAGCGGTTAAGCTCTTCAATGGCGAAGAGGTGCCGGAACACATTGTCAGCCCGACCGCGCCGATGAACGGCGACGACTGGAAGAAGTTCTACGACTACGATGGCACCACACGCAAAATCAAATGGGATGCCGTCAATGCGCTTCAGCCACCGGAAAAATGCATGAAAACTTCCGCCGATCTGAAGAAGTAAGGATTCCGGGTAGCCCATCCCGCACGGCGGGAAGGGCGGCGGATCGGATATGCCGAACGGCAAAACAGGGCAACCGTCCTGTTTTGGCCGGCAGTTTCCAGACGGCGACGGCACCGATACGGGCCCGGAAATAAAATGGACATGAGCGAGCTTACGCAATCCTCTGCGCCAAGGCGTTTCATCGGCGGCCAGCTGCTGGGCAGCAGCCAGCTGATGCTCGGCGTGATCCTGGCCGTGCTCTGCATCGCCATTTCGATTGCCGCGCCGCAATTCTATTCCGAGGCCAACATCATCGCCATCCTGCGCCAATGCGCGCTGGTGCTGATCGTTGCCTCCGGCATGACGATGCTGATCATCACTGCGGAAGTCGACCTGTCGGTCGGTGCATCGCTGGCTTTTGTCGGCTGCATCGGCATGGCCGTGCTCAATTCAACGCACAGTCTGACGCTCGGGTTGCTGGCGGCGCTCGCCTTTTCAGGCGCGGTCGGCCTTTTCAACGGCCTCGTCGTCACCAGCCTCAAGGTGAACTCGCTGATCGCCACCATCGGCACCATGATGATGCTGCAGGGCGGCGTTTACCTGTTCACCCGCGAGGCGGTGCAGAACCACCACCGGCTTGCCGGCTTCACCGATCTCGGCGCTGGCTATATCGGCGCGATCCCGCTGCCCGTGGTCGTTGCCGCGGTGATTTTCGCGCTGGCCGCGGCAACGCTGCGCTTCACCACGCTCGGCCGTTATCTCTACGCTGTCGGCGCCAACGAGCGCGCGGTTCGTCTCTCCGGCGTGCGCTCGCAACGGCTGAAACTGTTCGCCTTCGTCGTCACCGGCCTGTGCGTCGGCGTCGCCGGCATGATCCTGTCGTCGCTGATGAATGCCGGCCAGCCGACCGCTGGCCGCGGCTTCGAGCTGACGGTGATTGCCGCCGTCATCCTCGGCGGCACCAGCCTGCTTGGCGGCCGCGGCTCGCTGCTCGGCACGTTGCTGGGCGTGCTGGTGCTGAAGGTCATCGACAACGGCATCATCATCCTCGGCTGGAACCAGGACCTGCAGATGGTGGTGCCCGGCATCGTCATCATCCTGGCGACCTATCTCGACATCGTGCGGAACAGAGCCAATGTCGGTTGATTTCCTTCACCCCGGCGAAACCGTGGCTGTCGACAAAAGCGTGCCGGCGCTGGAGATGCGCGGCATCGGCAAGCGTTTTCCCGGCGTGGTGGCGCTGGACAATGTCGATCTGACCTTGGAACCCGGCAAAATCCATGCCCTGATGGGCGAGAACGGCGCCGGCAAGTCGACGCTGATCAAGATCATGGCCGGGGTCTACGGCAAGGATGCCGGCACCATCCGCCTGCGCGGCCGCGAGGCCGACATCAAGTCGCCGCGCGATAGCCTGAAAGAGGGCATCAAGGTGGTGTTCCAGGAGATCGCGCTGATCGCCGAATTCAGCGTCGCCGAAAACATCTTCCTCGAAGGCTATCCGACCGGCAAAGGCGGCTCGATCGACTGGAAGAAGATCCGTGCCGATGCGGCCGCTCTGTTCAAGCGTATCGGCTTCAACGTCGACCCGGCGGCGCGCACGGGATCGCTGCCGGTCAGCCAGCAGCAGATGGTCGAGATCGCCCGCGCACTCGCCCATGAGGCCCGCGTCGTGGTGATGGACGAGCCGACCTCCTCGCTGACGCCTAACGAGGTCTCGCTGCTGTTCACCGTCATCCGCCGGCTGGCCGCGCTGGGCATCGCGGTGCTCTATGTCAGCCACAAGCTCGACGAGGTCTTCGAGATCGCCGACACCGTGACCGTGCTGCGCGACGGCCGCCACGTCTCGACCAGGCCGATCGGCCAACATACCAACGACACGCTGATCCAGGACATGATCGGCCGGCGCATCGAAAACCTGTTCCCGCGCAAGCGCGGCGCGCCGGGCAGCAAGGTCGCGCTTTCCGTTGAAGGACTCAGCACCGCCAAGAAGCTGAAGGATGTGTCGTTCGAGGCGCATGCCGGCGAAGTCCTCGGCTTCTTCGGCCTGATGGGCGCCGGCCGGACCGAGCTCGCCAAGGCCATCGTCGGCTACGACCCGATCACTTCCGGCGCCATTTCGGTCGATGGCAGCCGGCTGCTGCCGCACGAAACGCACACCGGCGTCCGGCTCGGCATCGGCCTGCTCACCGAGGACCGCAAGAGCGAGGGGCTGATGGGCGAGTTGCCGGTCTACCAGAATGCCAGCCTCGCCTCACTCGGCGCCTTCGCCAGAATGGGCTTCATCGACAAGGCCAGGGAACGCAAGGCGGTGCAGGACTATGTCGACCGTTTCCGCATCCGGACGCCCAGCCTGTTCCAGCAGGTCAAGAATCTGTCCGGCGGCAATCAGCAGAAAGTGCTGATCGCGCGCTGGCTGATGCGAGGCCTGAAGGTGATCGTCGTCGACGAGCCGACCCGCGGCATCGACGTCGGCGCCAAGTCGGAGATTTTTGCGCTCATCGACCGGCTCGCCGGCGAGGGCCTGGCGGTCGTCATGATGACGTCCGAAATGCCCGAGCTGCTGGGGCTTGCCGACCGCATCGCGGTGATGTGCGAAGGCCGCCTCACCGCGATCATGCCTCGCGACGAGGCCACGCAGGAGAACATCCTCAATGCGGCAATCGGCTAAGACGATGACGCTTCGCAAAGGGACCAAGCGATGAGCCTGGCAAGCACCGACTCCATGAAAGCTGGGCCGTCCATGCTGGCGCGGCTCGTCGCGCGGCAGGAATTGGCATTGCTCCTCTGCCTCATCCTGGTGATCGCGTTCTTTTCCTTCACCGCCGAGAATTTCTTCTCCGTGCGCAACATCACCAATGTGCTCGGTCAGGCTTCGCTGGCGCTGACAGCCGGCATCGGCTGCGCCATCGTCTTCATGTCCGGCGAGGTCGACATCTCGATCGGCTCGCTGCTGGCGACGATCGCACTGCCGCTGATCATCATCATGAACGACACCAACTCGCTTGTGCTCGGCATCAGCGGCGCGCTGCTGTTCGGGCTGATCATCGGCGTCGTGAATGGCTATCTGACGGCCTATGCCGGCATCAACTCGCTGATCGTGACCCTGGGCACGATGTTCATCATGCGCGGCGGCGTTTATCTCTATACCGGCCAGCGTGCTATTCCAGACGACGCCGCGCTCGACAGCTTCATCGCGCTGTCGGACGGCCGCCTGTTCAACGTCGTTCCCTATTCGGCTGTCATCGCCATCGTCCTGCTCGCCGTCTTCGCCTACGTGATGCAGCACCGGCCGTTCGGGCGGCAGATCTATGCCGTCGGCGGCAATCCGGAAGTGGCACGGCTGGCGGGTTACGACGTGCGCCGCGTCAAGTTCACCTGCTTCATCATCAGCGCGCTGCTGGCGACGGTAGCCGGCATCATCCTGGCAGCCCGCGTCGGTTCGGCGCAGCATACGGCCGGGCTGAATTTCGAGTTCCAGGTCGTCGCCGCCACCGTGCTCGGCGGGGTGAGCCTTGCCGGCGGCATAGGCAGCCTGACCGGCATGGCGCTCGGCGTGCTGATCCTGCAGTTCCTGTCCAACGGGCTGCGCGGTCTCGGCCTGCCGACCGAGTGGCAACTGGTCATCACCGGCATGATCATCATTGCCGCCGTCGCCTTCGACGAAGCAAAGCGCCGGCGCGCCATTGGAGGCTGATATGGATCGTCTCAAAGGGAAAACCGCAATCGTCACTGGCGCCGCCGACGGCATCGGCCACGCGATCAGCGAGGCGATGGCAAGGGAAGGCGCGCACGTCTTCCTCGGCGACATCGCCGACGAGAAGGGTGAAAAATTCGCAGCCGAGCTGCGCGCCGCCGGCCACCGCGCCGACTACATCCATTGCGACGTGGCGGAGGAGGCCGACATCGCCGCCCTGATCGACGCAGCCGTCGGCAAGACCGGCCATCTCGATATTCTCGTCAACAATGCCGCCATCGCCATCGGCGGCATGCCGGTTCACGAAATGAGCGACGAGCAGTGGCACCGGCTGATCGCGGTCAACCTTACCAGCGTGTTCCGCGGCTGCAAATATGCGCTGCCACATATGATCGCGCAGAAATCGGGCTCGATCATCAACATGGCCTCGGCACAAGGGCATATCGGGCTCGACGGCTGGACCGCCTATGCCGGCGCCAAGGGTGCGGTGATGGCGATGACGCGCCAGATGGCGGTCGAGTTCGGCCCGCTCAACATCCGCGTCAACTCGATCTCGCCCGGCACCATCAACACGCCGATGAACGACAAATTGGTCAAGGAGATCGGCGGCAATCTCGCCAAAGCCTGGGTCAAGATGCATCCGCTCGGCCGCATCGGCAAACCGTCCGAGGTGGCCGAAGCCGCCGTCTATCTGGCCTCCGACGCCGCCGGCTTCACCACCGGTACCGACCTGCGCGTCGACGGCGGCCTCACCGCGGCACCCCGCTACGTACCCGACCTGCTTTGACAACCAACGAGACATGAAATGAACAAAGCCCTCGAAGGCGTCCGCATTCTCGATTTCAGCCATCTGCTGCAAGGGCCGTTCGCCACGCAGCTGCTCGGCGACATGGGCGCCGACATCATCAAGATCGAGCGTGCCGGCGCCGGCGACATGTTCCGCGGCATGACCTTCTTCGCCAAATGGGTCGGCGGCTCCGAAAGCCCGAATTTCCTCGCCTGGAACCGCAACAAGCGCTCCATCGCGCTCAACCTGAAAAGTCGCAAGGTGCATGCCATCATCATGGACATGGCTGAGAAGGCCGATGTGGTGGTGCAGAATTTCCGCCCCGGCGTGCTCGCCAGGCTCGGCTATGGCTACGAGGATTTCAGGGCGGTCAATCCCGCCATCATCTATTGCTCGGGTTCCGGCTATGGCGAGGAGGGCCCCTACGTCGAGCGCCCCGGCCAGGACATGCTGATCCAGGGATTGTCCGGGCTGATCTCCAACACCGGCCGCGGCGATCAGGCTCCTGTTCCGGCCGGTGCCGGCCTGGCCGACCAGATCGGCGCCATGAACATGGTCTACGGCATCCTGTCGGCGCTCTACTATCGCGAGAAGACCGGCAAGGGCCAGAAGATCGAGGTCAATCTGCTCGCCGGCATGCTGGCGCATCTCAATCAGGAATATGTCGCCGTGCTCAATCTCGGCGAGGATTTCGTGCGCCCGAAGTCCGGCATCGGCCACCCCGGCATGCAGGCGCCGTTCGGCGTCTATGAAGCGAAGGACGGCGGCTATGTGTCGATCGCCATGAGCCCGTTCAAGACGCTGTATGAAGTGCTGGAGGCGCCGCAGCTTGCTGTCTACGACGATCTGAAGACGCTGTTCGACAGGCGCGACGAGGTGTTCGACAAGGTCAACGCCGAAACCAGGAAGTTTGCCACGCAGGACCTGCTGGCGCGGCTGCTGGCAGCCGACATCTGGTGTGCCGAGGTGAAGGACATAAGGCGCGCAGCCGAGGACCCGCAGGTCAAGCACCTGGGCATGATCACCAGCTACGATCATCCGCGCGGCGGCAAGGTCAGGGTGGTCGCGCCGGCGGTCAAGATGAGCGAGACGCCGGCTACCATAGAGCGGCCGGCACCGCTGGTCGGCCAGCATGGCCGCGAGATACTGGCCGAGTTCGGCCTCTCCAGCGGCGAGATTGCAGCGCTTGAGGCGTCCGGCGATATGACCGTGGATGCTGCCTGACGATGAGCGTTTACCAGACACTCAGCTTGGAAATATCCGGGCGCGTCGCAGTCGTCACCTTCCGGCGCGCCGATCAGCTCAACGCCATGAACCGGCTGATGCAAAGCGAGATCACCGAGGTTTTCGAGGCGCTGTCGCAGGATGACGGCGTCGGCGCGATCGTGGTGACCGGCGAGGGGCGCGGCTTCATGGCCGGCGCCGACATCAAGGAATACGCTGCCCAGACGGCTATCGAGTTCGACGCCTTCCAGGCCGCCGGCACGCGCATGTATGCGGCGGTCGAGAACAACCGCAAGCCGGTCATCGCCGCGGTCAACGGCTTTGCGCTCGGCGGCGGCATGGAGCTGGTGCTGTGCTGCGACATCGTCATCGCCAACCAGTTCGCGAAGCTCGGCCTGCCCGAGATCAAGCTCGGGCTGGTCCCGGGCGGCGGCGGCACGCAGCGCAGCGTCCAGAAGCTCGGCCGCAACCGCTCCAACCTTTTGCTGATGACCGGCGCCATCGTGCCGGCTTCCGAGCTCGCCGCCGGGCTGGTCAACGAGGTCGTCGACGCCGAAAAGCTGATGCCGCGGGCGCTGGAACTCGCCGGCATGATAGCCGCCGAACCGGCTGCCGCGATCGAGGCATTGAAGGCGCTGACGGCGCACGCCGTGTCGGGCGACTTGGCGGAAGGCCTTGCCATGGAGCGCGACGTACTGGGCGGGCTTTATCGTAGCGAGACCGGCCAGCAGCGGGTGAAGGCGTTCGCCGAAAAAAGCGCCGCGCGGCCGAAGGCTGGGCAATGACATCCCTGGTCAAGCAAAACCGGCCGCGCTTCACCGATGTCGAGGGCCTGGCCGCGATGGTCGGCGGCGGCGACGTCTTCGGTGTCGGTGGCCATCATTTTGCCCGGCTGCCGATCGCCTTGTTGCGGGCCATCGCCCGCTTGGGCGTCAAGGATCTTCGCTATGTCTGCTGGGCCGGCGGCCTGCCGCTCGAACTGCTTCTCGAAGCGAATGCCGTGGCGGAGGTTGATATCTGCTTTTCCAGCCTCGATATTTTTGGCTTGCCGCCGCGCTTCCGCGCGGCTGCCGAGACCAATGCCGTGCCGGTCCGCGACTGGACGGCGCTGGCCATGATCCAGGCGCTGCGGGCGGGGCAGCAGAACCTGCCGTCGATGCCGTTTCAGCTTCCGGAGGGTTCGGACATGCTGGCGCGCGTGCCGGGTGCGATCGCCGTGCCCGATCCGATCGTGGGAGCCACGACCGGGATCATCCCGGCCTTGCGGCTCGATACGTTCGTCGTCCATGCCCAGCGTGCCGACGAGAGCGGCAATGTCCAGATCATCGGACCACGAGCGCTCGATTTCGCCATGGCCGGCGCGGCGCGCGAGGTGCTGGTGACGGTCGAGGAGATCGTCCCGGTCGGAGGGCTGCGGCATGATGGTCGGCAGAGCATTTTGACCCGCAACCAGGTGTCGGCGATCGCGCTGGCACCAGGCGGCGCCTATCCCGCCTCCTGCCTGCCATTCTATGTGACGGACTATCAAGCGTTAGCGGAGGCGTTCGCGGCCAAGGAAATACCTTTGTCGGACAGCCTGAGCATGCCTTCGGAAGGCGTGCCGGAGCGGGTTCAAGACGCTGCAAAAGTCGGCGCTGAAACAGTCCTCGCAATGCCCAGGCTCGTGCACGGCAACAAGGAGGCGTCCATCGACGAGATCATCGCCGCCCGCATCGCCGCTGAGCTCGACAATGAGAGCTTTGCCAGTGCCGGCGCGGTGTCGCCGCTCGCCAATGTCGCCTACCGGCTGGCCAAAGCGACGCACGCGCCGGACATGATCATCGCCACCATGAGTTGCGGCCATCTCGACATAGCACCGAGCCGGATGATCCTGTCGCTGATCGAAAGCCTCGATTGCGAAACGGCGGTGGCGCATGCCGGCGGCGACGACACCTATTCGACCTACTATCAGGCCGGCGCGGTGACGCATGAGATCGTCGGTGCCGCGCAGGTCGACCGCCGTGGGCGCGTCAACACCATTGCGCTGCGCAAGTGTGACGGCAGCCTTATCCGGCTGCCCGGGCAAGGCGGCATGGCCGACGTCGCCAACATGCATCGCGATTATCTGCTCTACGTCCCCCGCCATTCCGTGCAGTCGCTGGTCGAGACGGTCGAGATTGCCAGCTCGGCGCGCGGCCTGTTGACTGAGGCCGAACGCGAGCCGATGGGCTATCGGACCGGCGCGGCATTGGTGTTCACCGACCTTTGCGTGTTTCGGCTCGACGGGGAGAGCCGGCAATTGGCCGTCATCGAGACCATGCCGTGCGTGACGCGCCAGCAGCTCCAGGATGCCACCGGCTTTGCCCTGACATTCGATGCCGATTGCCGCGAAGTTGCGCTACCCTCAAACGAGACGCTCGACATCCTGCGAAACCGCATCGACCCGCTCGGCCTGCGGCGCCTCGAATTCGTCAGCGCCAGGGAGCGCAGCGCCCTGATCGCCGAGATCCTGGCCACCGACCGGCGGATGGTCGAGCGCTGCATCGCCGCACAGCGGTCGCATACTGCACCGGATTGAAGGGGGTGCGCATGGCAAAGCCGTTGCTCGAAATGTCGGCCGCGAGGGTCTTCTTCGATGGCATCTTCACCAGCCCGCGCATCGCCCATCCGGAAGGCGTGGCCATCCATCGCGACGGCTCGATCTGGTGCGGCACCGAAACCGGCGACCTGCTGCGCTTGGCCGCCGATGGCGGCTCGGTCGAACGCATGGGCGGTACGGAGGGCTTTCTGCTCGGCATCGCCTTCGATAGCGCGGGAAACTGTTTTGCATGCGATTTGAGACATTCGGCGATCTTTCGCTGGGATGCCGCGACGGCTGGTATGCAGCGCTTCGCCTCGGCCGGCATCCGCGTGCCGAACTATCCGATCGTCGACGAGACACGCGGCTGGCTCTACGTGTCGGACAGCCTCGGCGAAGACAACCGCTCCGGCATTTTTCGCTACGATTTGAAGACCGGCGAAGGCGGCCTGTGGTGCAGCGAGACCATGGCCTTCGCCAACGGCATGGCGATGGCGCCGGGTGGCGATGGGCTTTACGTCGTGGAAAGCCATGCGGCCTGCCTCAGCTATGTGCCAATCCGTGCCGACGGCACGGCAGGACCTCGCCAACTCGTCGTGGACGGCGTGAGCAACGTTCCCGATGGCGTCGCCTTGGCGCCGGACGGGTCGCTGTTCATCTCATGCTACGAGCCCAGCCGTATCTATCGCTGGCGAAAGGATAGCGGGCTCGAGGTGCTGATCGAGGATCCGGCGGCAACGACGCTCGCCCACCCAACCAACATTGCCTTCAAGGGCGACAAGCTCTACACCGCAAATCTCGGCCGCTGGCACATCACCGAAATCGACTTGACGGCGATTTCTTAGATCGGGCCGAACCGGGCGGCGCTGCCCTATCCCAGCCGCCCGTGACTCGATCGGATGCGCAACACCTGCACCCGCGACGGCAACTCGATCAGGAACTCTTCGTCCCGCTCGAGATGGTGGATTTTTGTCGGATCGCCGCCGGTGAGCGCCGCCATCGCCTCGACGTTTTCCCAATAGGAGATCGTCACGAATTCCGAATGGGTCGGCGTGTCCTCGCGAAAGGTCTGAACGCCTAGTGCCTTCTCGATCAGCGGCTTGATGCCGGCCTCGTAATTGTAACTCTCATAGGCATCCGCCTTTTCAGGCACGGTTCTGCCGCGCCAGATACGAGCGATGGTCGGGGATTTCTCTGTAGCTTTCTCTGTCATGGCCAATGAATTCCTGCTGGTCTGCTTGGTCCGCGGCGTTCGGCAAGGCCAGCCAAGGAACGCATCTCCCCGGCTGGCAGCCTGGTATCCAGTTGCCGGCGACTTTTTATCCTCCCCGGCCGACGAGCTCGCGCTGCCCCAGACAGGCCTCCTGCCGACCGGTAGGAGACTTACTCCTGATCCTCGGCGCCGCCTCCGTGGAAGAAGGACCGGATTTCCTGCATGTCGACGCTGCCGTCACCGTCCTCATCGACGGCGTTGAATATTCGCCCGACGAAATCCTGGACTTCGCTCTGAGAAAGCGCGCCATCGCCGTCCGCATCTACTATGGCGAACATCATTCGCATCTTCGCGCCATGCATCCCGCGTGGAATGCCGCCGCGCCCTCCCATCTCCCACCCTCGCTCAGGCGGGCCCATCCTGTAGTCGCGATGCCAGCGGTCGGGACCTCGCCGTTCTGTCCAGGGCGCGCGATCTTCCTGCATTCTCTCCTCCAGCATCTCAGTCATCATCTGGCGCATCATATCGCGCATGGCATCCTGGCTCTGCCCGATCACTCCGGGCGACGGTTCGGCGCCACGATCCGGTGCCGGCGCGGCGGGCGCAGGTGGGCTCGTCTGGCCGAATGCCGGCGCGGCCAACATGGCCAGCGCCGCGACAATTACAGTGGTTTTGCTTGCGAGCGTCATCGTATTCTCCATCGGTATGAATTGTGGCCGAATATGTCTGCATCCAAGCCAAACCGGCTGCTCGCCTCATGGTTCCTGGGCAGTCGGCACAACGGCGGAAAAGTCCGCCCGATCGCGGCAACGAAAGCTCGTTGTCCACGTTGCCATGGATGGATGCGACGCTCCACCAGGAGGAAAAAATGGCCGACGATAAGAGCAAGCGAGATTTCCGCGAGCGCGACCGCGTTGCTGCGGAAGACGACCGTGAAGTCGAGTATTTTGCCCAACAGAACCGCATCACCGCCGATCAGGTCCGCCAGCTGATCAAGAGCTTCGGCAATGATCGCGGGCGCCTGACCGTAGCCGCGAAAGCGTTGCGAGGGATTTCACCTGCCGGAGCCGACGAGGTGACCAGGGAAGCCCGCCAGCAGGCGACACCCATGCATCTCGGCAAACCCGACGAGTGATGCCGGGGGGCAACTGCTCTGCCGCTGCCGCGGGCATCAGAACTTGCGGCTCAGATAATCCGAGTCGCGCAGTCCGAACCGCCACTCGGCATCGACAGCCTTGGAAATGCCGATCCGGCGGCCTGTCAGAACGGCGCCGGCTTCGCTCGGCGGCCTGAATTCGAATGGCGGCAGGTCCAGCGGCAGACCGTCATAAGATTTGTCGATAGCCAGCGCCTGGCAAAGGCGGCCCGGTCCCGAGCAAAGCAGCCGGGGATCGTCAACGCGGCGATTGGCCCGCATCACCTCCAGCCCTAATCGCGGTTCGATTGCGCGGATAAGCACGGCACTGCCGGGCAGGCACACGGCATTGAGGCACCAATGCAGGCCATAGGAGCGATAGACATACGCGCTGCCCGGGGCGCCGAACATTGCGCCGTTGCGCACCGTCCTGCCACCGAAAGCATGCGAAGCCGGGTCATCCGGGCGATAGGCCTCGGTCTCGACGATGCTGCCGCCAACGCCGTGCAAAAGCAGCGAGGCGCCAATCATGTCGCGCGCCACGATGGTGGCGTCACGGGCAAAGAATTGATGGTTCGTAGCCAACGTGCACCGGACTGATCGCGCCTGGACCTGGCGCGACAACAAATTCTCGGACCGGAAGCAAAATGTCCAGCCACTGCGCCGCGGGTCTGGAACGGCTGTATTCAGCGCAGCATGGCCGCGACGATGAAAACTGCAGCGGCCAGCACGACGATGGCGGCAATCACCATGACTGGCCCATATCTGCTCGGTTGGACGTCGGGCTCATCCGTCAGCGGGCGCATCGCATTGGCATAGCTCGCCTGGTTGGTAAACTTCGGCGTTTCATGGCGCGCGGCAGGGCTCTTCGGCCGAGCGTTGCCGGCGGATTCCGCGTCCGTTTCCATGGGAGCCGCAGCCGGATCGATGCCCGGGGTCTTGTCCCCTTCGCGCCCGGCGTCGATATCGCCCCGCGCCTGAGCCGGGCTTCGCCCAAGAGGTGCTGCGTCGGTCATCGTCGAGGTCCTTTCAGAGCATCGGCGTCAAGCATTCTAACCTGCGTCTCATTTCAAAGTTCCCCCGTTTCAAAGTTCGCCCCGTTTCTAAGTGCCAACGAGCGGAAACCGCCTGGGCCTGCTTCCAGGAACAACCGGCGATCGAGCGGGTTGAGCAAGCATCGGGAGAGCAACATGGACTTGGTGCGCCACGCGCCCAGATCGGCAGTTCGAAACAGGCTCCAGCGCATGATCTACTTCACCGCCGACACGCATTTCAGCGACCCGCGCATCCTGCGTATCGACCGCCGCCCGTTCGGCTCGCTGGCGGAACATGACCGGGCCCTCATTGCGTTCTGGAACGAGACTGTCGGGCCGGACGACGAGGTCTGGCATCTCGGCGATTTTGCCAGGGGATCGGCCGCGTTCGTGTCGTCGCTTCTGGCGTCTCTTCATGGCAGCAAGCATTTGATCATCGGCAACAACGATGCTGCGGCCACCATCGAGGCCACGGGTTGGGCGAGCACGCAACACTACAAGGAGCTGGCGCTCGACGGCAGCCTGCTGATCCTTTGCCACTACCCTTTTCGCACCTGGAACCAGATCGGCAGGAAATCGATCGACCTGCATGGCCACTCCCACGGCAGGCTGACCCCGGTCACGCGCCAGTATGACGTCGGCGTCGACAGCTGGGATTTTCGTCCGGTCACGCTGACCACCATCCTGGCCAGCCGCGGCCGAAGGGCGGCGCGGCAAAGCCGTCAAAAAGTCGAGTGATCGAAAGTGCCGGCCGTGCGTTGAGGAATTTCAACGCCAGGGAGCACGCCATGAACAGACGTGAACTGATCGATGCCGATGGCGGCAATCATGCCGCAAAACCCATTCCGCGCGCCGCGTTCGATAGCACCTTGGCCCTGCTGCACGAAGGCTATGACTTCATTTCGGCCCGCTGCCGGCGCATGAACACCGACATCTTTGCCACGCGCCTGATGCTGCGGCCGGCAATCTGCGTCCGCGGTGCCGAGGCTGCCGAGATGTTTTATGGCGGCGACCACTTCACCCGAATTGGCGCGATGCCGCAGACCACGCTGCGTCTGCTGCAGGACAAGGGCAGCGTCCAGGCGCTCGACGGCGCCGCTCACCGCCACCGCAAGGCGCTTTTCCTGTCGATCCTGTTGGATAGTGACCAGATCGAGCGGCTCCGCGCAACCTTCCGTCGCGCCTGGCTCGACCAGCTGGAAGACTGGCAGCGGCGTGACGAGATCGTCCTGTTCGACGCCGTAAACCTCGTCCTGACCCAGGCGGCAGCGGATTGGGCCGGCATCCCCGCCGACAAGGATCGCGCCGAACAAGCTCAGCGGCATGGTCGAGAACGCCGGCGGCATCGGGCCGTCGACCATGCTGGCGCTGTGGCGGCGACGCCGGACCGAACGCACTATCGGCGAGCTTGTACGGCGCGTTCGAAGCGGCGCGCTTGATTTGCCGGCAAACAGCCCGGTCCGCCTGGTCAGCGAATATGTCGATGCCGAGGGAATGCCGCTCGATCTTGCCAGTGCTGCGGTCGAGATCATCAACATCATCCGGCCGGTTGTCGCCATCGGCCGCTTCATCATGTTTGCGGCGCTGGCGCTTCACCAGCACCACCAATGGTACGATAAGTTCGCCGCCGGCGATGACGACGGGCTGGAAGCCTTCGCCGAGGAGGTTCGCCGGCTCTATCCGTTCTTCCCGTTCATCGGCGGCCGCGCCCGCCACCCCTTCGAATGGAAGGGCTACCGCTTCGGCAAAGGCGACTGGGTTCTGCTCGACCTGCACGGCACCAACAACGATCGCCGCCTGTTTGTGGAGCCGGACCAATTTATCCCGGAGCGCGGCTTGAGCTGGAAAACCCACGGCTTCGACTTCATCCCGCATGGCGGCGGAGATCCGGCGACTACCCATCGCTGCCCCGGAGAAGCCGTCACCGTCGCGCTGATCATGGAAGCGGTTCGCCTGCTGACGCGGTCGATGGCCTACCAGGTGCCTGATCAGGATATGACCGTCTCGCTTGCCCGCATGCCGGCGCGGCCGAAATCCGGGTTCAGGATAGATAATGTGCGGCGAAAACCCGGCTGAAAGGCTGCCGGTCGAACCGGAACCTCTGCGGAGCTGAGGCGTTCGAAAATTGCAAGGCGTAAAGGCAAACGCAATGGCTCAGAAGATCACGACAGGCGCGAACGACCGGCCG
The DNA here is from genome assembly GCF_040318885.1 of Mesorhizobium sp. M0998. NCBI lineage: Bacteria > Pseudomonadati > Pseudomonadota > Alphaproteobacteria > Hyphomicrobiales > Phyllobacteriaceae > Mesorhizobium > Mesorhizobium sp. M0998. Next base: position 66,830 of record NZ_JAMYND010000026.1, read on the forward strand.
CGCAATGAAACCATCGGCCAATCCGGCGAAGGCCTGCCGGACGACAGCAGCAGGCCGCTCGAGGTCGACGAAGGCTGGGTCGCCCGGCTGAGAAACAAGCTGCAGGGCAACCCCCGGCAAGCCGCTCAGACCAACACGGACGAAGTCCCCGCAGGCACTCCAGGCGCTGGCGAGAATATTTGCCGCCGCTGTGCAGGGTCAGGCATGATCGACGGCCGCACCTGCCCCGAATGCGGCGGAACCGGCAAGGTGATGACGCCGATAGGCGGAGGCTGAGCAATTCCAGGAAAAGTGTGAAGCGGTTTTCCGTCCGGTATTTGCGTCAAACAATAAGATAGACAGGTTCTGCGTTTCCGCGGAACGATGAACCGTCCAGCGCCGGTCAGATCGCCGGCACCCACTTCCAGAACACGCCCTCCTTGCGGTCGGGGTAATGCTTGAACTCGCATTCGAAGCGCCAGCCATAGTTCTTGGCGGTGGCAAGCGCCTCTTTGCTGACCGGGTTCATGCCGGTTCCCGGCGCAAACCAGTCCTCCAGCAAGTCGTCGGGGATATAGGCGCCGATCCTCAAAGGCAGCTTTTCGAGGACGACATCCATTTCAGGTGGTGCAGGCACGGGGGCGCTCCTTTGAAACCTACCCGCAAAGAAGCCGTTTAACGCCAAGCGGGTTCATTCTTCTGTTCATAGTCCTGGAACGCCTTCTGGAGACCGCCGATCACCTCGGCGGACGTCTCGAACATCGCCTTCAGCTGCGGCTCATCGACCTTCTCGATGTCCTCGCGAAGGTGCTGCTTCACCTCCTCCAACTTTTTCTGCATTTTCTGCGTGTGGTGGCGCGGATCGCGGTCGGCAGCGCTAGTCATGATCAATCTCCAATTTGTGGATCTCGGAGAACTCGCCCGGCTCTGAGGATCGACAGGCGGGTTTGCAGCGTAAACGGCTTGCCGATAGCTGTGGTTCCCGACTGCGGATGCGGTCTTCGCGCGCCCAACGCGCTGTTCCTGGGTTCAACCGCCCGGTAGCAAGTCCGAAGGGCGCTTGCCGCGAATTCAAGACGCAAGCAGTGGCAGACGAGCATCGACCTATAGCCTACGCCTCGTCCGCGATCCATTCGAGCGAGGCGCCATGCGGGTCAGTCCAAGCTACAGGGGAGCCGTTCGCAGATAGGAGGAAGCGGCCAGGCGGCCAGCTTGTTCCGGCGCGTGTGGCGATGGACGGGAAGACACGAGGGAACTCGTTCGATACCCAATAAGGCGCGAGACGCATCGCCTGCTCGGCGAAAGCTTCTCTGTCACCAAGGTCGGAGACATAGTCGAGGACGGCTGTGTGAAAGATGACGAGTGTAGCGTCGTTTGGCGCTTCGTTGCAGAGTTGCACGAGGTCGCTCCCGCGCAGGTCGCCCTTCACCACCCGAGGCTTGACTGTGGCAGCTATCTTTAGGGCCGCCCGCAGATTGGCAAGCCGTGCTGTCTGTTCCGGCCAGACCAGTGTCTCAAGCCATGCGACTTGCGAGTCGTCCGAAGCATCTATCGGGCTCAGGTCCAATCCAGCCCGCCAGACGACTTGCGGCAAGGCCGTCGGCAATGGCGTTGTTTCGCTGGCGAGGCATCGGAAGACAGGCGGCTCCAAGGCCATCGCAGGTGCGCGGATCACCTTGCGTCCGTAGTCATAGCCGTAGAGGTCGGGCATGAGGCAGAGCCCTGCGGAGGTCCCGACCTCGATGAGGGCCAGCGGCTGCGGCAAACGCGCCAGGACGGGGAGCAGGGTGGCGCATCTTCCCGGCTCGTTGGTTTGCGTTGAGCGCTCGAGCATGAGCGAGCGGATAGCGTCGGGATTAGCCTGAAGCGCCTGGCGAAGCTCGGTCCACCCTGTCGGCGTGCCGAACAGGTGACGCACCGCTGCAAGTAGAAGGTTCGGTTGCCGCTTTAGGTCCGGAAGAGTCGACAGGAAACCGAGCGCCTCCCGATCCCCAGCGACTGCCCGAGCCAACTCCTCGTAGAGCGGCGAGCGACCGCGAGCTTCCGTATCGGCGAAGCGAATATATCGGGCTGAGATCTCGGCCAAGCCCTCCTCGTCCATATCCGCTGATCCTCGGTCCCAACGTCTCATCACAGTACACGATCCACGGATCTGATTGGAGCCAGGCCCGGCGTTTTTACACAGGCTTGACCCCCGCGGACTTGCCGCGGTCGCCTGCTTAACCGTTGCGCTAGGAGGCTGTGCGCAATCCAAAATCTGGGGAACTGGTGTCTCGCCCAGGGGTGCGGTCCACCATGTCTCCGGTATAAACCGCAACCCATGTCTCCGGGTTGGACATTTGAGATTTGGCGCACCCGACAGGATTCGAACCTGTGACCTCTGCCTTCGGAGGGCAGCGCTCTATCCAGCTGAGCTACGGGTGCCTTCAGGATCGGTGATCCCAAAAACGAACCAGCCGGTAAACCGGCCAGCCACGGCTTCTTAGCGGAAGCAGGCGCCGGCTTCAACGGGCAATCGCCAGCGGGCTCAAGTTGCCGTAGCAGCCCGGGGGAGACAGACACCCTCCCGTCCGGCGCCACCGCCTGCTCATTCGGTCACGGTAAGCACCGTCTTGCCGCTGATGCTGCGCTGCCGCAGCGCGTCGAGGGCCTGGGCTACGTCCCGCCACGGTACGGTCATGACCACGCGCGTTTCGAGCCGGCCGGCTGCGATCAGCGCGAGCAGCGAGGCGATGTCAGCGCCAACCTCCGGACCGGAAGCGTAGTAGGCGAAGGTCTGCAGCCGCGCACCTTCGTGCCCCGGAACGAACTGGCGGAAGCCGATGGGCGTGAGTTCGCCGCTGCTCGAGCCGAACATGACGACGGTCCCGCCGGGCGCGATCCGTTCGATCGCGTGGGCGAGGCTATCGCCGCCCACCGATTCGGTAATCAGCGAGAACAGTCCTTCGGCCAGCTCGATCGTTTCGACGACCCGCTCGGCTCCGAGGCCGCGGAGATCGTCGGCATGCCGTTCAGCGGCGACCGCCACCACCGACGCGCCCTGCTGGCGGGCGATCTGGATCTGGAAACGGCCGACGGCGCCGCTTGCGCCGGTAATCAGGACCCGCTGGCCGGCCAGGTCGCCGCCGAGGCGCACGGTCCGCAGCGCGGTCGTGCCCGCGACCGGAACAGTGGCGGCGGAGACGAAGCTGACGTCGTCCGGCAGGACGGCGAGGTGGTCGGTCGGAACGGCGACCCGTTCGGCCCACCCGGCCTCGTCGACCAGAGCCGCAACCCGGGCGCCGACGGCCGGCCCGGAGCCGTCGGCCGCGGCGCGCTCGACAATTCCGGCGACGTCCTGGCCAGGCACCCAGCCGTTCGGACGGACGTTGAGCAGGCGCAGTTCACCGCGGTTCAGCGAGACTGCCCGGACCGAGACCAGCGCCTCATGTGGGGCGGGCTCGGGCTCACCAAGCTCGGCGAGCCGCAACCCGGTGGCGCTGTCGGAAGATGTGACCAAGGCGAGCATTGGTATCGTTCCTTCTTGCTGCGTGGCGGACGCCAGCCTGTTTTCGTGCGCCGGGCTTGTTGGTCCGACGTTCAGAACGCAAGCAGGGCATGACTAAATGGAAGCCCGCCTGTCGGCTTCTGAGTTACTCATCCCTAAACTATCGACTTTCCTGTTTGAGTAATTTAGATATCTCGGTAGTCGATCGCTAAAATCAGTCAATATGAGACAGCCTCTCCGCTACCCCTGGCCTTTCGATCCGGATGATGTCCTCGCCCCGGCAATCGCCGTGCGCGTTGACGTTACCGAAACCAGGGCGGAGGTGCCGGACCACCACCACCGCAAAGGGCAACTCGTCTTCGCGCTCGGCGGTGGCGTCACATGTCGCGTCCCCAGCGGCCTGTGGATGGTGCCGCCGCATTGCGCGGTGTGGATTCCCGGCGACATGGAGCACAGCAATATCGCGACCGCCAATGCCCGGATTTTCTTCGTCTATATCGAACCGGGAGCTACCGACCTGCCGGACCGGTGCTGCACGCTTTCGATCACGCCGTTGCTGCGCGAGCTCATCATAGAGCTGACGGATCGCGTTGAGGACGATGACGCGAGGGGCGAGCTCCTGACCAGCGTACTGCTATCCGAACTGCCGCGCATGCCTGTCCAGCAGCTGCATTTGCCGATCTCGTCCGAGCCGCGCTTGAGGCGCATCGCCGCGGCGTTGGCGCAAGATCCTGCCGATCGCAGCACGCTGGCGGAATGGGCCAGTCGCGTCGCGCTCAGCGAGAGCAGTCTCGCACGTCTCGTGGTGAAAGAGACAGGACTGACCTTCGGGCGCTGGCGCCAGCAACTGCACCTGATCGTCGCAATGCGCGAGCTGGCCTCCGGCGCCAGCGTGCAGCAGGTTTCGGCCGATCTCGGTTACGAATCGGTCACCGCCTTCATCACCATGTTCAAGAAAGCGCTTGGCAAGCCGCCGGCAAAGTATCTCAGCAGTGTCGCGCAAAACGGCGGCTCTGCGTTTGTCGCCTGAACCCGTACGCGGTCAACACTCGGACTTCAACTGTCACTGCTCCTCGGCATACAGCAGCCGCGTCTTTGCCTCCGAGGTCGGCAACAGGCTGCGCTGGATCAGCGCCTCGACGTGGTCGTTGCGCTGGCGCGCGCTGTCGGCGCCCATTACCACGATGATCAGCCTGTGCCCGTCTGCATTATAGGAGGTGACGATGTTGAAGCCCGAAGCTCTGATGTAGCCGGTCTTGATGCCGTCGACGCCGCGCACCCGGCCGAGCATGTCGTTGTGGCCGCGCACCAGCCTGCCGCGGAACATGAAGTCGCTTTCGGAGAAATAGTGGAAATGCTGCGGGAAGCGGGCGTGCAGCGCCATGCCGAGCACCGCCATGTCGCGCGCGCTCGTGTGCTGGTCGCCGTCCGGCAGGCCCGAGGCGTTGCGGAACACGGTGCTGCTCATGCCGATCTGGCGCGCCTTGGCGGTCATCATGCCGGCGAACGCCTCTTCGCTGCCGCCGAGATATTCGGCAATTGCGACCGCCACGTCATTGGCCGATTTGACGATGATGGCGCGGATCGCCGAATCGACGTCGATGGTCTCACCGCGCCTGAACCGCAGCTTGGTCGGCGGCTGCCGGGCGGCGTTGTCCGACACCGGAATTTGCGTCTCCTTGCTGATGCGGCCCTGGTCCAGCGCCTCGAACAGGAGGTAGAGCGTCATCATCTTGGTCAGCGACGCCGGATAGCGCGGCGCCGTCGAGTTGACCTCGAACAGCGTCTTGCCGGTGCCGGCATCGATGACCATGGCGGCATATTTCTGCGGCGGCGCCGGTACCGCCAGCACGCTGTCGGGCGGCGTGACAGTCGTGCAGCCGGCAGCAAACAGCAGCAGCGCCAGCACAGCGACGCATTTGTGGACGGACGAAAAGAACCGGAAGGCGGACAAGTCAGTTCCGAAGGCAGGCTGTTTCTGAGACGACGCGAAGCTATCTTAACGCAAAGGCACAGTCCATTTGGTTAATATCGGTCGGGGCCTCGAACGGTGCCCTGTCCACAGGCCGACGTGGCGCCGCCTGATGTGAATTGCCGGCCACCGCGCTTGCGCAACCGGCGGCGAGTGGGCTTTGCTGGCGCCGGCAGAATCGGGCCGCCAGAATCGGGCTGGCAGAATCGGGCTGGCAGAATCGGTAGGTGCACATGGATACGGTCACGATCACGGCGAAGGGCATTTCGGTATCGGTCGATCTTGCCGTCGGCCATCTCGCCGACATGACAGTCGATATCGATGGCCGCCGGCTGAAGCCGCTGCATCGCGCACCCTGGGTCGGCGAGCCGCGCGAGATGCTGCCGAAAGACCTGCCTGAAGGGACGGTCCACCTGTCCGGCGATTTCCTCTGCGCGCCGTTCTCGATCAGCGACGTCGAAGCGGCACCTTTGCATGGCTGGCCGGCAAATAGCCGCTGGGACGTGGTCGACAGCGCGGCAACAGCCGACGGCTGGCGCGCCGTCTTCCGCTTGCAGCGCCCGGTCATGGGCGCAACCGTCGACAAGATCCTGACCTTGCGCGACGATCATCCCTTTCTCTATCAGGAGCACGTCTTTTCCGGCGGCGCCGGCGCCATTCCCGTCGCCCACCACCCGATGACGGTGATGACGGCCGGCGGCAGGCTGGCCTTCTCGCCCAAGCGCCTTGCCGCAACGCCGAGTGAGGCGCCGGAGCCCGATCCGGCCCGCGGCCGCTCGTTGCTCGCCTACCCGGCGCGAACCGCCGACCTGACGCGCTTTCCCGCCGCCAACGGCGGCACGATTGACCTGACCACCTATCGCATGGACCAGCTCCGTGAGGACTTCGTGACGCTGGTCGAGGCCGATCATGGCGGGCCGGGCTGGACCGCGCTGGCGCGCCAGGCGGAAGCCGATCTCTTGCTGGTGCTGAAGAACCCGGCCGAACTGCCGGTCACCATGCTGTGGGTCAGCAATGGCGGGCGCGATTATGCGCCCTGGAGTGGCCGCCACCGCGGCGTGCTCGGCATCGAGGACGGCCGCACGGCCGTCGGCCACGCCGCATCGCTCGGCGACAATTGGCTGAAGCGCGAAGGCGTGGCGACCGCCTTTGCCCTTTCCGAAGGGCGCCGCTTTTCGTTCCGCCATGTCATCGGCGCACTGCCATGGCCATCCGGCGAGCCGCCGCACGACGTCACGACCTCGCCGGGCCGCATGCGCATCCTGGCGGCTGACGGTGCCGTGCGCGACGTCGGCTTCGACGGCGATTTCCTGCGGATCGGTCAATCCAGGCCCGATTGAAGGCTTGGCACAATCCGGCGTTTGAAATTTTCGAAAACTGCCGCCAAAATGCGCCAGAACCACCGTAAGGGGGCCAATGTCAGAAATCGCCCATATCGCTGCTGCCATTTTCAAGCGCGCCGGCAAGGCGCCGCGCTTCATCGTTGCCATTGCCGGTCCGCCCGGCGCCGGCAAGTCGACATTGTCGGCAGGCTTGCACGACCTGCTGCCGGAAGGCACGGCGGAAGTCGTGCCGATGGATGGCTTCCATTACGATGACGTCGTGCTCGATCGACGCGGCCTTCGCGCGCGAAAAGGTGCTCCGGAAACCTTTGATTTTGCCGGCTTCGAAGCGCTGCTGAAGCGCATCCGCGCCGGCGAGCCGGATATCGCCATCCCGGTCTTCGACCGCAGCATGGAGCTGTCGCGCGCCGCCGCTGCGATTGTCGCCGCCGACACCAAATTCATCCTGGTCGAAGGCAATTATCTGCTGCTCGACGAGGAACCCTGGACACGGCTGGCGCCGCTGTTCGACTTCTCGATCTTCGTCGATGTGCCGCGCGCCGAGCTCGAGCGCCGACTGCTGGCGCGATGGCACGAGCACGGCCGCTCCGACGAGGACGCGCGCGCCTGGATCGCCTCTAACGATATGCCGAACATCGACCGCGTGCTTGCCCGTCGGCGGCCCGCCGACCTGGTGGTCGGCGACCTGGCGTGACTTGCAAGGAACCGCCCGGCCGGAACCTTGACAGTTTCAGGCCGTTATCCCGGACACGGCAATTGTGCCCATGAGGGAACCGTTCGATGGAAACCATGGCAAGAAAGCCTGCGCCCGCCAAGGGCAGGGCAACACGATCAAAAGCCACTCGAGTGAAAACCAGCGCCGGCCCGGCAGCGGCGGCCCGCCCCAAGGATGCGGCAAAGCCCAGCTTTGGCAAGGCGGCGCCGAAAAAGGTGATGCCTGCCGCGGCCAAAGCCGCTGCACCCAAGCCCAAAAGATCGGCAAGCAGCAGAGGATCGATCGCAGGCAGCGCAATGCGCACCGTTAAAGCAACGGCCAATGTCGCCGCCGGTGCCGTGCTTGCCACCGCCAAAGGTGCGGCGTCGCTTGCTGCTTCCGTAGTCGGCAAGGGCGGCTCAAAGCCCCGGACCAAGGCAAAATAGCCGAGCGGAATCGACGTAAGATCAGCTTCTGGCCGGAATGGTGAGGCCCCTCTGCACCGCCGGTCGGGCGAGGCCACGCTCCAGCCATGCGCCCACGCTGGGGAAATCGTCGAAACCGACGAGTTCCCGCGCCTCGTAGAAGCCGATCAGATTGCGCACCCACCCAAGCATCGAAATATCGGCGATCGTGTAATCGTCGCCCATGATCCAGCTACGGCCCTTGAGCCTCGTTTCGAGGACGCCGATCAGCCGTCGCGACTCGTCGCGATAACGTTCCAGCGGGCGCTTGTCGGCGATTTCGCGCCCAGCGAATTTGTGGAAGAATCCGACTTGGCCGAACATCGGCCCGATCGAAGCCATCTGGAAGAACACCCACTGGATCGTCTCATAACGCAGCGTCGCGTCTGCCGGGACCAGCTGGCCGGTCTTGTCGCTGAGGTAAAGCAGGATGGCACCGGATTCGAACAAGCCGATCGGCTTGCCGCCCGGGCCGTCCGGATCGATCATCGCCGGTATCTTGCCGTTCGGGTTCAAAGACAGGAATTCCGGGGTCCAGCTCTCGTTGTTGCCGATATCGACGGCATGCGGCTCGTAAGGCAGGCCAAGTTCCTCCAGCGCGATCGATATCTTCACCCCGTTCGGCGTCGGAAACGAATAAAGCTGGATGCGGTCGAGGTGGCTCGCCGGCCAGCGCCTGGCAATCGGAAACGCGGACAGATCGGTCATCGAAACTCCTGGTAGGGGACCGCGCCGAGCGGCACGGTCATGGCGGGTCGCAGAGAGTTAGGCGCGACGCCTGGCGCGATCAATATGCGCATGGAAAGTTTCGCCGGCCCCGGTGAAGGACCCGCAAGGGGTGCGGTCACACGGCCTTTACCGCCAGCACCGCATTGGTGCCGCCGAAGGCGAAGCTGTTGCTGATCGCGGTGCGCACGGTGCGTTCGCGCGCCACGTTCGGCGTGATGTCGAGATCGCAGTCGGCGTCGGCTTCCCGATAATTGGCGGTCGGCGGCACGATGCCTTCGCGGATCGCCATCACGCAGGCGATCATTTCCAGCGCGCCGGAGGCGCCGAGGCAGTGGGCGTGCATCGATTTGGTCGAGGACACCGAAAGCTTGTAGGCATGGCCGCCGAACACGCGTTTGATCGCCGCCGTCTCGATCTGATCGTTGGCCTTGGTGCCGGTGCCATGCGCGTTGAGATAGTCGACGTCCTCGGGATTGAGCCCGGCATCGACGAGGCAGAAGCGCATCGCCGCCTCAGGCCCTTCGATGGTTGGCGCGACGATATCGGAGGCGTCGGCGGAAAGGCCGACGCCGGCGATTTCGGCAAGGATGGCGGCGCCGCGCGCCATGGCATGCTCATATGTTTCCAGCACCACCATGCCGGCGCCTTCGCCGAGCACGAGCCCCTGGCGGTCGGCCGAAAACGGCCGGCAGGTGTCCGGCGACAGTACCCGCAGGGCCTCCCAGCCCTTGAGGATGCCCCAGACCAGCGGCGCATCGGTGCCGCCGGCGACCATGACGTCGGCCCGGCCGAGCCTGATCTGATCGACCGCCGAGGCAATGGCGTGGTTGGATGACGAGCAGGCAGAAGTGATGCCGAACACCGGCCCGCGCAGACCAAGATTCATGCTGACATGGCCGGCTGCAGCGCCCGGCATTACTTTCGGGACGGTGAAGATGCCGGCGCGGTTCTTGCCTTCGAGCAGGATGGCGCGATAGTTCTCTTCGATCGCCTCCCAGCCGCAGACGCCGACGCCGACGACGGTGCCCATCCGGTAGGTGTTGGCGGCGTGCGGGTTCAATCCCGCCTGCTGTGCCGCCTCCCGCGCGGCGATCGTCGCCAGAAGGCTGAAGCGGTCCATCGACACGACCTGCTTGCGGTCGATGCCGTGCTCGGGAAGCGCCTTGATTTCGCAGCCGACCTTGACCTTCAGATCATGCAGCAGCGGATTGTCGATCGCGCCGATTGCCGAACGGCCGGCGCGCATTTCATTCCAGATTGCCGGTGCGTTGGTGCCGAGCCCGCATAATCCGCCGATGCCCGTGATGACGACGCGCTTGTGCATTCAGTCAGGCTTTTTTCGCGATCAGCGCGCGAACCGCCTCGACCATGTCGCCGACATTCTTCAGATTGCTCCAGGCATCGACAGTGTTCATCTCGATTTCGATGCCATACTCTTCCTCGAGATCGAAGATGATCTCCGTCAGTTCCAGCGAATGGATGCCAAGGGCGGTCAGTTCGGTACTGGTGGTGATTTCCTCGCCGCCCGGCTCGGCATGAGCCTTGATCTTGGCGATGATATCGTTTGCCAGCTGGTCAGCCATTCGGTTTATTCCCCAACTCTGTCGTTTCCCGACGCCAACTGATCAGCGCCCCTTTTGTCCTCGATTACGTCGTCATCGTCGCCTTTTACCCCCGCCAGGCGCCGGTGACCGTACCAAGGTGGCTCCCTCTATAGAAACCGAAACGCTGTCAAGCAACAAGCTATATATCGACAAAGCCGCCGCAGTGCTTAACGTTGGTGTCGTGGATACGATCGCATATAGCTTGACTTCAGTGCCGCCGGCCCAGCGTGTTGCCGGCGTCGCGCGGCTTGGCTGCGACTGGAACGGAGGCCGCACGCGTCTTCGGCGTCTGTACCAGGACGGTTCAGCCAAGATCCGCATGCCGGCGGTCTCGGCCGATCCGCTCGAAGCCGTCCTGATCAACACCGCCGGTGGGCTGACCGGTGGCGACCGTCTCGCCTGGGAGGTCGATGTCGGTGCCGGCGCCTCCGCAACCATAACAACGCAGGCCTGCGAGAAAATCTATCGCGCCGCATCCGACCGCGCCGAAGTGCGGGTGCAGCTGACTGTCGGGGAAGACGGCCACATTGCCTGGCTGCCACAGGAAACCATCGTCTTCGACCGCTCGGCCTTTGCCCGCAGCCTTGACGTGGAGCTTGCCACCGGAGCCGAGGCGCTGATCCTGGAGGCTACCGTCTTCGGCCGCCTGGCCATGGGTGAACGGGCTTCGCAAGGCCATTTCCACGACCGCTGGCGCGTCCGCCAGGACGGGGCGCTGTTCCATGCAGAGGAGTTCCGCATCGGGCCGGACATTGCGGCCGCCTTGAACCGTCCCGCAGCGGCCGGCGGTGCTGTCGCCGTGGCGACGCTACTGATGGTGTCGCCACGGGCAGAGGCTTTGCTCGAGCCGGCCCGGGGCATAGTCGGCGGCCAGGGCGGCGTCAGTTTCTGGAGCGTGCGGAAATCTGGCAAGCTTCTTGCGAGGCTGTTCGCCGAGGACGGCTACCAGCTCCGCAAGCGGCTGGTGCCGCTTGTCGAATTGCTCAACGGACGGGCGGGCCTGCCCAAATTATGGTCACTCTGATCTCGATTGTGCCACCGCAGGAAAAAGCATGAATCTGACGCCGAGGGAGAAAGACAAGCTGCTGATCGCCATGGCGGCGATCGTGGCCCGCAAGCGGCTCGAACGCGGCGTCAAGCTCAATCATCCGGAAGCGATCGCGCTGATCACCGATTTCGTCGTCGAGGGTGCCCGCGACGGCCGCGCGGTCGCCGAGCTGATGGAGGCCGGCGCCCATGTCGTCACCCGGGCCCAGGTGATGGAAGGCATTGCAGAAATGATCCACGATGTGCAGGTCGAGGCGACGTTTCCAGACGGCACCAAGCTGGTGACCGTGCACGAGCCGATCAGATAACACCCCCAAGGAGAGGAAAATGCTTGAGCTGCGTCCCAACTGCGAGTGCTGCGACAAGGATCTGCCGCCCGATGCGACGGATGCGGTGATCTGCACCTTCGAATGCACCTTTTGCGCCGACTGCGCACAAAACGTGCTCGGCGGCGCCTGTCCGAATTGCGGCGGCAACTTCTCGGCCCGCCCGATCCGTCCGGCAGCGCTGCTGAAGAAATATCCGGCCTCCACCAAGCGCGTCCTCAAGGCAGAAGGCTGTGGTCCGGCCCGCAAGGCCGCCTGATCCTGCGACCGTGAAACGGAAGGCAATCAATGATCCCCGGCGAAATCATCACGGCAGGCGGCGAGATCGAACTGAACAAGGGTCTGGCGACGGTCACCTTGAAGGTAGCCAACAGCGGCGACCGGCCGATCCAGGTAGGCAGCCATTATCATTTCTTCGAGACCAATGAGGGACTGAGATTCGATCGCGACAAGGCCCGCGGCATGCGCCTCGACATCGCTGCCGGCACCGCCATGCGCTTCGAGCCCGGCCAAGAGCGCGACGTTACCCTGGTGCCGTTCGGCGGCAAGCGCGAGGTCTACGGATTTCAGCAGAAGATCATGGGCGCGCTGTGAGATCGAAGGCGTCGAGCAGTTTCGGCTCAGCCGGGCGGCTTGGCCGCCGCATAGATGACGACCTTTCCCGGATCGTCGAATTCCACCGCCAGAACGTCCTCGGTTTGCACTCGCCGCGAATCGATGGCGTTGAACAGCAATGCGTTCGCCTCGATCTCCTTGCGCAACTCGGCGATGTCGTCCCGATGTTGCCTGACCTTGTTTTCGATCACCGGCGGCGGGCCGCCTTCGGTGCGCGCGGCATCGGTAAGAAACACGATATCGACCTTGTCGAGCTTGGATGTCTTGCGCACGGCGGCGATGTTTTCACGCGTGCGGTCGATCGCCGAACTGACCTTGCCGGCTTCCGCATTTGTCTGGGTCTCTTCCTGGCCGACCTCCGAGCCGACGATCCGGTTGACGGTCTCGGCGCTGTCGAGGCTCTGCGCGTTCAGCGCGGCGTGCGGAATGCTGGCTGCCAGAAACGCGGTCGCGGCAATCCCATGCAGCCATCTGGTGTCGGAGAAGGTGGTGATCGCCATCGCTCGTTCTCAGGGTCCTATTCGAGGCTCGTGTCAGGGCGACAGGACCGAAACGTAACGTCCCCCGTGAAGGTTCCCTTTGCGATGCGGCGGGCTGGCCGGGCGCCGGCCCGCCGCCTCGTCTCGTCAGCTCGCTTTCTTGGTGATCAGCGTCAGCGCGCCATTGGTGCTCATGCTGGCGGCGATCACCTGCGCCGAGGTGAGCCCCTTGGCTTCGAGTGCGGATTTGACCTGCGGTGTCGCGTCGATCGAGCCGCGCAGTTTCTGCAGGTCGGCATCGCTGCGCTTGGCGATCACCTCGTTGACCTTGGCTTGAGTGTCCGCGGGCAGATCCTTGATATCGACGACGTTGATCGCCTGGATGGTGGGCGCCTGCGGCTGCGCCCCGGGCGCGGCAGGAGCAGGCGCAGCCGGCGCCGGACTGGGCTGCTGCGCAGGCTGTTGCTGGGCGCTGGCGGCGGTTGCGAGCACCAGCGTGGCGGCGGCTGCCAGAAGGGTCGTTTTGCGCATGGATGTTCCTTTCCATCGATTGGCAAATGGTCGTTTTGGGGTGGCCCGGCCACCTCAAACGCTAAATGGGATCGGAAAGTGTCGCTCAGCGGGTCATTGCGTGACCATAGGATGGCGGCAATGTGGGGCCCGGCTTCGACAAGCGGTATTTTCGGGCTGTATTTCGGGAGCAATTGCTGATGGCTAAAATCACCCGCGCCGCCTATGCGCAGATGTACGGCCCGACCGTCGGCGACAAGGTCCGGCTCGCCGACACCGAGCTGTTCATCGAGGTCGAAAGGGATCTCACTCTTCACGGCGAGGAGGTGAAGTTCGGCGGCGGCAAGGTCATCCGCGACGGCATGGGCCAGAGCCAGGTGTCGCGCGCGCAAGGCGCGGTCGACACCGTCATCACCAATGCGTTGGTCGTCGATGCCACCGCCGGTATCGTCAAGGCAGATATCGGCCTCAGGGACGGCCGTATCGCCGCGATCGGCAAGGCCGGCAATCCGGATACCCAAGGCGGCGTCACCATCATCATCGGTCCCGGCACCGAGATCATCGCCGGCGAGGGCAAGATCCTGACCGCCGGCGGCTTCGACGCGCATATCCACTTCATCTGCCCGCAGCAGATCGAGGAAGCGCTGATGTCGGGCATCACCACCATGCTCGGCGGCGGCACCGGCCCGGCGCACGGCACGCTGGCGACCACCTGCACGCCTGGGCCGTGGCATCTGGCGCGCATGATCCAGTCTTTCGACGCCTTCCCTATGAATATCGGCCTGTCGGGCAAGGGCAACGCGTCCCTGCCTGCCGCGCTCGAGGAGATGGTGCTCGCCGGCGCCTGCTCGCTGAAGCTGCACGAGGACTGGGGCACGACGCCGGCTGCAATCGACTGCTGCCTGTCGGTCGCCGACGATTACGACGTGCAGGTGATGATCCACACCGACACGCTGAACGAGTCCGGCTTCGTCGAAAACACGGTCGCGGCGATCAAGGGCCGCACCATCCATGCCTTCCACACCGAAGGCGCCGGCGGCGGCCACGCACCTGATATCATCAAGGTCTGCGGCCTGCCCAACGTCATTCCGTCCTCGACCAATCCGACCCGCCCCTACACGGTCAACACGCTGGCCGAACACCTCGACATGCTGATGGTCTGTCACCATCTGTCGCCGTCGATCCCCGAAGATATCGCCTTTGCCGAGAGCCGCATCCGCAAGGAAACCATCGCCGCCGAAGACATTCTGCACGACATCGGCGCCTTCTCGATCATCTCGTCGGACAGCCAGGCCATGGGCCGTGTCGGCGAAGTGGCGATCCGCTGCTGGCAGACCGCCGACAAGATGAAGCGGCAGCGCGGTTCGCTGCCGCAGGAGACCGGCGACAACGACAATTTCCGCGTCCGCCGCTACATCGCCAAATACACCATCAATCCGGCCATCGCGCATGGCCTGTCGAAGGACATCGGCTCGGTGGCGGTGGGAAAACGCGCCGACCTCGTGCTGTGGAATCCGGCCTTTTTCGGCGTCAAGCCGGACATGGTGCTGATCGGCGGCATGATCGCCGCCGCCCCGATGGGCGATCCCAACGCCTCGATCCCGACGCCGCAGCCGATGCATTACCGGCCGATGTTCGGGGCCTACGGCAAGGCGATGACCAATTCGTCGGTGACCTTCGTCTCGAAGGCCGCGCTCGACGCCGGCCTGCGCGGCAGGCTCGGCGTCGACAAGCAGATGGTCGCGGTCGAAAACACCCGCGGCGGCATCGGCAAGCATTCGATGGTGCTCAATGCCGCCACGCCGCATGTCGAGGTCGACCCCGAAACCTATGAGGTCCGCGCCGACGGCGAACTCTTGACCTGCGAGCCAGCAACCGTGCTACCGATGGCGCAAAGGTACTTTTTGTTTTGAGGTGATGCGTGTTCTGGCGCACAAGCTCCCCGCTGGACGCCGACGACGAGGAGTGGCAGCTCGATTGCTGGGGTTGGCTGCTCAGGCATTTCGGCGGGGCAGCCGCGCTGCGCAAACGTTCGCTGATCTTGCCAACACGAGCATTTTTCACCCCCTCTGAAGAACAGGGGCACGCCGCTGCATCGCACTATTTCGGGCAGGTGGCGGCATATTTTGGCATCGATGCGGCCTGCTTCAATCTCGTGCCACAGGAAGATTCAATCGATCCGGTTTTGGGACCGCTTCAGGTCCTTCAGGACGCGCCGCGGGAGCCTGCCGGGACCTTCTCCGTGTCCCGGGGCGGTGCCATGACAATCACCTACAATTCGGCGATCGTTCCCAAGCCCATGAAGCTCATTACGACGTTCGCGCATGAGATTTGTCATCCATTGCTGTTCTCGGTGCCTGAAGAACCGCCGGGCGGCACCGAGATGGAGGAGTTCGCAACCGATCTCGCGGTCACCTTCTTCGGCTTTGGTATCTTCAATTCCAACACTGCGGCGAGTTTCACTCAGTACCGCGACACCGCCACCGGCACGCAAGGCTGGTCCTTCGAGCGACAAGGCTATCTGTCGCCAGCGGAACGCGCCTTTGCGCTGGCGCTGTTCATCCAGGCGCGCGGTCAGGGAATACAGGACGCGCGCGAGTATCTGGATTCCGGGCCGTTGGCCTATTTTCGCAAGGCAACGAAGTATCTGGCGCAGACCCCGTCCATTTCATCCGATCTGCTTGCGGCGCACCAATAGCCAAGGTCTCAACGGACTCAAGATTCGAACGGCAGGTCAGCGCAGCAGAAACCGGTTTTCACTTTTCAGATCACAATCTAGAACGCCAAATGTAGAACATGCCGCGCCAGGCCTATGGACCCGCAACTCCCCTACGCCCACGACATTTTCCCGCATATCCGCATCGTCCTGGGCATGGTGATCGGCCTCGGCGTCACCCGCCTGCTGTCGGGGGTCGCCCGCATCGTCCAGCATCCCGGCCAATACCGGCTCTATCCCGTGCACCTCGCCTGGGTTGCGTCGGTGCTTTTGCTGGTGCATTTCTGGTGGTGGGAGTTCGGCCTGTTCCAGATCGAGAATTGGACCTTCGGCAAATACCTGTTCATCATCTTCTACGCCGTCACGCTGTTCCTGCTCTGCGCGCTGCTGTTTCCGGATTCGATGCTGGACTACACCAGCTATGAGGATTTCTTTTATTCGCGCCGGGCCTGGTTCTTCGGCCTGCTGGCGGCGACCTATCTGCTCGACGTGATCGATACGCTGCTGAAAGGGCCGGAGCATTTCGCCCATTTCGGCGTCGAATATCTGATCCGCACGCCGGTTTTCGTCGCGCTTTGCGTCATTGCGATCCTGCTGCGCGACCGCCGCTTTCACATCGCCTTTGTCGCCGGCGCGCTCGTCTATCAGATATCGTTCATCCTGCGGCTCTTCGACACGATCGTCTGAGCCCCATTGGGGCGGCGGACGCGATAGGCTAGGCTTTTTGGGAGAGGCAGTTTTTACATGAAGCTCGATATTCGCACCGACTTCACCAAATTCCCGCGCGCCGTCTCCGTCCTGGCCGCAGGCGAAGCCGGAACCACCACGCCATACGACAGTGCGGTGCTTGCCCATGACGAGCGGCATCTGCGCCGTCGCGCCATCGAAACGGCCCGTAACGACAAGGTGCTGGTCGACCTGCCCGAACCGGTGACCTTGAACCATGGCGACCGGCTGGTGCTGGAGGATGGCCGCCACATCGAGATCATCGCGGCCGAGGAGCCGCTCTACGATATCAGGGCCAGCGACCCTGTCCATCTGGCCGAACTTGCCTGGCATATCGGCAACCGTCATCTCGCGGCAAGCATCGAGGCTGGCCGAATCCTCATTCTGCGCAACCATGTCATCAAGGCGATGCTGGAAGGGCTGGGCGCCACGGTGAGCGACGTCTCCGAGCCATTCAAGCCGGTGCGCGGCGCTTATTCCGGCCATGGCCATTCTCACGCCGAGGCGCATGCGCACAGCCATGCCGAAGCGCACTCCCATACCCATAGCGAATCGCATTCCCATAGCCATTCGCACGACCATGACCATGACTGACCAGCCTTCCGACGTTGCCCAGCCTTCCAATATTGCTTTGTTGCGGCTGATGGCGTGGCTGTCGCCTTCCTTCCCGGTCGGCGGCTTTTCCTACAGCCATGGTCTCGAGCAAGCCGTGCATGCCGGGCTGGTTGCCGACAGCAAAGAGCTCGCCGCGTGGCTGGAAACGCTGGTCGAGATGGGTTCGGGCTGGAATGATGCGGTGCTGTTTGCCGAAAGCTGGCGCAGGGCGCACGAAACCGGCGATCTCGATGAAATCGTCGCCCTTGCAGAAGCTCTGGCAGGCTCGCGCGAGCGCCATGCCGAGACCATGCTGCAGGGCGCTGCTTTCCTGAAGGCGGCCATCGCCTGGCCGTGCCAGGTGCTGGATCGCCTGCCGGCCGAATGTGCCTATTGCGTTGCCGTCGGCGCCGTTGCCGGCGATCACGGCATTGCGCTGCGGGACGCCCTGGCGGCCTTTCTGCAGGCCTTCTTCTCCAATCTCGTCCAGGCTGCGATCCGGCTTGGCATCGCTGGCCAGAGTGCCGCGATGACGCTACTGGCCGCCTTCGAACCGCTTGCCCTGGCCACGGCCGACCGCGCTGCCGGCTCGACCCTCGATGATCTCGGCGGCTGCGCTTTCATCTCCGACGTCACGGCGATGAAGCACGAGGCCCAGTATTCGCGGCTGTTCCGCTCATGATCGTCCTCGCTTTCGCCCTCTCGCTCGTCCTGCTGTTGATCACAGCACTGCATGTTTATTGGGGCATTGGCGGCATCTGGCCGGGCAGGGACGCTGCCTCCTGCGCCCGCGCGGTGGTCGGCTTCCGTGGCGTCGACGAAATGCCGGCGCCCTTCGCCAGCTTCGCCGTCGCCGCATGCCTGGGCCTGGCGACGCTGTGGCCGATGGCGCTCGAAGGCGTGTTTGCCACGCCCTTTCCCAAGGCCGGGCTCGCCGCCACAGCGCTGCTCATCGCACTGGTCTTCCTGGCGCGCGGCATTGCCGGCTTCACGCCTTGGTGGCGCCGGCTGACGCCCGAGCAGCCTTTCGTGCGGCTCGATCTGCGTTATTATTCGCCGCTGTGCCTGCTGATCGGGCTTGGCTTTGCCATTCTTGCCCTCACGGAGTTCCCCGCATGATATCACCCAACGGTCCTCTTCGCGTCGGCATCGGCGGTCCGGTCGGCTCGGGCAAGACGACGCTCACCGAAAAGCTTTGCAAGGCGCTGCGTGACGAGTTCTCGATCGCCGTCGTCACCAACGACATCTACACCAAGGAAGACGCCATGATGCTGGCCCGGCTGCAGGCGCTCCCTGAGGATCGCATCATCGGCGTCGAGACCGGCGGCTGCCCGCACACCGCCATTCGCGAGGACGCCTCGATCAATCTGCAGGCGATCGCCGAGATGACCAAAAAATTCCCGGATCTCGATGTCGTCTTCATCGAATCGGGCGGCGACAACCTCGCCGCCACTTTCTCGCCGGACCTTGCCGACCTGACGCTCTATGTCATCTCGGTTTGCCAAGGCGAGGAGATTCCGCGCAAGGGCGGACCGGCGATCACCCGGTCCGATTTCCTGGTCATCAACAAGAGCGACCTTGCGCCCTATGTGAACGTCAATCTCGACATCATGGAACGCGACGCTGCCCGCATGCGCGGCAAACGGCCGTTCGGCTTCACCGACCTGTCGCGCGGCAAGGGGCTTCAGGAGGTGATAGATTTCATCGTCGAGCATGGCGGGCTGAGAGCTGGCACTGCCACCAGCACGGCGGCATAGCAATCGCGTTCGCCTGCACCAAACGAAACCGGTTGCGCGCGTTCCAGTCGCGCGGCATCCTCGCCTCTTCACAGAGGTTACGATGAGCATCGCCCGCCTGCAGAAGGAAGTGCTGACCAACCTGCCGTTCTATGAGGAGCGCGTCGATCTCGCTTGCGCCTTCCGCTGGACGGCGCGGCTCAACATGCACGAGGCGGTGGCCAATCATTTTTCGCTGGCGGTCAACGACGATGGCTCGCAATTCCTGATGAACCCCAACCAGGTGCATTTCTCGCGCATCAAGGCGAGCGATCTGCTTCTGATCGACGCCAATGATCCCGACACGCTGGTCGGCCCGAATGCGCCTGACCCGACGGCGTGGGGCCTGCATGGTGCCATCCATCGCAACGTGCGTCATGCGCGCTGCGTCATGCATGTTCACTCGATCCACGCCACCGTGCTTGCCTCGCTCGCCGACTCGACGCTGCCGCCGGTCGACCAGAACTCGGCGATCTTCTTCAACCGCCATGTCGTCGACGCTCATTATGGCGGGCTGGCCTTCGAGGAAGAGGGCGAGCGCTGCTCCCAGCTTCTTGTCGACCCGAAGGTCAAGGTGATGGTGATGGGCAACCATGGCGTGCTGGTCATCGGCGACAGCGTCGCCGACACCTTCAACCGCATGTTCTATTTCGAGCGCGCCGCCGAAACCTATATCAAGGCGCTGTGGACCGGCCGGCCGCTGCGGGTACTGTCGGATGAGATCGCGGAGAAAGCGGCAACGGAACAGGAAGACTATCCCGGCCAGGCCGAGCGCCACCTTTCCGAACTGAAGGCGATCCTCGACGAGCAGGAGCCTGCCTACCGGAGTTGAGCGCGGTCCGGCCGAGCCTGGCTTAAAGCCCCAACTGAGCCCGCAATTCGTCGGCGCTGTTGATGACAATCGCCCCCGGCGGTCCTTCCATGGGCACCTCCGGCCAGAAGATCGTCTTCATTCCCGCTGCCAGCCCCGCCGTGGCGCCGGTCACGCTGTCGTCGACCGCCACGGCCTTGGCGGGATCGACGTCGGCCAACCAGGCGGCGCGCAGGAAAGGTTCGGCATGCGGCTTGCCTTCACGCACGTCGTTGCGGCTGACCGTCTTCATGCCGGGATATACGAGGCCTACGGCGCGCAGATTGGCATCGACGATCAGTCTGTCCGAGTTGGACACCACCGCTTGCGGCACGCCAAGCGCGCGCAGCTCATTGAAAATCTCGATCGCGCCGGTGCGTGGCGTCAGCGTTTCGGCCATCGGCAGATAGTGATCGTATTTGCGCACGATCCAGTCGTCGAAAGGCAGGTCGAGGCCGAACTCGTCGCGCAGCATTTCGTAGACCGGCCATGCGGCGATGCCGAGCACGCGCTCATGCAGGTCGGCCGGCGGCGCGATGCCGACGCTGTGCAGCGCCGCAATCAGCGCCGCCTCGTGCAGCGGCTCGCTGTCGACCAGCGTGCCGTCCATATCCCAGAAAACCGCTTTCGGCGTCATGCAAGGCTCCATTCTCAAAAAATTCCTTAAAGCGTTTAGCGCGCGAGATAAACCGCCGCGTCCCCGCTAATGCATGTCGCGCAAAGTGTGCAGCGGTTTTGCGATGATGACATGCATAAAAAGGAACCTAAAACGCGTCGCATGAGGCCGATCGAACGCAACGCGCTTTAGAACCGGGATTGGTGCAACCTCGACAGCCTTGCTGTTGCAACGAGACTGGGTCGACTTGTCACTTCGCTCCAAATACCAAGTTTCATCACTAAGCAATTGCTCTTACAATAGGCAATTGCGCGCAAGTTCATTCCCTGCGAAACTACTGCGCTCCGCCTCTTTTGCTCGGCGGGGTTGGGAGGCAGGAACTTGAATTCGCGGCAGGACAGCGGCGGCAACAGGCTGGACGACGCGGCGCGTGCCGGCTGGCTCTATTATGTCGCAGGCAACACCCAGGACCAGATCGCCGCCACGCTTGGCATCTCGCGGCAGACGGCGCAGCGGCTGGTGTCGCTCGCAGTCTCCGAAGGGCTGATCAAGGTGCGCGTCGACCATCCGATCGCCAATTGCCTCGACCTTGCGGCACGGCTGAAATCGCGCTTTGCGCTTGATCTGGTCGAGGTGGTGCCGAGCGACCCTTCTTCTTCCTCCACCGTCATCGGCGTCGCCGAGGCGGCGGCGGCCGAGATCGAACGGCGGCTGCGGTCGCGGGGGGGGGGGGGGGGGGGGGGGGGGCGCGGGGGCGGGGGGGGGGGCGGGGGGGGTCCGCGGGCGCGGGGGGGGGTCGGG
>NZ_JAMYND010000027.1:0-88032 GCF_040318885.1 Mesorhizobium sp. M0998
CCATCATCGACTCAATCTCCTCTTACGACGAAGATTGAATCAGTGCTTCAGGACTGCTGCAACCCGGACTTTTTCAACACTATCGGTCGGATCGCGAAGTTCCCCGCCGCATTGGCGAACGTCCCGAGATGGCGCATGGTGCCGTTTCGGAACCGGGTGGACGGGGGGCAGGATCGCCAATCAACCTGGGATCATGTTGCAACCAAGTTCGAACGTCGCGTTACTGGCAAGTAGAAACGTCGCATTGGGACGTTTCAGAGGTAGGCGCCAGGTCAGAATTGCGGGTTGACGTGCATCCTGGCGTCGCCGTGAGCGCCCGATCGGGGGCGATCCAGTATGGCACTTCGGCTTTACCAGCTTTGAGAGCCACTTACGCGCGAGCTTCGTTGGCCGGTGTCGGTTGCGGGTGATCCGATATTCGTCCAGCATCGCGACGACATGTGCAATGCGAAGCTTGGCGAAGAGTTTGACAGCGCAGATCAGCGCAAGATGTCCGACAGGCTCTCGGGCTTCTTCTCGCCAAGCGACAGATCAAGGCCCGACAGAAGTTCGACGAGGTGGCTTTGCATCAGGTCGGACGCGTTTTGTGCGTCGTGCTTTTCGATGGCATCGACGAGGGCGTGATGGGCGTGGCTTTCGCAGGTGGTGTCGCGGCGGCGCCAGTAGAGCGCGATGATCAGCGACGACCGCGACAGCAGGTCTTTGACGAAACCGGTCAGGATAGAATGGCCGGCGATTTGGGCGATGCCGACATGGAATTTTGCCGACAGCATGATGGCGTCGCTGTCGCGGCCGGCATGCAGGGCCTCGTGCTCTTTTTCGAGATGAAGCCGCAGTTGCGCGATCTCGGCCGGCTTTGCCACTTCGGCGGCAAGCGCGGCGACCTTGGGCTCGATCAGCGCCCGCGCTTCGAACACCTCGCGCGCTTCCTGCTTGGTCGGCTGGGCGACGAACGCGCCGCGGTTCGGCTCGAGCCGAGCCAAGCGGTCATGCGACAGCGCCTGCAGCGCCGCGCGTATCACCGCGCGGCTCACCGAATAGATCGAGGCGAGTTCGTCCTCGGGTAGTTTTGTGCCCGGTGCGAGGCGGTGGCTGACGATGGCGTCGCGCAGGCCGGCATAGACCGGAAACCAGCGCATCGTCGGCTTGTCGCCATCCCGTGGCTTTGGCCCAAGCAGGTCCATCGTCTCATTGTCCCGGCGGCCGGATCGCTTAGCGGCGCGAACACCGCGTTTCCGGCCGGACATCGAACATCCTGTGTGGGAATGTCAACAATTTTGCACGCATCAGGATACACGGCCGGAGGGCGAAAAGGACGCAAAGATTCCGGCGAAGGATTTTTCGAGTGGAACCTGGTAGCCGCCGCGCTTTGAGGTCGACAGGCCAAGGCCGACGAGGCTCTCACAGAGTTTTACTGCGCAGGCGACGCCGTCGAGCACGGGAAGCCTATGTTCGCGGCTGAGCGCGGCGGCGAGGTCGGCCATGCCGGCGCATCCCAGCACAATCGCTTCGGCCCGGTCGTCGCGGATGGCGCGCTCGATCTCCTCCGAAATTCGTTGGCGGGCGTTGGAGCCGGGCACTTCGAGCTCCAGAACGGGAACGTCGCTGGCCCGCACCCTGGCGCAGCGGCTGGCGAGGCCGTAGCGCACCAGATTGTGCTCGATCGCCGGCACCGAACGCGACAGCGTCGTCACCACGCTGAACTTGCCGGCAATCAGGCTCGCCATGTGAAACGCCGCTTCGCCGATACCGACCACCGGCATCTCGCCGACGCAGCGTACTGCGTCGAGGCCGGTGTCGTCGAAGCAGGCGATGACGCAGGCGCTCGCCGCCGGATGTTTTTGGATCTCGCCGATCATTCCCGGGATGGCGAAGACCTCGTCGAAATAGCCTTCGACGCTCGGCGGCCCGTCCTTCGGATTGACGGCGATGATCCTGGTGCCGGCCGAAGCCGCGCGGCGCGCCGCCTCGCCGATCTTTTCGGTCATGGACGCGGTGGTGTTGGGATTGACGACGAGTACGTCCATTTGCGCTTTCATATTTCGCCGCCGAGATAGAGTTTCTTGACCCGGTCGTCGCCAAGCAGCTCAGCCGAATGTCCGGCCAGCGCGATCTTTCCGGTCGTCAGTGCGTAGGCACGCTGCGAGATGCGCAGCGCCATGCGCGAATTCTGCTCGACCAGCAGAACGCTGACCTTTTCGTCGCGGTTGATCGCGACGATCGAGCGGGCGATGTCCTGAACGAGCTTCGGCGCGACGCCGAGCGAGGGTTCATCGAGCAGCAGAAGCTTCGGTTTGGCCATCAGCGCCCGCCCGATCACCAGCATCTGCTGTTCGCCGCCGCTCATCGTACCCGCCGTCTGGGAATAGCGTTCCTTCAGGCGCGGGAAGCGCCCGAGCACCATGTCCAGCGTCCTTGCGATTTCGGCCTTGTCGGTTCGGGTGAAGGCGCCCATCATCAGATTGTCGCGCACCGTCATGTAGGAAAAGACGCGCCGACCCTCAGGTACCATGGCGATGCCCATCCTGACCAGCTCGTCCGGGCGCGTTCCGTCGATGCGGTGGCCCTGGAAATGAATCTCGCCGCTGCGGACCTTCTTCAGGCCGGTGATGGCGCGCAGGATCGAAGATTTGCCCGCGCCGTTCGCGCCGATCAGCGCTACCGTCTCGCCCTCGTTGACGCTCAGCGACACACCCTTCAGTGCATAGACATGGTCGTAGTAGAGTTCGACGTCCGAGACTTTCAGCAGTTCGCTCATGGCTAAAATCCGATCGTCTCATCTTCGGCGCCGAGATAGGCCTCGATGACCTTTTCGTTCTCCTGGATTTCCTTCGGCGTTCCCTCGGCGATTTTCACACCGAAGTTCAGGACGACGATGCGGTCGGAAATGTTCATGACGGCGGGCATATCGTGCTCGACCAGCAGGACCGTCACGCCGCGCTTTCGCACGCCGCGCACCATCTCCACCGCGCGCACGGTTTCGTCATGGTTCATGCCGGCGAAGGGCTCGTCGAGCAGAAGCACGGTCGGGTTCGTGGCGAGCCCGATGGCAATCCCGAGCGCGCGCAGATGGCCGTGCGGCAGCGTGCTGGCGATCTCATGCCGTTGCGCGCCGAGACCCAGGAAGTCGATGATCTCGTCGGCCGAGCGGCCGAATTCATCCTCGTCGCGCCGTGCGGTATTCGTGCCGAGATAGAAGCCGGCAAGGCTGGCATTGGAACGCAGGTGATGCGCGATTATGACATTGTCGCGCACCGTCATGCCCTTGAAGATCGTCGTCTCCTGGAACGTGCGCACCACGCCCTTCCGGGCGACGATATGCGGCGCCAGGCCTGAAATCCGCTCTCCCCGGAACAGCACTTCGCCCGAGGTCGGATTGAGGAAAGAGGAAATCAGCTTGAACAGCGTCGACTTGCCGGCGCCGTTGGGGCCGATGACGGAAAGGATCTCGCGTTCGCGGACCGCGAAGGAAACATTGTTGACCGCGACCAGCCCGCCGAAGCGTTTGGTCACTGCCTTGATCTGGAGAAGCTCAGTCATGGTCCTAGCCCTGCTTCTTGCCGAACAGCCTGAGGCTGAGCAGGCCGTTGGGAAGGAACAGCATCAGCGCGATCAGCACCGAAGAGAAGATCAGCAACTGGAACTCGCCGGTCTCGAACAGGAAATCCCAGCCGAAATAGAGCACGAAGGTGCCGATCATCGGCCCGAAGACGTGGCCGAGCCCGCCGAGGAAGCAGTTCAGCATGAAGTTCACCGAGTCGGTGACGGTGAAGCTCGACGGATAGATCGATTGCGAGATGGCGACGAACATCGCACCGCCGAGACCGCCGAGGAATGAGGAGATGGCATAGGCGATGACGCGCAAATAGGCGATGTTGACGCCGATCGAGGAGGCCAGTTCCTCGTTCTGCTGCAACGACTGGCAGAGTTTGCCGATGCGCGAATGGACAAGGCGGTAAAGCCCGGCAAAGCACAGCACCATCAGCGCAACCGAGACGAGATAGAAGGCGGGACGCGGATTGGCGAGCGTCGCGAAATCCGGAAGGATGCTCAGCCCGAAGATCGAGATGCCGCCGGGGAGCGGAATGCTGACCATGCCTTTGGCTCCGTTGGTGATCGGCAGTGCCAGCGCGAGCAGCCGCGCCACTTCGGTCAAAACCAGCGTGACCATGGCGAAATAGACGCCGCGAAGCCTGAGGATGGGCAGCCCGATCAGCACGCTTGCAGCGGCGCAGAACAGCCCAGCCAGCGGCAGTGTCAGCCAGAACGACACACCATGCTGGACGACAAGGATGGCCGAAACATAGCCGCCCATAAGCGCGAAGGCGCCCTGGCCGATATTGATGCGGCCGATGTAGAAAGTCACCCACACCCCGGCGCTGGCGATGCTGAGCAGCGCGACCGAAGTCAGCGTGTAGTAGAGGTCGAGCCGACCGGTCGCCTCGATCAGCCAGGGCACGCCGATGAGTACGACCAGCAGGAAGAGAGCGACGCCGAGGATGTTGCGTGTACGCTTCATGTCGATCACCCCCACGGCTTGCCCATGAGCCCGTTCGGGCGGATGCTCAGGAACACCATCAGCGCGGCGAAGATGACGAGATAAGTGACGTCGCCATATTGGCGTAGCACCGTCAGGCCGACCGATTCCATCATGCCGAGGATGAAGCCGCCGGCGATCGCTCCGCTGACCACGCCGGCCCCGCCGATCATCACCATCAAGAACGCCTTGATCGAGATCGGGCCGCCGATGCCCGAATTGACGCCGGTGATGGCGACCAGCAGCCCGCCGACTATGCCGGCAAGCATGGCGCCGAGCGCAAAGCCGATCATCGAATAGCGGTCGACCTCGACGCCCATAAGCTGCGCCGCGACCCGGTCCTGCGCCAGCGCCCGCATGGCGCGTCCCGGTTTGCTGTACTGCATGAAAAGCACGAAGGAGGCGATGAACAGTATGGCGAGTGCGCCGACCAGCAGCCGGTCGTAAGGCATTATGAGGCTGTCGGAGACGAAGACGCCGTTGACGATCTTCGGCACGCCGCGCTGCTTTTCACCGAACAGGAGGAGGATCACGGCGTCGAGGAAGAATGCGACCGCCGCCGCGAGAAGCATCGTACTTTCCTCCCGCACGCTTCGCTTGATCACCGTTCTGAAAAGGAATTTCTCGACCAGCGCTCCAATAACCAGCAGCGTGATCCCGGACGCAACGAGCGCGACGACGAAAGGCATGCCGAGCTGGCCATAGACGGTGTAGGTGATGAAGCCGCCGAGAACGTACATCTGCCCATGGGCAAAGTTAAGCACGTTCATCAGCGCGAAGATCAGGGTCAGACCGAGCGCGATCAAGGCGTATTGCGCGCCAAGATAGAGCCCGTTGGCGATGACTTGTTCCATCAGGATGGTTCCCCGGCCATTCAGAGGCTCAAGACGAATGCACGAGCCTCTGCGGCAATCCGCTTCAGTGCAGTTGCGTCAATCGACTTGAGCGACGAAGAGCGTCTCGAACTTGCCGTCGCGGTATTCCGTGACCACCATCGGGACCGAAAGCTGGCGCTTCTGGCCAAACGACGTCATTCCGACATAGGTCAGCTTGGCATCGCCCTTCAGATAGGGATTGGGCGCCGAGAAAGTGTCGATCGTCTTCTTGAACTCCTCGACATTGTCGATCGCGGCCGGGTTCGCCTTCAGCGTCTCGATGATGTATTCGAGCGCGTAGACCTTGGTGTTGGATTCGTCATTGTATTCACCGAACATTTTCGTATAGCGGTCGACGAACTCCTTCATCATGTCGGACGCGATTTCGGGCGTCGATGCGCCGCCGACTGAGATGAAGCCGTTGGCCAACTCACCCGCGCCCTCTTCCAGCACCTTGGCATCCTGCGCCGTTTCGGTGGAGATCAGACCTTCGTAGCCGAGCTCGCGCGCGGCGCGGATCAGCAGCGGCGCATTGCCGGGCGCGACACCCGAAAGCACCAGCAGGTCCGGTTTTTGCAGAACGATCGGCGTCAGTACCGGTGTGAAATCGCGGGTATCGTTTTGGTAGACGTCCGTGGCAGCCACAACCTCAAGTCCGAGCGCCTTTGCCGCGGCAACACCGCCATCCCGCTGGCTCAGCGGATCGGATTCGTTGGCGGCGACAAAGGCAACTTTTCTCACGCCCCTGTTTTCCATGAGATATTTGTAGATCGCCGGAGCTGACTGGTAGTTGGCGATCATGCCGAGCACAGCGTTGGACGCCGGTGGGGTGTAGAGTTCCTTCGGGAATGCGTAGGGAAAATAGATGATGCCCTTGGATTCTGCCACGGGACGCACCGCCGCCGCGCCATCGTCAACATTCGGACCGACGACATAGTGGATGCCCTCCTGGGCCATCTTCTCCATGCCGGCGATCGCCCGCTTGGGGTCCTTCTGATCGTCGAAGGTGACGATTTTGATGTCATAGGTCTCGTCACCAATCTTCACACCGCCGGTTTCGTTGATCCAGGCGGCGCGCGTCTGCATCGAGCGGACGTTGGATGTGCCCCACGCAGCGGCCGCGCCACTCGTCACGCCGACAAAGCCGATCTTGAGTTCCTTGTTGGCGGCGTGCACCGTGATTGTGCCGCCGGCCATGATTGCCAGCGCAGAGACGGTGCCGAGCGCGGCGAATGTGATTATTGAACGTCTATTGATCATTGTTCTTTCCCCTTTGGAGGCCGCGCATTGTTGCGACAGAACTCGACCGATACGCGGAGTTTTGTGAGTGAGGGCTCAAATCTATTATCTGTCAACAAAACTTTTACAGATTGTTGACAATCTTGTGCGGTCGTAGATGAAGGACGCGGTCCGCAGCATCGCGGCCCTTCCAGAATCACGCTCCGTTCGCTCTGGCTAATATAAGCTTTGTGCCTAGTATTGACTGGGTGCGTAAAATTGTAGTACCGGCGCCGGCCGTCCCGAGTTCATTCCGCCGATGATGCCCACCCGGTCGCCAACGAGAGCAGCTCTCGGGCTCCCGCGACGAACTTCGCAAATGGTGCAGACGGCGCGTGCCGAAAATGCTGGAGCAAGACCGGCTCAGCTCTCGGGTAGTTGGCGCCCGCCCTGATCCTGCCGCATTGAACGCGGAAGGCCAGCTAATGGCTTTTGCCTAGCCCTCCCGCGGCAGTGGACTCTGTTCCGATGTGCCGCTACGTGCGGACGGCTATGTTCGAAGTACCGGCCTGTAACGTCGGAAAAGGAGTGACCCCATTTTTTTGCGTGCAAGATCTTTTCCCATCGCAGCAAGGACTGCTTTTCTGGTCACACTGGCCGGTGTCCTCGTGCTCGCACTCTCACCGGAGTGGCTTTTGCAGAATTTTGGCTTCGGCTTCACCTCTCATGATGACAAGCTCAATCACGCCGCAGCTTTCGTCGTGTTGACGGCTATCGGCAGTCTCGGTTGGCCAGAGCACAGGGCAAGACTGACCATTTTTCTTGCTCTTACCGGCGCCGCGATCGAGATCCTCCAGGGCATGCAAATGATAGGCCGCGACATGGATATGTTCGACTGGTTTGCCGATTGTGTCGGCGTCGCTTGCGGGCTCGCAATTGCAAGCTGGACAAAGAAATTAGTCAGCGGATTCTCCTAGGTCACGACCCGTCAAGCTGGGGCTAATCGGCCGCGTGAAGCATATGCGCGGCGAAGAGGATCTACGTCACGCTTCGCTGCAGGACTTCAGAGAGCATTGAGTAAGGCCGCAGCGATCACTGAGACTATCATCCGCAAGCCGATCTGCGCATAGCAGCCGAGGGGAGTTATGGCCTTCTCTTTTTCATCAGAGCGCGGACTTTAACAATCATCGCGGCATTAGACCTCAATTGAGAGGCATGTATTTTGCGCATGTATCTGTCGGCGATCACCTTGTAACGAAGGGACAATCGCACCACGCGGTCGTACGTTGCGTCTTCTCCCGCGCACAATTGCTGCGCTTTTCTTGCTAAGGTACTCGGGGCGCCAGGCTGGACCGCTAGTTTTGCGGCCCACCCCAAATTACATCTGATTAGCGCGCTCTGTTCGGCCTTGATCATTGGATCGACTGCGGACCTAGCCTGAGAACTAAGAACCACAGATGCGACCAGAACCGCGATAAAAAGCCGCTTCACAGTTGCCCTCAAACGCTGCATAGGCAGCCCAGTGATTAAACATTGACTCCAAGTTTATAGCGCGCCGCCCGTTATGCGCAGCCGCCCACTCCGTTATTTTCGCCCCTGTTTCTGCCGGAAATATGTGATGACTTTGGAGACCATCGCCATCACAACCAGAACTCCGAATAGAATAAGAATCGGAAAATCGGTAGATTGCCGACAAGGTTCGTCATCTGGCGCGCAGTACGACAGGGCGGCCGCGGAATTCATCGTGGTTAGCAGCGCGGAAGTGGAAAGACCGAGTAACTTCATACGCAGGTTTTTGGGAATATCGGCCTGCACCGGTCGGGCCGAGCCCGCGGTGCCGCATTTACTCGCAGCTATGGCGTACCTGATCAGCCACCATGCCCGCGGGACCCAACATAGCCTCGTTGAGCCCGGTGTAGCCATCTGTTTTGTCAACCTCGTTTATAGTGGTGACGGCCGCGGGCTAATGGAGCCGATCGCTGACAATGCCACGGATTCGGGGCGCGCTCTCAACCGGCGCGTGGAAGGGAAAGCCGTGAAATAGTGCGAACGCGAGCAGATTCGGCCATGCGCTGCAGGTATTATAGCCCCGGCTGCCTTAGCCATGGATGATGAGCTTCCGGAGGAATATCCGCTTGTTCGGCAATAGCAGAAGTTCTGTCTATGGTTAATCGGTCCTTAGGCTCATCTACATCGTTCCAGCGCACGTCACGGCGGTCAGCCGCTCCGATACGATCGATGGCTGGCGCGACCGGCGCGGCGACGGCGGCGCTCCGCGCCTCCGGCCTCAACCTCATCGTTAGCGCGATCGTGCATTGGAATACGGTCTATATCGAACGGGCCGTCACCCACTTGCGCAAAATGCACCGCGAGATCCCGGATCATCCGCTCAAGCACGTCTCGCCGCTGAGCTGGGAACACATTAATCTGACCGGCATCTATACCTGGGATACAGAACATCAGATGCGTGAAAGCTTCCGGTCGCTCAGACTTCCGGCTCGGTTACGCCACGCCGCATGACGTTCATGCTCCGTTCAACCTCGTGTCGCTGGGAACTGTTCTTGCTCCGACCCCAGGCTGGGAGGCATGGAAGGATTGGGACGGCCACACGTTCCAGACCAACCGCGCCGCACTCAGCAATGAACGGACAATGCCGCTCTTTCGAGCGGGTCGATGCTGATAGGAAAGGTGGCGCGTGGGCGCCACCATTCTTGCTTTTCTTACGTGAATTACCTATTGTAGGTACTTTAAAAGGAAGTACGGCGATGAAGCAATTCACATTCTCCGACATGAATCGCGTGTCAGGCGAAATCCTCGAAACGGCATTGATCGAGCCGGTGGCCCTGACCAAGCGCGGCAAGGAAAAGCTCGTCATCCTGTCCGCTGCTCAGTACCACCAGCTCGTCGGCCAGCCGCATTCGGTCGCCTATACGATCGAGGACGCACCGGATGAAGTCCACAATGAACTCATGACAGGACTGGATGCCATAATTTCCGGCGACACGCCCGATGCTTAAAGCTGGCGATCTGCTCCGATATTATTACCTATGGGCGCGGGAAGCAGACGCCGGCGAGGAATCCGGACGCAAGGCGAGGCCGGTTTGCATCGTTGTCCGGACGCTAGCAACGCCCAGCCTTGTTTCTCTTTCCGCTGACTTCGCAAAAACCCCACCGGTCGCGCCCGCATCTCGCCATCAGCGAAATCGAATGCCGCCGCGGCGGCCTCGACTATCCGTCATGGCTGATCCTGGACGAATTTAACCGGGTGCCGGTCGATGAAGCCTATGATCTGGTGACGACGACGCCGATCGGCGCGTTCAGCCCCGCATTTGTCCGCAAAATTGCTGGCGTGATCAAAGAGACGGCGGCGCAGCGTCGATTGCGCGGCATCGTTCGCAAATAGCCGTACTGATTTCTTGGCGGGCCTCCGGTCCTTACCCGCATCGAACGGGCCAGCACCGGAGCGCGGGGCGCCCTACGCCCTCTCCTCGCGCCCCACCCTCCCCTTCTGACGGTGTTTTCTCAAGAGGTGGACATTGTTGTCGTTGGCCGCCTGCAATTCCTCGAAATGCTCCCGAGCAGCCCGTCGACCCAACAAACGGGCGATCGACAGGACGGCTCGTTCAACCATATCTCGTGCCGACATGTCAGCCCTGTAATCGTGACTTGCGCTGTCGTTCCCAGGTTTGGCCTCGTCCACCATGGCATGCCCGCTCTTCTGTATAGATCGAGGGCATTGAGCGGCGTGATGATCGGCAAGACAAGTTCAGTTGCCGCGCGGTCGTAGTGTGGCGTGCAAATACTTGAGCACTGCGATTTGGAATTCCCAAGCCAGGCAATTTACGAAAAGCTCGGTCCTCTTGCAATATCGCACGCGATATCCAATATGCCTGCATGAGACTGCTTCTCGATACGGCGACCATGGTGGCTCCCGGGCCCTCGCCTTCTCAGTCAGCACGCGCAGATACATCGCCGATCACATGGACTTCATGGAGCCGCAGAAAATTGGTTCACTTTTTGTTCTTTTCCGAAAACGCGTGGCGAGATATATAGTCTGGCGTGTCCTTTAACTGATTCCTCAGGGAGGCAGCGCGCAGATGACCGTCCAGCCCATCAATACCATGCTGCAGGGGGACAGGATTCTCAATGAACCGACAATCAGCTGCCCAAGCTGCAAGACGGAAATCAAGCTCAATGAGTCGCTCGCGGCCCCTTTGATTGCCGCCACGCGTGAAGAATACGAAATGCGCCTGGCGCAGAGCAAGGCATCGATGGCTGCCAGAGAAGAGGAGCTCAAGCGCCAGCAGGCCGAGATCGTCGCCGCCAAAGAGGACATCGCCAACCAGGTGGCTGGGCAAATTAAGCTTGAGCGTGCCGGAATCGCGGTCGAGGAAGCCCGCAAGGCAAAATTGCTGCTTTCGGTAGACCTGGAGGACAAGGATACGAAGCTTGCCGAGCTGGAGGCGACGTTGAAGGCGCGCGACGAAAAGCTCACCGAGGCCCAGCAGCAACAGGCGGAATTCCTGAAAAAGCAGCGTGCGCTTGACGACGAAAGCCGGGAGATGGCGCTGACCATCGAAAGGAAGATCCAGGAGGGGCTGGACGCCGTTCGCGTCAAGGCGAGGTCGGAAGCGGAAGACGGGCTCAAAATGAAGGTCGCGGAAAAGGAAGAACAGATCGCAGGCATGCAGCGTCAGATTGAGGAGCTGAAGCGCCGTGCGGAACAGGGTTCCCAGCAGCTGCAGGGTGAAGTTCTGGAGCTTCAGCTGGAAGCCGTCATTGCCGGCCGGTTCCCGATGGACGTCATTGAACCGGTTGCCAAGGGTGAGTTCGGCGGAGATGTCCTGCACCGCGTCGTCGGACCGGCCGGCCAGCCATGCGGCGCCATTTTGTGGGAATCGAAACGCACCAAGAACTGGAGCCAGGGTTGGTTGGGGAAGCTCAGGGCTGATCAGCGGGCCGCAAAGGCGGACATTGCGCTTATGATCTCGGAAGCTCTGCCTGCCGGTGTGGAAACCTTCGATCTTCTGGACGGGGTCTATGTCGCCCATCCCAAATGCGCGATGCCGATCGCAATCATGCTGCGACAATCACTCATCGAGCTGGCGAACTCCCGCCTCGCCCAGGACGGCCAAGCCACCAAAATGGAGCAGGTCTATGGCTATCTGACCGGTCCGCGGTTCCGCCATCGCGTCGAGGCCATCGTCGAAAAGTTCTCTGATATGCAGGAGGACCTGGCCAAGGAACGCAAGGCCACAACACGCCTGTGGGCCAAGCGGGAGGCTCAAATACAAGGCGTAATCGAGTCGACCGCGGGGATGTACGGCGACTTGCAAGGCATCGCTGGAAAGGTGATGCAAGAAATTGACGGCTTGGAGGTCCTGGCCATTGAAACATTTCCGCCCGGTGCCGAATAGGCAATCGGTATGCAGCTCAACAGGAAAACGATTGGCAATCTGGAGCGGCTTCCCCAGACATACCCTTCGGACTCCTCGGATAGGGTAAGCAAAAGAAGCCCGCCCACCCGAGGCAATCGTCGTGCCTAGCCGACGGCCTCTTATCTAAGGTCTTGACTCGTTAATCGCCATATGGCTATATAGTCATATGGCAATATATGGACCCACCGGCGACCGTCTGAGCAAGGCATTCTCGGCCCTCTCCGATCCCACGCGACGCGCGATCCTGGCCCGCCTTGCGACGGGCGAAGCCACGGTGTCGGAACTGCTGGCACCATTCGAACGAAGTCAACCCACGATCTCCAAGCATCTCAAGGTGCTGGAGGATGCGGGTTTCATCGAACGCGGACGTGATGCGCAGCGGCGACCGCGCAAGCTGGTGACAACGGCTCTCAAGGATATTGCCGACTGGGTAGAGCCGTTTCGCAGCCAATGGGAAGACAGGCTCGACAATCTGGATCGCCACCTCGAAAAAATGGGCAAAAAGGAGAAGTAGCATGCTGGCAGGGATCGCGAACACCGACCTGATACTCGACCGGGACAAGCACACGATCATTCTGACGCGCGTGCTTGCTGCGCCCTGTGAACAGGTCTTCGAGGCATGGACGCAGCCGGAGCATGTGGCATGCTGGTGGGATCCATCAGGCGAACCGCTCGCACAATGCGAGATCGACCTGCGTCCGGGAGGGGCCTTCAGGTTCGTCAACCGGCATCCCCCTGGCGCCAACCAGTTCGCTGGCGTCTATCGCGAGATCGCACCGCCGCGTCATCTCGTCTTCGAAGCAATGGGGGCGATCGGGCGTGTCATTCTCGACGAGACTGGCGGCAAGACGTTTCTGACGGTGAGGATCGAGTGCGGCTCGGCGGAACGGTTGGAGCAATATCTGAAAATGGGCATCGACACCGGAACGGCCAAGACATTGGACAACCTTGCCGCACATATTGGCGCGATGGCACAACGGACATCCAGCTCTCCGTCAACTGCTCCGAGCAGCGGCGAGTAACATTAGATGCAACAATCAATCTGGACAGCGGCAGATGCGGCTCTGGTGGCGTATGCCATCACCTGCGTCGTTCTATGCCTTAATCTTCTGATGCTCTGGGCTTCCAGCGGGGCGATCCGCGCGAAGGGTGGCGTGGCAATCAATCCGGAGGATGGGGCTCGCTATGGTGTACCCGTGTCAGAAATTGACCCGCCAACTGTCGCGCGGCTCCTGCGCGCACACCGCAATGCCGAGGCCACGATCTATCCATTTCTGCTGCTGGGCCTGCTCTTTGTTTTCACGGGAGGAAAGGCAGCAATTGCAATTCCCATTTTCGCAATTTTTGTAGTCGCCAGGATCGTACATTCGATAGTCTATCTGAAGGCCATGCAGCCTTGGCGCACGATCGCTTTTGCAGTCTCCCTGCTCGCAATCGTTGTCCTGATGGGCGCCGTAGTCCACGATTTGCTCTTTGCCTGAGGTAGAACCGTATGTCAGTACCGAAAGCTCCAATCCTGTCGTTCACGGACGTCGTCGCCATCGAGGCCTGCGTGTCGACTAGCGAAAGACTGACGAGGACGTCTGTTTGGGGTCGAACTTGCCTATTGGGAGAGCGGACATTCGCGGACCGCCACACTGCTATAGTCAATGCTATGGATCGACTCCAGCACCTGGTGCACGCGCGGCGGCCGTGATGATTTTGTCGGGATCGTCGGTCCAGACGAAGGGCTATGACTGCAGCTTGTGGTCGATGACGAAGCGGTTGATAGCGGAAACCAACCTGCCCTCAACACAGGACTGGTGATAGCCGGCGCACCGCCTGTCGTGCTGCCGCCATCGGTGCTCTTCGTTTTCTGAAGCGCTTTTTCGTGGGCTCAATCGTAAGAGCATCGTCAGGGCGACCTGCGGTTTTCCACTATTATGATCGGCTCGTGCCCGAATTTTCTATCAACGTCGCCGCGACTCGAGTATTAGGTTCCGCTTATGGAGCGTCGACACGCCATCCGAAGGATCAGGGACGGACTTTGGGAAGTCTATGACATAGACAATGAAAAGGTTGTCTTGGTGGACAGCGTAGCTCTGACCAATTTGCGGGATGAAGAGGCACTCGATGCGTTGGAGTTGCTAATGGGTGGATTTCTTGTTGCGAGCAGGTTTCCAACGCTCGGTTGATGGTTTCTCCAGGGACATGTTCGCGCGCACGTCAGGCGAAAGCGCCTCAAGCCTCTCATTGTGGGTTCCATCAGAACCGCAGGGCACGAGTTTCCAGCGCCGGTTGCCCTGCGGCGGGAGGTTGGGGTGGCACCAAGCAGGCAGGAAGGACATCGCCATTACGCACCGATTTACGCGGCAAATCTTGGCTCGGGAACTCCCGTCACGCCGAGGCCGGTGATGGCAAAAAGGCTGCCTCGTAAAACTCCGTCGCCCGGAAAGCGCGGCAGCGGCGGCTTGGCCATCGAAGTGACGTACAAGGTGTCGAGCCTGGGCCCGCCGAACATGACGCTGGTGATCTTCTTGACGGGCATGTCGATGATGCGATCAATGCTGCCGTCGGGCGCGTAACGCACCAGCCTGCCGTCATAGACCAGCGCGTTCCAAAGGAATCCTTCCGCATCGACGGTCGAGCCGTCAGCCGCCCCGCCCCGGCTGGTATCGACACGCGTGAAGGTGCGCCGGTTGGTGGCGGCACCGGTTGCGATGTCGTAGTCGTAGGCCCAGATCTCGCCGGTCCAGGTGTCGGCGAAATAAAAGGTGCGGTCGTCCGGGCTCCAGCACGGACCGTTCGAGCAGATGATGCCGGAATCTATTCTGGTAACCGAGAAATCCGGATCGAGCCGGTAGAGTCCGCCGGAGGGTCCCTCTTCCATCGTGTCCATTGAGCCGGCGAAGAAGCGGCCGCGCCGGTCGACCTTGCCGTCATTGAGCCGGTTCATCGGCCTGTCCGGCTCCGGATCGTGAATCGGCGTCACCTCGCCGGTGGCGAAATCAAGCAGATGGAAACCGCGCTGCAGCGATACCACCGCGCCACCTCCGTCCTTGCGCAATGCCATCGAACCGATCTTCATCGGCACGTCCCAGCAACGGATCTCGCTCCCGTCGGCGGTTGCCCGAAACACACGCCCGTCGAAACTGTCGATCCAGTAGAGGCGCTCCTGTTCAACGTCCCACAGCGGTCCCTCGCCCAGCGTGGTCTTCACGTCCACCACGACTTCGATCTTCATGCCGTCCTCCTCTGTTCGAACCTTGCAGAAACCGGTCAGAACGCGACCTGGTCGCCGCCCTTCAATGACAGGATTTCGCGGGCCTCGTCGGGCGTTGCCACTTCCATGCCGAGGCCTTCGACGATCTTGCGGGCGAGCACCACCTGCTCGGCATTCGACTTGGCAAGCCTGCCCCTACCGGCCCAAAGACTGTCTTCGAGCCCAACGCGAATGTTGCCGCCAAGCGCTGCCGATTGTGCCGCGATGCGCAACTGGCTGGCGCCCGCACCCAGCACCGACCAGCGGAACTGGTCGCCGAACAGGCGATCGGCGGTGCGCTTCATATGGGCGACGTCTTCCGGGTGCGTGCCGATGCCGCCGAGCAGGCCGAACACCGACTGCACGAAGAACGGCGGCTTCACCAGCCCGCGATCGGCGAAATGGGAGAGGTTATAGAGATGGGCGATGTCGTAGCACTCGAACTCGAAGCGCGTCCCATTGTCGTAGCAGGTTGCCAGTATGTATTCGATGTCCTTGAACGAGTTGCGGAAGACCAGATCACGCGTCGCTTCCAGATGCGGCTTTTCCCAATCGAACTTGAACGTCTCGTATTTGTCGGCGAGGTGATAGAGCCCGAAATTGATCGAGCCCATGTTGAGCGAGGCGACCTCCGGCTTGAATTGGGCGGCGGGGCGCACACGCTCCTCCACCTTCATGTAAGGACTGCCGCCGGTGGTGATGTTGATGGCGGCATTGGTGCCTTGCTTGACGCGCGGCAGGAAACGCGCGAACGCCTCTGGCGTCTGGTCGGGCTTGCCGGTCTCGGGGTCGCGGGCATGCAGATGCAGGATCGCCGCACCCGCCTCCGCCGCCGCGATCGCCTCGCGCGCGATCTGGTCCGGCGTGATCGGTAGATAAGGCGACATAGTCGGCGTGTGGATCGCCCCCGTCACCGCGCAGGTGATGATGACCTTGCCGCTGGGTTGCTGGGCGCCGGGCTTGCGGCTTGTTTGCGTCATTGTCCAAACTCCTGATCCGACTTTTTCTTGTGCGCCGCCAGCGCCATCAGCCGGCGGTCGCGCCAGACCTGCCGTTCGCCGAGTTCTTCCCGCGGCAGGCGCTTGCGACGCTCGGCCTCGACCGTTTCCATGACCTCGCCGGCCCAGTCGACGCGGCGCAGCATCTGAGGGAAGATGTTGGAATAGATCGCCTGATAGCGCTCGACATAGTCGCGCACACCACCGGGTGCATTGAGGTCGACCGTCTCGAACGGACCCATGAACGACCAGCGCAGCGCCAGCCCGTCGCGCAGGCCAGTGTCGACGTCCTCGACGCTGGCATAGCCGTCGGCGACGAGCCGAAACGCCTCCTCCAACAGCGCGCCTTGCAAGCGGTTCATGATGAAGCCGTCGACCTCGCGCTTCATCACCAGTGGCGCATGGCCCGCCTCGACAAGAAACGCGCGGGTCCTTTCCACCGTTTCGGCGGAGGTCCATGGCGCCGGCA
Source organism: Mesorhizobium sp. M0998 (assembly GCF_040318885.1). Taxonomy (NCBI): domain Bacteria; kingdom Pseudomonadati; phylum Pseudomonadota; class Alphaproteobacteria; order Hyphomicrobiales; family Phyllobacteriaceae; genus Mesorhizobium; species Mesorhizobium sp. M0998. Next base: position 16,777 of record NZ_JAMYND010000027.1, read on the forward strand.
CCACCTCCGCTGCCGGGATGAGATAGGGCGGATTGATCGGGTGCACGACGAGGCAGCGATGGCGCCCCTCAAGATGATCGGTGAATCTCGACGGCAACAGCGCCGAGGTGGAACTGGCGATCACCGCCTGCGGACCGGAAAGTGCGTCGATGCGGGAGAACACGTCACGCTTCACCTCGAGGTTTTCCGGCGTGTTCTCCTGGACATGGACGGCATCGGCCAAGGCCTCGCCAAGCTCCTCCACAATGATGATGCGGCCAAGCACGGTATCGACCGCCTGTCCCCGCAGCAGATCGTTGGCGGCAAGGTCGCCGAGCACCCCAGCGATATAGTCGCGCGCACCGCTGGCCGCGGCCGGCGCCTGGTCCCACATGCGCACATCATGGCCGGCACGAGCGAAGCTGATCGCCCACGCTCGCCCGATGAAGCCGCTTCCGACAATTGCTACCTTCGCCATGATCTCCCCCTCAGAGTGTCTCGACGTTGCCGTCGACGCCGAGCGACTGGCCGGAAATGTTGATGCCCGCATCGGAAAGCAGGAAGGCCACCATCGCCGCGACATCGTATGGGCTGGTCATGCGGCGCAGCGAGATGTTCTGCAGATAGCGTTGTGTCATCTCCTCGTTTGAAACGCCGAGCTGCTTTGCCCGGTCGGCAATGACCTTGTCGATGCGCGGCCCTTCGATGATGCCGGGCAAGATGGCATTGACCCTGATCCCATGCGGTCCGAGTTCCTTGGCAAGGCTCTGGGTCAGGCCGACAACGCCGAACTTGGCAGCCGAGTACGGCGTGCGGAACGCGTAGCCATGGCGGCCGGCGGCCGAAGACATCGAGACGATCGAGCCGCCGCCCGCCGCCTTGATCAGCGGCACGGCACGGCGCGCGCACAGGAACTGGCCGGTCAGGCAGATATCTATGCAGCGCCGCCAGTCTGCCGGATCGATCTCATCGACCCCGCCGGTCGGCCCGGCAATGCCGGCATTGTTGATCAGGGCGTCGAGCCCGCCGAGCTTCTCCTTTATGGTCTCGAACAGCCGGTCGACATCGTCGTCGCGTGAAACGTCCGCTTTGACTGCGCCGGCGAGTGTGAGCCTCTCTGGAGCGTCGGCCAGCGCCTCGTCGGAAATGTCGCAGATCACGACACGCGCGCCGAGCCTCGACAGCGTCTCGGCAATGGCAAAGCCGATGCCGCCGGCGCCCGCCGTGACCAGCACGCGTTGGCCTTTGAGCCCGGTCAGGAATTCGTCCGCCGATGCCGGTGCGCTGGAGCTCATTATTCCATTCCTTTCATTGAATCCGCCTTTCGCGCAGCGCCATGACCGCAGCGAGCACCACCAGCCCGAACAGGATCGCCCGCGTTGCATAAGGCAGCGTCGTACCGGCGAGCAGCATCTGCAACGCCGTCAAAAGCAGCACGCCCCCCAGCATTCCGAGATAGTGGCCGCGCCCGCCGGTGATCAGCGCACCGCCGACGACGACTACGGCGATCGAGGGCAGCAGATAGTCGTCACCCATGCCGAGGCTGGCCTGGCCGGAAAAGCCGGTCAGCATGATGCCGACGAGCCCCGCGCAGACCGCCGACAGCACATAGACGAGGATGAGCGTGCGCCCGACCGCGATGCCGGAGAGCTGGGCCGCGCGCAGGCTGTTGCCGATGCCATAAACCCGGCGGCCAAAAGGGGTGCGGCCAAGCAGCAGCACGGCAAAGACGACGAAGGCGATCATGAACAGCACCACCGGCGTCACAACGAATACCTTCCCGGTCATGAACCAGCGCAGCATCGGCGAGGAGAAGCCGGCCGGCGTACCCTGCGAGTAAAGCAGCGCGACGCCTTGCAGAATGCCATTGGTGGCCAGCGTCATCACGATCGGCGAAATTCCGAGGAAGACAATGCCGATGCCGTTGGCAAGACCGATCAGGCAAGCTGTGAGCAGCACCGCCGGCAGCGCATAGGCAAGTGCGCCATCCGAGCCGTTGACCATGCCGGCAAGCAGGATGCCCGAGAGACCGATCGTCCACGGCACCGACAGGTCGAGCCCGCCGGTGAGGATTACGCTGCCTTGCCCAAGCGCCAGGACGGCGAGGAAGCTCGACAGCACGAACAGCGAGTTCCAGTAGGTGACGTTGACGATGGCGCGTCCGAGCCAGATCTGGGTGACGATCACGACGACGGCCAGGCAGACATAGGCCGGCAGCGCATAACGCAGCGTCTCGGCATTGCGAATATGGAAGGCCGGCTGCGGCGCCTGCTGATCGTCGGTGCTGCCACGCGCGATCCTCAGCCGCCGGTCGGTGCGATCGATCTGCGAGGGCAGCATTCCGGCGCGCCATGCGGCCGACCGCGCCCGCAGCGCACGCAGTTGGCGGGCGAGCACGGAGCCATGCGACAGCGAGCCGGCAAGCACGGCAAGGATCAGGATCGTGCCCTCGGCGATCGTCGAATAATAGGCCGAGACGTTGAGTACGAGCAGGATGTTGACGACCATCATCAGGATGTAGGCGCCGAAGACGGTACCAACCGGCCCGCCTTGACCGCCGCCCAGCCTTGTACCGCCGACGACGACCGCCGCGAACATCGACAGCAACAACGGGTTGCCGACTAGCGGATCGCCGCTGCCCGTCTGTGCGCTGATGAAGACGCCGGCGAGCCCGTAGCAGCCGCCGGCTATGACATAGACCAGGAAGCGCACGAGAACGACGCGCACGCCGACTGAAGCGGCCGCGTCCGGATCGCTGCCGACGGCATAAAGCGCCGTCCCGAAGCGTGTGCCTTTTAGCCAGAACCAGCCGAGCAGGACGACGCCGATGGCCACCAGTGGCATCGGTATCCAGCCGGCGATAGCATCACCGAGATAGAAGGCGCCAAGATCGGGCGAGACGAAGCCGCCCGGCTTGTCCATGACCAGCAGTGTTACCCCCTGCAGGATGAACATGGTCGACAGCGTGACGACGATTGGCTGCATGCGCAGGACGGCGATGAAGAAGCCGTTGAAGGCGCCGACCACCATGCCGACCCCAATTCCGGCCAAGGTCCACAGCGCGACACTGGTGCCGGTCGCCATCGGATCCATACCTTTTGCCAGGACGACATTGACCAGCGAGATCACCGCGCCGGCGGACAGGTCGAAACCGCCGGACAGGATGACCACCGTCTGGCCGATCGCCGCCAGCGCCGAGGTGGCGCCGCCGCTGGAGAGAAACGAAATGTCGAAATAGGTGAGCCGCCCGGCACTGACCAGATCGACGATAAGCAGGAGCACCGCAAAGACGATCGCCGCGATGATCGCGCCGCTGTGCCGCGCGAGAAGCCGCGTCAATGTCGCGGCCGGTGCCGCGGCGGGCAAACTCGTCACGCTCATTCCGCCGCCTCCCGGACCAACTCGCCTTGCCCCAGCGCCGGTCGCATGATCGCGCCTTCCGTGATGTGGTTGCCGGCAAGCTCCGCCACCAGGCGACCGTCATAGAGGACGAGCACTCGGTCGCATTGATGGACCAGCTCGGGAATTTCGGTTGAATGCAGAAGGATCGAGCCGCCGGCCGCCACATAGTCGCGCATCGTCACATAGAGCTCGTGCTTGGTGCCGACGTCGATGCCGCGGGTTGGGTCGAAGAGCAGCAGGATGCGGCTCTCGGCGACCAGCCATTTAGCGATGGCGATCTTCTGCTGGTTACCGCCCGAAAACGCCCCCGCCCTCGTCCACATGGCGCGGTGGTCGACCTCGACCGCCGAGAAGGCGGACTGGACGGCCCGCGCCTCCTCGTGCCTGCTGATCAGGCCACATCGGGTAAAACGCGCGACGACCGGCAGCGATACGTTTTGCCGGCCCGAGAGCTTCAGGAACAGGCCTTCGGTCTTGCGGTCCTCCGGCACCAGCCCGATCGCCATGTTGGCCTTGAGCGCATCGGCGGGCGAGCCGAGCCACACTTCGCGCCCGTCGACCAGTATATGGCCGCGCTCGATCTCTGCCATGCCGAAGCAGGCGAGGAACAGGTCGAGCTGGCCCATGCCCTGAAGCCCGGCAATGCCGAGAATCTCGCCCTTGCGCAGGTCGAAACCGACGCCGTCGAGCTTCATGCCGGTCTTGAGATCGCGTACGCCGAGCACCGGCGGACCGAAGACCGCCTCGCTTTCGGGTTTCGGCGGAAAGGTCTGGGCGATGCTGCGACCGATGATCTTTTCGATCACTTCTCCATCCGGGACGTCGGCCACCGGCGCCGTCACGATGTGACGGCCGTTTCTGAGAATGGTCAGCGTGTCGCAGAAGGCCCGCACCTCTCGTATGCGGTGGGTGATGAACACGACCGTCGTGCCGGCGGCCTTAAGTCGCGCGATGATGCCGCCCAGCCACTCGACATCGCCGCCCGACAGCGTCGAGGTCGGTTCGTCGAGCAGGAGGATGCGCGGCTTGCGATAGAGCGCGCGCGCGATTTCGATCTTCTGGCGGACGGCGAGATCGAGGGTCGCGACCTCGGCATCAAGATCGACCGAAAAGCCGAGATCTGAAATGTGCTGGCGCACCGCCCTGCGCGCGCTCGCCCGCCTGATCAGGCCGCTCGGGCCGACAGGCGCGTAGGGCAGCAGCATGTTGTCGAGAACGCTGAGATCGCGCACCAGCGTCATTTCCTGGAAGGCTGTCTGCACGCCTTTGGCGTGCGCGGCGCGCGGCGAACCGAGTGGCGCCGGTTCACCAAGAACGGTGATTTGCCCTTCGTCGGGCCGCACCAGTCCCGACAGCAGCTTGACGAGCGTCGACTTGCCGGCACCGTTTTCGCCGAGCAGCGCGTGCACGCTGCCCGAAACGATCTCAAAGGAGACGCCATCGAGGGCGACCGTCGCACCAAACGCCTTGCGGACGCCCTCTATGCCGACAGCTGTCGATTGCGCTGACATCATGATCCCAGTCCCGGCCTGCACGGGGTGCCTGGGAGGGCCTCCAAAGCACCCCACGCCCCATTCGGAGAGCCTTACTCCTCGGGCTGGCCGACAAGGGCGGCCGCGAGACCGATTTCAGGTGTCTGGTCGGAGAAGATCGAGGCGAACCAGCCGGGGTTGGAGACCAGCGACGGTTTGAAGGCGTTACAGCCAGCCTTCATCTCTGCCCAGGTGCCTTCGTTACAAAGCTTTATCGTGTCGTTGGTGACGACCGGCAGTGGCAGGATCGTCTTCTTGGCAACCTCCTTGCCGTCAAGTGCCTCGACTGCAAGCTTAAGGGCAAGCGCGCCGGAATAGGGCGGCGATGCATAGGAGATACGCGGCGCGCCGAGCGGCGCATAGGGAGAGGCTGCGCCCTCGACCTCCGTGCCCTCCGGCAGCATCTGGATGCGCCCGCCATTGGAGCCCTCGCCGGCGCAAGGCAGCAGTTCGCTGCTCTTCTTGCCGGCCTCGAGCTGCATGGAATTGGCGGTGAAGCAGCCGACCTGCATCCACAGCCCATTTATGTCGTCCCAGCTGCGCGTCGCCAATATCTTGGAAAGTTCGGTGCGGGCCACCGCCTGGCTCCACATACCGACAGCCTCGCCCACGATCTTGATGTCGGGATGCTTGGCAAACACCTCCTTTGCGGCCTTGGTGCGCAGATCGTCGACCGAGGTGCCGGGAACGCCGGTCACTGCGATGATGTTGCCCTTGCCATTGAGCTTCTTGACCAGCCACTCCGCCGTCACGCGGCCAGCCTCTTCCTGATCGATATGGACGTTGTAGGCGCAGGGCTCTGTGATCTCGGCATCGTAGGCAAACACCTTTACCCCCTTGTCGCAGGCGTTCTTCACCACCTGGTTGAGCGCTGTCGGCGAGATCGGGAAGATCACGATGGCTTCGGCACCTGCCTGCACCATCGCGTTGATCTGCTGGATCTGGCGCTGTGCGTTCGGCCCGGCCACCTGAACCTGGAGGTCGACCTTGTCGGCCATGCTCTTGTGCGACGCCATCGCCTTGACCATGTTGGCGGCCTCGGCCTGCCAATCATTGCCGATGAAGCTCATGCTGAGAAATATTTTGTGCTTTCCGGCCGCCTCGGCCGCCGACATCCCAAAGGCGCAAACAGCCATGCCGGCAAGCAGCGCGAGCCGCCGGGCTTTCGATCCGATACCCATTCGAAACTCCTCCCAATTCAGACGACCAAATGCCTCCCAAGGGCACGAAACGTGCTCCTTGTCATTCGACGCAGCTGACCGTATCATGATTTGATCAAAGATCAATGATGAAATGCTAATGGGTAAAAGCCGGATACGCCGGCGCTTGACGCGGCAATCCGAACCTTGCATTCCGGGCACAGGCGCCGGGTAGGACAAGAGCGTCGCCGTTTGGGGAAAGGTAGGCACAGATGGCTGGGGCGGCATTCAGGAAGCCGGGCGTCGAGATTACGCCGCTGTCCAGGGAAACCCTGCAGGACAGGGTCTACCGGCACGTCACCGAGTTGATCCTCGACGGCAGTATCGTTCCAGGTGAAATGGTGACGGTGCAGAGCCTCGCAGACGCTTTCGGCGTCAGCCCGATGCCGGTTCGCGAGGCACTGCGGCGTCTGAGCGCCGCCAACGCATTGATGGTGGTTTCTGGCCGTTCGATCGGTATCCCGGCATTAAGCCGCGCGCGACTCATCGATCTCAGGAACGTCAGGTTTGAGATCGAGGCGATCGCCGCCGCATGGGCGGCCGAGCGAATGGACGATCCCAGCGTGGCGCTGCTGCGCCAGCATCTGGACGCACTCGAACAGGCCAATGCCGCCGGCGACGTCAAATCCTACCTCAGGGCCAACTACGCCTTTCATTTCTCCATCTATCGAGCCGCGGGTTCGGAAAACATGCTCAACATCATCGAGAACCTGTGGCTGCAGATCAGTCCCTATTTCAACATGCTGCACGATTCTGGAAACTATTCGACCGCCAACCAGCACCATCAGCAGATGTTTGCAGCGCTGCGAGACCGCAACGCGGAAGCTGTCCGGGCCGCGGTTCGCGCTGACATCGACGCGGCTTTCACAGTGCTGATCAAACTGCTGAAGTAACATTCAGGTCGCCATAAGCGACATGCCGCCTCCATTGCTGATCAGACTTCCAGTTCTTTTTCCGCCCACTCCGCGAACTCTTCCAACTTGTCGAGCAAGCTCTCGGCTTCGGGTAGTGATTTTGCCCTGATTCCGTATTGAGCTTCGTCCTTCTCATGGAGAATGCTCCGCAACCGGCTGGCCTGCGCTGCAGGAAGGCGATTTCCAAGCGCATCGCGCATGGTTTTCACCACGGCCGCATGATCCGCGCGGTTGATCGTTCCTGCAAATCGGGCAGTGAGCGCACGGCGTATGCTATTGCCGCATTCACGATCTGCGACATAGCCGGATTGCCGATGTTACCCGTTTCAGACATTGCACCTCCAAACGGGCAGCCTTCAAATATGAGCGGGCGATGCGCAATCGCTCCTCGCCAAAGCCTGTCTCGACTACTTTCGTCGCACCTCTTCTGGTCATGCCAACGCCTTCTGGCGAGTTTTTGTTGCGAGTTCGTCCGGGCGTGGACCCAAGACGAGCAGGGCATTTGCTTCGACGCCGCCCCACCAAGGGTCTCCCGTGCTCGACAGCCTCGCCACATCCTGCGAAGTGAGTCCCACCACCGAGGGATTGAAGCCAAGCTCTTCACCGTGGGTCACCAGTGCCTCACGGATCTCTTGGAGCGCGCTTTCTAGCTTTTCGGATGGCGTAACCACTGCGATGTCGAGATCGCTGTCTGGACGGTCTCGCCCCTCGCCACGCTGCCGTAAATCCAGGCCGCGAGTACGTTCGGCCGAACTGCGGAGACCGCCTCAGTGACTAAAGCGCGAATGTTGGAATACCTAAGCGCCTCCTGCTCAAAGAGGGCTTCCAGTGATGTCGCCAGTGGATGGCGATCATTCAACCGATAAAGACGAGCCCTGCCCGTTCCCTCTGAAGATACGATGCCAATCCCCTCCAAGGTTGCGAGAGCAGACCACACGCTTGCCCTCGCAAGCCCGCTACGAGCCGCAAGCACGTCGACTGCCGGATATCAAATCTGATGTTTTGTTTTCTAAACAGATGTCCTGTTATCTGAGCCTTGGCGGCTGCTGCGCCGCAATCACGAATGTATCCGAAAGATGTTGATCGCCACGTTCATCCAGTCCATCGTAGGAGCAAGAGCAAGATGCCGCTCTATCTTATCCATTTCATTATCTTTTTTTTGCTTCAGTCCGTCCAATGCCCGGTCGGAAAGACTGAGTATTTCGTCAGACGGCGCTTACTCAGACATAACCTATTTTACGATTGCGCCGCCGCGACCGAAAGCCATTTGGCCACATCACATCTCTCAATGCACACACAGTGCACACGAAAGCCAACGCAGGGCCAAATCATGAATCGTTAACCGGCGAGGACGGCTTGGCGGTAGGTCGGGTTCATGAGGTCTTTGAGGCGCTTACGCTTGAGCGAGTTTGAAGGCTCGCGACGGAGCATGTTGAGCACCCCGCGGCGGATCATGGCGAGGTTGCGCGCCGAATGGTCTTTACGGACGCGGCTCTCGTCTTTGCCGTGCGACAATCAAGGCAACACGCGCTCTCAACTTGATTGTCGCGCGGCACTGCGTCCCTTGCCCTGTTCGACGCAGATAAGCATGCGTGTCGAGTCGATGTCGTCGATCTTGAGTTGCGCGACTTCGGACACGCGCAGGCCCGCGCCATAGGCGACGCCAAGTGCCGCCTTGTACTTGATGCCTTGATGCTGGATGCGGCTTCGAGCAGCCGCGCCGCTTCCTCCACGCTCAGCACGTCGGGCAGCTTGCGCTGACACCTCATGATCACCAGCGCACGCGCCAGATCCCGACGCTTCAGCGTCACGAGGGACAGGAACGGCAGTGCCGAGACCGCGCCATTGATCGTCGCAGAGCCGACGCCGCTCTCATGCTGATGCAGCTGGAATCGACCGATGTCCTCAGCCGTCGCAGTGTCGGGCGAGCGGCCAAGGAACACAGCGAAGCGCCGGACGTGACGAACGTAGTCCTGCTGGGTATGGGAGCCCAGGCCACGCATGAGCATGTCGTGCTGCATGCGCTGGCGAAGCGGAGAGATTGGTGCATCGGTCGACAGGGTAGCCATGGCGAGTTCCTCTCGCGAAGGCAGAAGTTAAAGGTTCAAATCCTGTCGGGTGCAGCATTGCACAGTTCGCTTGCCGACAACTATTCCTGCTGGAATTGACAGGGCCAATCTTCAGGCCTCGTCAAGCCAGAAGGCAACTCGGTCCGGGCGTCTCCGCAAGCCATGTTGAGCTGCCACTGGGACAGACCCGCCGAATTGGAAAGATCGACGCCCTCGATACGGGTCAGAAAGAAAAAGGCGCGGTCAAAGTCTATCGGCGCGGTGAACGTCGCTCCTCGGAAGTCCGCCCGTGCGAGATTGGCAAACGAGAAGCGGCTGCCGCTGATATCGGCGTCATGGAACTGCGCACGCCCCAATTCTGCCTTTGTGAAATCAACATTGGTCAGATTGGCGCCCTGGAAATTCGAGCGCTGTATTTCCGCGCTCGCAAACACAGCGCCCTGCGCGTCCATACGGCTGAAGTCGGTCCTGTAGGCCTCGATTCTGTCGAACCGGGCGCCTTTGGCGGTCGAGTCGGCCAGGGAAGCACGCACAAGCGTTGCCTTCTCAAGATTTGCCGCAAGGAGATTGCTGTTCCTGAGGTCGGTCGAAGTGAAATCAACACCGAACAGGTTCGCCCCGCTCAGGTCTTGTCCTTCTAGGATGAGAAGCTTCTTGTCACACTCGTGCCAATTGACGCCAGGCGTCGCGGCTGCGTCGCAATTGTGAGCAGCAGTGGCGTTCTGCCAAGCAAACACAGTGCAAACCGCTAGAACCAAGCCGGATGCGCCGTAAGCTCTGGTTCGCCTCAAAGTCATTGTTGCTGGACCTCTGCTACTCGCCGACACTCAACCTTACCACATCTGCTGACACTCGAGCCACCGTGACCACCGCCGTCACAGTTAGCGCATTTCTCATATTCAAGCTTTGATGTTGATCAACCGATCAACCCGCGCGTAGGGCGCGATTTGCGAGCGCCTCCCCATATCATCGGAGGCCAGCAGAGATTCATTTGTCACCGGCCAGGCGCATCATTCCGTAGGTATGCTTGACTAAGCCGAGGAGAGCGGTCGTTCAGGCTGGCGAAGTCCCTCCGCTCTGGACGTTTGTCTCGTTAATTGGGAGCCTGCTCGGATGCTGACCGCCACCGCCGCCGTCCGCTGCCGACAAGCGTGAATCCGCTCGGTTCCGCACCGATCGGTACTTCCCGACGGCGAGGTTGACCCGGCACGGGGTGCTCGTCGCATATCCTAATTCCGCTGTCGCATGAATCCCACGACGTCGCTTAGCGAAGCCGAAGTTGATCTCTGCCATCTCCCAGCTCGAAGCATCAACCCCGCATATTTGTGTCGTAAGCTGACGTGCCGCGAATACGCCTTTTTCGGTTGGCGGGCTTTATGGCGGACGCGCAATCTATTCTTGTATTTTTATCAACGTAAACAATGTCGTATGGCGGAGAGGGAGGGATTCGAACACCGCGCTTGGAAAAGGGTCCCTCTCGCGTGCAGGCCGCTTACTCTGGGCGGCAGAGTGCCCTTCCGCGCTTCGCCAAACCTGCCGTGGGAAATGCCTTGCCGTTTTTTCCGGCGGGGCTTTGATCAGATCGTGACTATTAGTGATTTATGCTGGAACTGGTTGCGGAGGTTAGAGTCGGACCTATTTGCGCCGATTAAGAAGTCCCGTCAGCAAACGAACTCGGTTACAGCACTGTATCGGCGGTATCCCTCTACCGACTCGAGCCGCGACCGTTTCTTAGTCGCGCCTACCGTTTTGCACGCCCTCCTCTGCCCAGGCGTGGCGGAAGGTTGAACCAGTTGGGCGACTGCTAGGTTCCGGACTGGAGGTAAGGTCGCTCGCTGAAAGCACGGCAGGTGGCATGCGGCACATGCGCGACAACGGCGGCGGAGGGTTTGAGAGGGCCGGAGCCCCGACAGCTTTCGGCAGGTCGAACGATATAGTCGAACGGCCGAAATCGGGGCGCAAAGCTGCCATTAAGCACAAAGATAACAAAAAGCATCGGCGATCGGCTGAAGCCGCTCCTTCTCAGTCTGCTGGCGAACCGCGTAACCGGGGCAGATTTCCGGGCGAAGGGGTTTGCAGGCGAGCGCGTTCGTGATTCACCCTATGCGTGACGCTACCACCGACTGATTCGTTTGAAGGCTGTCGCTCGCGGAACTCCGCGGGTTGGTTACTGCGCTGATCGGCGAAGTGCGCGGTCCAAACATGTTCGAAGTGGTCGATCGCAGGGCCGCGTCGCACGGTGCAGAAGGCCATGCATCGTTGATTATGCGCAAACTGCTATCGCGCGCCTAGTCGGAACTCACGCATCGAACAGTACATCACGTCTTCCGTCCCCAGCGCACCGGCGGCCTCCCCACTCGCAATCCAAATAGACGTCTTTCAGCTGTTTGATTGGCATGTCAGCGTGAGCGAACGCAAGGTCCTGAGCGTCAGAAGCCGACAATGAAGCCGGACTGATTGCGATCAGCACGGTGCCGAGCGTCACAGGCGCGAGGGACTTAACAACTGACATGATCATTTTGAGATCCTCCCCAGCTCCCGTCGGTCAACATTCAGTCCTTGGGGTCGCAGGTGTAGTGCCGTTCGAAGGTCCCGTCCGCGCGCCGCGGCTTGTCGAAGCCGATGTAAGGCTCGATCGCGCGCTCGTGGACCAGCCAAAGGGGATCTCGGCCGAGGTGTAGCCACTGCCGGCGGCCAACCGTTTCGGGATCGAGGCCGAAGCGATCCTGGTGCGCTCGATCGTCGTGCCGGCCGCGCCTGCCTCCGCATGACGGATGGCGCGGCTTCGCAAATCGCACATGATTTCGTCACGTGAGATGCCGATGTCGCCAAGGACGTCATCGGGTAAACGGCTCAACTGGTCCGTTGCCGACAAGAGAGCTTTTCGCTCGGCGCGGAGGCGTAACCACCTGCGAAATGGACCAATGGCGGCAGCATGAATTATAACCATGATCAGATCGTCCCTTCATTGATCTGAATTGACCGGTACGGAACGGCGCGAACGGCACTCCGGGCGAGAGCGTCAGCCGTCCGCGAGGCGAATTAGGCGTAGTGGTCGATGGATTGGTTTTGCCGCGGCGTGCCCATACGGCGGGCGGTGGCTGGCCCCGGGCCACGCATGTAATAAAGCTCCGGGCGGTAGCGCGGCGCGACGAATTTGCGAAACCCCGCAGCAAGTTTTGTGACGGGAGCCAAGAATTTCATGACTGTTCCCTTTCCCTTCGCCGGCTTTCACACGAGCCGGCGGGCCTGACGTTGCAACAAGGATATGACAGTCGAACCAGGCTCGGCTGTGGGAATTCCCACACCGGGGAAAACATTGGCGAAATCCGCTCCCAGTTTGCATCCCGGAAAGCGGGGCCTGCGGCCATCAAATTTCCTTGGATAGGGAGTAAGGTGAAGTACACTTGATTGAACAAGAGACCGTTGTGACAGGCTCTCTGGCCTTCATCTCAAGACTTTGCGATGCCGACCTCGCCGCGCTGACCAAACGGTGGCACGAGCGCAGCTATCGACACAACGAGCTAATCATTTCCCACGGCGACACTGGTCGCGATGTCTTCTTCCTGCTGGAAGGACGGGCTCGCGTGACACTGGTTTCAGCGGACGGCAGGGAGATAGCGTATCGCGATGTCGAACCGGGCGACATTTTCGGGGAGCTCGGAGGCATTGACGGGATTGCACGCTCTGCCAGCGTAGTCGCGCTGGAGGCAACCCGCGCTGCACGGCTGTCCGGCACAGCATTCCGGGATATCGTGATGACCCACCCGACTTTTGCCTGGATGCTGCTTGAGCATCTGTCTGCCCAGCTCCGGCGCATGACCGAGCGGGTATTCGAATACAGCACTCTGGTCGTGCGAAAACGGCTGATCGTCGAGCTCCTGCATCGGGCGGAGAAAGCCGCACTCGTGGACGGCGAGGTGTCCATAAGCCCGGCACCGACGCATTCCGAGCTGGCGGCAACGATGAGCACGCACAGGGAAGCGGTCTCGCGCGAAATGAGCGACCTCGCCAAGAGAGGCCTGATCGAAAAGCGCGGCAGCAGGTTATTGCTGCATGACGTCTCGGCACTACGGGCGCTGGTCGACAAGAAGGAATAGCGAAGGCTGTCGCTGCGGCGGGGGGCACCGCACGTTTCATGCTCCTCGGCCGCAAGTGATTATTCCTTCCGGCAAACCGGGCAACCTAGCGTGCCAGCGCGCGGGTCGGGCTTTGATCGCTTCACCCCTTGCAAGAATCATGACTCGGCTTCTTGATGCGGGCACGGCGTTATCCCCAGCCTGCTTGCAGACTTACAAGGGCGGATCGAAGGGGTGAAGCCGCATGGACGTTAAATACCAGATCTTCGTCAGCTCGACCTACGCCGATTTGGTGGACGAAAGACGGTCGGTCATCGAGTCCGTTCTTAACCTCGGGCATATTCCTGTGGGATGGAGGCATTCCAAGCCAGCGACGACACTCAATGGGATTACATCAAGCGGCGCATCGATGACAGCGACTACTACGTACTCATCGTAGCAGAGCGGTACGGCTCAGAGTTGAAGGGTAAGAACTACACCCAGAGGAGTACGAATACGCCGTCGCCCAAGGCGTGTCTACCGGTGGCGTTTTTGCTCGAAGGCGGTGCTCGCAAGACGTGGGCCGCGGAAAAGGTCGAGTTCGATAAAAAGGCCAAACTCGAGAGATTCCGAAAGCTATATGAAAAGAAGCTCGTCAATATTGGCGCAACAAGGACGATTTTGGCGGGTAAGGTTGCGATGGCTATTAGACGTTATGACCGTGGTCTGAGCGGCCGCCCGCCCTTAGTCTTTGCAGCTGTTAAGCAAACGGGGGTTGCTCGGGAGTGCCGAGCCGAGCCCCAAGCGAAGAAAGGACGAGCCATGGAGCAAGATAACGTTTTTTACGTCGGTGTCGATGTGTCGAAAGCCAAGCATGCTGTCGCGATTGCCGAGGGCGGACGCGGTGGAGAGGTCCGGTATTTCTGCGAGGCGTTCCCCGCGCGCCGTCACGGAACGTCGTAGCCGTGAAGCCGAACCGTGCCGGTCCCGTCATCATGAACAAGCGTCACCTCGCCAGTCATCGTGATCGTGTCGCGTTCGGACAGTTTCGCCATCGGCATCGCCCTCGCAAAGGCCGCCGCTGAACTGGACGTGGAAAGCGCCATCATCGACGGTGAGATCGTCGTATTGAACGAGACTGGCCTGTCTGACTTCGGAGCCTTGCGGAAAGCCATCACCCGACGCCAGCACGACCTCTATTCGTCGCCTTCGATCTTCTGCATCTCAATGGTCACGACCTGCGCGACATGGCGCTGGAGGACCGCCGCGAGATCCTTGCCGAGATGATCCCGGACGGTGGCCGTATCCAATTCAGCCAGGCGCTTCCCGGCGAGGCTAAGGCGATCTTCCCACCTGATAGACCAGGCGGGGCTCGAAGGCATGGTGTCGAGGCGCAAGGACAGCAAATACCGGAGCGGCAATTCGACGGCTTGGCTCAAGACCAAAGGCTTACAGCATCGATGAATACGAGTTGCTCGGCGTCGAGCGTGAACCCGGAAAGCCGGCTTTCGCCCTAATGGCCGAGCGTGGCACAGGCCGCTATGTCGGGAGCGACTTTATCACCTTGAACCGGGAGATGCGGGAACGCCTCTGGGAGCGCGTACAGGAGCATTCTGGGCCCGCGCCAAATGATCGGCTAATGCTCATGGACAAGGCCGCCTATCTGGACTTCGTGGTCGAGGTCATCCGCCGATCAACCATATCTCGTGCCGACATGTCAGCCCTGTAATCTTGTCGTTCCCAGGTTTGGCCTCGTCCAGCATGGCATGCCCGCTCTTCTGTGTGTATCGAGGGCATTGAGCGGCGTGATGATCAGCAAGACAAGTTCAGTTGCCGCGCTGTCGTAGTGTGGCGTGCAAATACTTGAGCACTGCGATTTGGAATTCCCAAGCCAGGCAATTTACGAAAAGCTCGGTCCTCTTGCAATATCGCACGCGATATCCAATATGCCTGCATGAGACTGCTTCTCGATACGGCGACCATGGTGGCGGCGATCCGAAGTGACGCTGGCGCCTCGCGCCAACTGTTGGTGGCGGCTTTGGAGCGCCGGCTGACGCTCATCGCTTCGGTGCCGTTGATGATCGAGTACCAGGCGGTCATGACAAGGCCCGAGCACCTTGAGGCTTCCGGCCTGTCGGCTGAGGATGTGAGCGCGTTGCTAGATGCCGTGGCGTCCGTCGCCGAGCCGGCTCGCCTTCTCTTTCTCTGGCGGCCCGCCGTGCGCGACCCTGACGACGACATGGTGCTGGAAGCGGCGGTAAACGGACGGGCGGATGCTATAGTGACGTTCAACCTACGCGACTTCGGCAAGCTGGCCGAGCGCTTCGGTATCATGGTCCTGTCGCCAAGTGAGGCGCGGAGAGGATTGGAGAAAAAGACATGAGAAGAAGCAATTTCGCACTGCGACTTCAGCTCTCGCTTCTGGATGAGGCGCGCAAGGTGGCGGAGAGCGAAGGCGTGCCGCTCAACCAGTTCATTAACGTGGCAGTCGCTGAAAAGCTTTCGGCGCTGCGCACGGAAAGTTACTTTCAGGAACGCGCCGCCCGTGCCGACCTTCCCAAGGCGCTGCATATCCTGAAACGGGCCGGCAAAGGGAAGGCGCCGATCAAGGGCGACGAATTGCCGGAGTAATGTACCCCGAGGGGTAGAGCGGTACCGCTCGTACCGGAGTTTGCCTGCGTCCAAAGCGGCCGCCGGGCCGAAGACTGCCGGTCAAGGCTGGCGCAGCACACGCCACAGCGATGCGGCTCTGGCCTTGACGGGCTGACTTCGGTCCGGCGTTCTCTCGACAAGCAGGCAGTTCCCTCGTCGAACATGATTTCCTTATCGGGAAAAGCCTGGACGAACTCTCTCCGACGCTGCTTCCACTTCGGCAACGGGCGAACCCGCTTGAAGATAGGCGAATACCCGAAACCAGAACCGGTACTCCCGTATCCGCCCATTGCAATACGCCGACACGGCGCACCAGGCGATTGCGGTTGCGGCTGTCTTTCCCCACAGGGCTGTCGCTGCCTCTGCAGCTTCAGGCACGGTCCGTTTCTGCACGGCGGCATCGCGGTTGAAGGCATCCAACAGATTGGGATCGCTCACCGCCCGATGGTGAGACGTGCCCGCCACAAGATACGGTCGTCATCAGCTGCGAACATCCTTTGGCCGAGCAACGGCAGGCAATGACGGTGCGCCGGCTGAAACGAATTTACTATGTCCGCAGCCTCGAATATTACGCCGCCCCGCGCCGTAGCGACCGAGCACTGAAAAAAGCTACACGATAGCGTAATGGTGGATACGCGATTGGAGCTACACATATGACCTTGAACATCCGAAACGACGAGGCTGACAAATTGGCGCGGGAGCTTGCCCGCCTCGACCGCACCAATATCACCGAAGCGGTGATATCCGCTCTCCGTGAGACAATCCGAAACCGGATGCAAAAGGAGCGGCCGCGCGAGACCGCACAGAAGATTCTGGCAAAACATGGCCTGTCTTTCCAACCTGATCGAAAGCCGGTCCCACAAGAAGCCTATCACGACCTGGATCACGATCTGCAGGGCGACGAATAATGTTCGTGGATGCCTGTGCCATCGTGTCGATGATGGCTGGCGAGGACACGGCCGATAGCTATGAAGCCGCCTTGCTGGAAGCGCCCTCCCCCTTCACATCGACGCTCGCCGCGTGGGAGGCGATTATTGTTCTATCCCGGCCGGACCAGCTGAATTGCCCGTACAGCGCCGCCGAGGCGGTCGTGGTCAAATGGCTGGAAGCAGAAGAATCGCGCTTCGCGAGCCAGGATCGCCGCTGCGAGTACTGTCCTATGCCGTCGCGGTTGCCGAAAAACACGGAATTGGCAACGCTACCTCAGCAATTTCGATTGCTTTCACTACGCCTATGCCATGACAATGCGCGCGCCGCTGCTGACGCTCGACGGGCTCTTGCGCGAAACCGAAGTGAAGATCCTGCCACAAAGCACAACGGCCCTTTCCGCGGAAAAAAAGCCATAGCCGGAACGCGCCCCCAGAGCGCGCTGTGTGTATTGGCGATCTGCTGCCGCCGGGCGTGCTCAACATCGTCAACGGCTTTGGTCTCGAGGCGGGCAAGCCACTCGCGTCGTCGCCGCGCATTGCCAAGATCGCCTTTACCGGCGAGACCACGACGGGCCGGCTGATCATGCAATATGCCAGCCAGAACCTTATCCCCGTAACACTGGAATTGGGCGGCAAATCGCCAAACATCTTCTTCAAGGATGTTGTCGCCGAGGACGACGATTTCTTCGACAAGGCGATCGAAGGCTTCGTCATGTTTGCGCTAAACCAGGGCGAGGTCTGTACCTGCCCGAGCCGCGCGCTCATCCATGAATCGATCTACGATACGTTCATGGAACGCGCGCTGAAGCGCGTCGAGGCGATCGTACAGGGCGATCCGCTCGATCCGGCGACGATGATTGGCGCTCAGGCCTCGTCCGAGCAGTTGAGAAGATGACTGGAAACCGGATTAGCCTATGCATGCAAAAAAGTTACGGCGACGCCGGAAGCCCCTGAACTGATCGCGGAAATTGTTGCCGAGCACGGACCAGTGCTGTTCCACCAATCCGGCGGCTGCTGCGACGGGTCTTCGCCGATGTGCTATCCGCGTGCTGGCTTCATCGTCGGCGATCAGGATGTGTTGCTCGGCCACATCGGCGACGCGCCCTTCTATATCGGGGCTTCGCAATTCGAGGTCTGGAAGCACACCGACCTCATCATCGACGTAGTGCCTGGCCGCGGCGGCATGTTCTGCCTCGATAACGGACGGGAGAAGCGATTCCTGACACGGTCGAAGATCTGCGCTGTTCAGATCGGGACGTAGCCTTCCCATCCGACTGCAGCCGATGCTCAGACCGCTACCGAACGCCCGCCTTGCCGGTTTCGAAATATTTGTCGAACTTTGTCGCGATGCTCCTGACAAAGGGCCGGCTTTCCGCAGGCACGACGAAGCGGTCACCATCAAGTTCAAGCAACCGCGCAGGATCTTGGAGGGCCGTGGAACTCGCTCGGACGAGAAGTCTTTGGCCGGCTGCGCACCGATATTCTTCCTTGGCGCATCGAGGGCGATGTCCTAGAGGTTGTCGGCAATACACCGGTTTTCGGCGGCGAAAAGGCGATCACTTACGCCGATGCCGCTCTGGTCCTTCGCGCTTTGTGCGTGAAGCGGCTCCGGAGCGGCGACGTCGGCAACTAACACGTGACGCTGCGTAGGTTCCCGTCAAAGCCGGAGGAGCCGGGCACAAGGGCAGCTCGGCTCCGTATCATCCACCCAGTATGCGTCACGATTTGCCCTGATCGCCTCTATTTGCCGCGCCCGACAAAGCGCTTCAGTCGACCTCACCTCGTCCACTTCGGCAAGACGTGGCGAGCGTCTGCGCGGCCGGCGAATTCATCCAACCCGACCCGCTTGCTGACACTGAAGAAGCAGGGCCAGGTGCCGAAGCGCATGATCCCCGACAAGCCTCGGCTCCTATGGAGCAGCGCGACCCTCCGGCTGCCCGCAACGATCTGGAGCGAGGCCAGCGCGAGCCCGCTGCCGAAAACCACGCCGAACGGCCCCGGGATCGGCGTCAGCGCCGGAATGGCCAGAAATAGGATTGTGAAGCCGATGCCGGTTTGGCGAATCGGGCCTCTCGCCAGGGCGGTTGGAACTCGAAATCACTGAAGGGGTTCTGATCCGCGACCCGACTACTGCGTTGTTCTTCGTCGGCTAAAGTCGTTTGGTGTCAAGATTGCCATGGATGATTTTGGGACGGGGTATGCTTCACTCGCGTCTGGCGCAGAAGTCTGCGGCGCAGGCGAGCGTGCGGGCGTGCAATCAATCGTTCGTCAGATATTTCATCCGCTACTTGGAGACGCGGCGCTCAGCGATGGCGTGGCGTCCGCATCGCTGATATTGTCTCGCCAGACTGTAGGACGGCAGCATACGATGAATAGCGACCCCGAGAATCCCGAGTCCGTTGAACAACTACTCGACGTACCGGACCTCGCCAATGCTTTGGAAAACGAACAGTTCAGAAAATTTCTCGATCAAGTGCCGATTGCGATCGCAGTGTCGGACTTGCGAGGCGACGAACGTGTGGTCTACGCCAATCCCGAATTCGAGAAGCTGTCGGGTGTAAAGGCGGAAGAGCTTGCTCGGGAGGATTGGGCGGTCCTTTCCGCCAGCGGTCTCAATGAGCCGGCGGACCAGTCGCTGACCGAGGCGCTCGCGGACGAGACAGATTTCGTCGGGACGTTTCGGCTTCACCGCGGCGAGGATGAGCCCGCTATCGTGGACGTCTATTCGAATCTCATTCAGGAAGACAATGGCAAAGTCTGTTTTCGCCTCGTTGCCCTTGTCGACGTTTCGGCCCACAGCGAGACTGACACCCGCCAGACCGAGGAGCGTATCCGTGAAAAAGACGTTCAGCTGCGCGAACTACAGCACAGGGTAAAGAACAATTTGCAAATGATTACCGCCCTGATCCGAATGGAAGCTCGAAATGCGGTAGAGCCTGACCAAAAGCGTTTCGACCGCCTGGCAGGCCGCGTCAATGCCCTCGCGATGCTCTACCAAGCACTTTCCGGCGGCGAACCAAAGGACGAGGTCGATCTCGGCGTCTATCTCGGTCAGATCGCCTCGGCAGTCATGACGTCGCATGCTACCGAAGGTATCCGGCTTGATATGAGCGTGGACTCGTACCCGGTTTCGATCAATGTCGCCATGCCGGCGGGACTGGTTGTGAATGAACTGCTGACCAATGCACTGAAGCATGCTTTTCAAGGACGCGAAGGCGGCACGATCACTCTGCACAGCACCGTTGAAGGTGACGGGTGTCGTGTGGTCGTTGCCGATGACGGCATCGGCCTGCCAGCAGGCGAGACATGGCCCAGGCATGGCAAGCTCGGTGCGCTAATCGCGCGCTCGCTTATCGAAAACGCCAATGCGCAATTCCATGTGAGCTCCAGCCCGAATGAGGGCACGAAGGTAACTATCCTGTTCAGGCGGTCCGCCGCCGCCGCTCCGTAGATCGGACCTTGTCCAGACGAACCGCGCTGGTGGCTGGAGAGCGAATTCCAAGACTCTTGCCCGCAGATTTCGACGCGCCTTCTTCGATCGCTGACGGCCGCTAACGTCAGGGGAGCGGGTCCTTCAGCTTGCGGTTTTTGCCTTCGCGGTGAGAGCCGTTCCGCGGCAGCCCTGTTGGATCAGACAGCTTGTGGAGGAGCTTTCGCGTCATTTATTCAGAGCCAGCGCGCCCGTCGACAAGGTCAGTTTCGAGCGCCTGCTGAGTGGTTCGAACGTTCTCAACTATCAGCTTTATTCGGACTCAGCCCGTAGTGTCGTCTGGGGCTCTTACTTCTGGGGTTCCCGGCTGGTGCGCCGGCATTTGAGTTGACGTTGAACGCATTTGGAACCGGCGGAGGGGCCGCAACCATATACGGCGCAGTCCTTGGCAGCCAACCAACGGCGCCCCTGGAAGCTATCTCTCGGCTTTCTCCGGTAGCAATGTCGAATTTCGCTACCGGTATACTTCTTCCAGTTCGTGCAGCACGGGAACGGGCGCGATCTCGCGGCCAAGCTTTAGCGTAACGGCTATCGTACCGGCCAACTGCCTGGTCGCCATGCAGAACATCGATTTTGGATCTGTGGGAACGCTAGGCGCAAATGTCGACGCGACGGGGCAGGTGTCGGTCACGTGCACGCCGGCTACCGCCTGTACTGTCTCCTTGAATGGAGGCACCACCGGCTCCACGCCAACAGCGCGCAAAATGTCGAAAGGCGCGGAAACAGTCACCTATGGCCTATTTAAGGATGTCGCGCGGTTGCAGCCATGGGGTGATGCATCGACCCCGGGAAGCACGGTGCCGGGGACCGGAGACGGTGCGACCCAAAACCTGACCGTCTATGGACGGGTGCCGCCGCAGGCGACACACTGTGGTGGTGACGATCACTTACTGAACATGCCCGGTACCATGTCTTGCGAAATGACCCAAGACGACCCTGTCGGCGCCTCAACGTGCCGAATCTATGGACGGGTGTGCGTGGTGGATAGCCCCGCAGCGCTGCGATCCTGACCAAGAGAAGCCCGCCACCTTGCGGGTGACGGGCCGGCCGCGAGGCCAGGAGAGTGTTGTCAAAGCCTCACGGCCGATTCGACGCTCCCGTTAACGGCGCACTCTCCTCAGCGGCGCGCGATCAGCATGCAAAGCTGACGCAGATCGCTGTCATACGTGCCTTCGCTGCTGAGCACGTCGGCGCAGCGCTTCTTCATGCGAATCAGCTGGCTGCTGGACAGCTGAGCAACAACGCTCGGCGGGGTGCCGGGCGTCCCTGGCGTTCCAGGTGTCCCCGGCGTTCCGGGAGTCCCAGGGGTGCCGGGAACGGCACCGCCACCAACGCCAACGCCGACACCACCTGTGCCACCAACGTTGGCGCCGACCCCCGCTGTAACGCCGCCCGCGCCACCTACATTTGCGCCTGCGCCGGCAGTGACACCACTCCTGCCGCCTATATTAGCGCCTGCCCCAGCGGTCACGCCGTTCGTGCCACCTATGTTGGCGCCAGCACCGGCAGTGACACCACTCCTGCCGCCAATATTAGCGCCGGCACCGGCGGTAATGCCCCTGCTGCCGCCTATGTTAGCACCAGCGCCGGCATTCACTCCGCCGCGCCCACCGATCGAGGCGCCGGCTCCCGCTCTGATGCCGCCACTACCGCCGATCGAAGCGCCGAGACCAGCGTTGATGCCGCCTGGGCCGCCAATTGATGCGCCGGCACCGACGTTAATTCCCGCCGCACTGGAAGGAAATGATAGAGATAAAACAAGTGCACCACCGGCTAAAGCTGTGGCGAAACTCTTGACGAAATTTGCCATGACACTCTCCTTTGATACTTGCCTCATAGTAGCAGTTTCAATGCCCGCTACTTCAGCGATAACGAGCTCAGAGAGTTAGTGGATTGCTAACCCGGAACTATCTTTGAGATTGTCACTTACGATTAGAAAAATATTCTGAAACAATTTGAAATGAATGGAGCGAGTACATTCTCGGCCCAGGCTCTTTCGTATTCGGCGATGAAGTTCACATGAGGGGTGTCACGCGCAGAGGCGCAAGTGTCGAGAACGGCGGGCACAATCGACCTCCTTACGAAGAGGATAACAGTGCCACGCGGCTTCCTACTCCAGAACGAGCACGCCCTCCTCCTTGGCGGCCTCCTGCAGGACTGCACCGCCAGCGTCCACTTCGGTCCCCTCTTGGTCCACTTCATGAGTTCCTCGGCGGCACCCTCGACATGGCTAACCCCGTACCGGATGCCAGGTCCGTCGGTCCTGACGTACACCGGAGGGGAGAACCAATGGGTTGCCATGGGGGGAACTTAGAGCGGCACAGGCCTGCCGACCAACGCAGGTTATAGGGAACGATGTAGGCCCTCGCGGGTTTAGAACTCGCAGCGCTCGGTTCTTCTCTTGGATGTGCAGCCGCTGTTGGGGCCCGTCGCCTTTCTCATGGGCGACGGGCCTCTTGGTTAGAACAGTCCGCTGGTTGCCATTGGGGGGAGTAACGCCCCCTCCTCTTTTGCAGCAGCCGGGAATGCCTTACCAGCCACTTGAGGTGACACCTTATCGGCCAGCGCGGCCGTGCAGATACGTACCGCAACGTTCCACCGATGTCCCCGGTTAGTCCACTTCATGAGTTCCTCGGCCGCACCCTCGACGCGGCTGATCGCGACGCGGACACCTGGGTGGTCGGTCCTGACGTAGACCGGAGGGGAGAACCAATGGCGAGACATAGAGGAAACTTAAAGCGGAACCAGCCTGCCGATCAACCCAGGTTGTAAGGGAACGATGTAGGCCCCTCGCGGGTTTAGGGGTTGCAGCGGGATTCTTCGTGATGTGCAGCCGCTGTTCGGGTCCGTCGCCTTTCTCACGGGCGGCGGACTCCTTTCGCGAAGGCGGTGTTGGCCAGAGAACGTTTACCGCAGTTCAAGTTAGCTAGTTGTCATTGGGAGAGTAATGTCCCCTCCTCCATGGCAGCGGCCAGGAACGCCTTGCAGCACTCCTCAGGCTCCATCTCGTCGAATATCACGGCGTGGCAAACGCGCAACTGCGAGGTCCCAGCAAGGGCCACGCTTGGTCCACTTCATCAGCTCCTCGCCGGCTGTCTCGGCGTTGTTGACGTTGCGGATTTCCCCTGGACGCCCGGTCTTGACGGGGACCGGAGGGTTGAACCAGTGGCGAGCCATGAGAACTCCTATTCAGGAAAGATCATGCCCTCCTCCTTGGCAGCTTCCTCGAACGCGTCACGGGCCTGCTGTGGAGACACCTTGCCGCTGATGGCATCCATACAGGCGCGCTCCGCCTTTTGCCACTTACCACGCTTGGTCCACAAGACGAGTTCCTCGGCCGCAGCCTGAACGTGGTGGACCCCGTAGCGGAAGCCGTCATGCTCCGTCTTGACGTACACCGGAGGTGAGAACCAAAGGATTGCCATAGGCGGAACCTAGGGACGGACTTGCTATGCGGCCAGCTTCCGGTCGGGAGTATTGGTTCTGACGTGGGGGCAACCAGGGAGAGCCATGCGGCTATTCCCGAAGATCGAACGCGACGAACAGGCCAAAGGCTGGTGCAACATCAACAATAAGAGCGACCAGCTCGCAGTCACTTACCACCAGATGTGGCCCGTCGCGGCGCACCGCCGCAATAGTGTCATTGACGGAGACGATTTGGCCCCGACGGGCTTGTAAGATCAGCTCTTCACCAAGCTCGTGGGCAGTCATTTTGCTGGGTCGGCAGTTCGTCCAAATGTTCATACCAGGCCTCCCACCTCAGCGAGAAACCCAAGCCGCTATTCTGTAGGTCCCACAAAAAAATCAATGTTCCGATCGTACGAAGTAAAGGGGCGGAACGTTTGGCAGAATTTCTGAGCGGGGATCGGATAACTGGCTCGCGCGAAGAGCCCCCGACCTGCTAATCAGGGAAAGAGCCTGCCCTCCTCCTTTGCTGCCTCCTCGAACGCGTCACCGGGCCTGCTGTGGGGACACCTTGCCTCTTATGGCATCCACACAGGCGCGCTCCCGCGCTCGGTCCTCGTTTTGCTGGTTTATTTGGCCTGATGAATGCTCGAAACCGCCAGCTTGCCGGCCTTGATCGAGTAGGTGACAACGACCTTTTCACCGACCTTGAGCGTCTCGGCCTCGATCCCTTCCGGCAAGATGAACGTCTTGCCGTCGGACAGCGTGATCGAGTCGCCACTCTTGTCGACGCTTGCGATCGTGCCGGTGGTTGCCTTGGCGAAGGCACCGGTCGAGGATGCAAGGGCCAGTACAATTGCGGTTGCGATAACTGATTTTTTCATGTTCGTTTTTGCCGTTTGGTTTCGTTGCGATGCCGAAAGGGCCCGTTAGGCCCTGAGCGGCAACGGTGACGATCCGGAGCGGTAGGGCTTGCCGGATCATTTCTCTCATTCGAGAGAAGATGGATCGAGCTTAGGCGGCGGAGTTTGCGACAGGATGGCCGCTACTTTACAAATAGGTAAGCCCGCCGCTGCGCACCCCTGAGGTCAAGCCCGAGGGCAGCCCTTTGCGCGACATCCCTCTATCTCTTTGTTTTGACGCAATTCCGGACGGAAAAACCGTTTCACACTTTTCCTGGAATTGCTCTAGAAATCGCGCAGGTGCTCGGCGTCTCGTCCGGACGAAGGCCTGGCCGACAGGACGGCGGCGACGACCGAAGCGGCGACAAGGCCGAGCACGACCCCAAGATAACCCCAGGGGATCGACAGCGCCTCGGGCGGAGGGTCGAACACGCCAGTCAACAGCTTCACCAGCATCCACGCCGTCAGGAACCCCGACAGCAGACCGAATGCGAAACCACCGACGAGGATGAGGAGGCCTTCGCCCCACAGGAAGGCCGCCAATTGCCGGGGCTTGGCGCCGATGGCGCTCAGTATGGCGAAGTTCCTGCGGCGCTCGATGAACCCCAATGCCAGCATCAGGCCGGCGGCGGCAGCCGCCATGACAACAGAAAACCCCAGTTCGATCGTGGTCAGCCCGCCGAGGTCGACCGCCGTCAGGCTCGAGCCGATGAGATGAGCGGCTTGTGCGATGTCGGCAACCTTCAGCGACGGATCGAAGGAAAGCACCGAAACGGCCTGTCGTGCCAGCGCTGACGGATCGGCCTTTGCCCGCATCAGGACGTATTCGGATGCATCCGACCCGGTCATGCGGCCCACGTAGGCGGCGTTGGCGACGAGGAAGGAGTCCTTCGGCGCGGTCGGAAACTCACGCACAACACCAATGAACCTGAAGGCGATGGGATGGTACTGGTGATCCTTTGCATCCATGAGCCGAAGATTGATCGTATCGCCTTGCTGGAGCTGGAAGTCTTGCACGGTCTCTTCCGACACCAGAACACCGTTGGGAGTCAGGGTGAGCTGGTCGAGCATGCTGGCCGCGCTGGCGCCGCTGAAATAGGCATCGGAAAGGCTCGTTGCGCGTTCGATGCGCATGGGGTCGATGCCATAGAGATCCTGCAGGTCGGCGCCGACATAGGCGAAACGGTGCTGCATGGGCTCTGCCGCTGCCGCCTCGGGCAGTGCGGCCAGCGCTGCCAGATGTGTCCCGGCCGGCCTGCCCGATGTGCCGAAGACGGTGACGTCGGAACCATTGGTCAATTCCGCGTCGATGCGCGCCTGTGCGTTGTAGGTGGTGTTGAAGATCGCGGTCGACGTGGCGAAGGAGATCGCCAGCGCGGTCATGGCGATGCCGACGGTCAGGCGTCCCGATTGCCGAGACAGCGCCGCCGATACGACGTTCGCGAGAGGCCCGGCGACTGGCGCGATGATCGCCCGAAGGCCCGCGCCGTTGCGCGCGATGATAGTGCCCGACAGCCGCACGGTCAGCAGCGCCATGCCCAGCCAGAACAGCGCCGGTGCGATGAACGCCTTGTAGTCCACCGAGGTTGCGGCGACGCCTTCGGGTGCCAGCACGATCTGGTATCCGGTGCTCGCCGACTGCCAAAAGAAGAGCCCGGCTGCCGCGAGCAAAAGCATGTCCAGCCATAGGCGCTGCCAGACCGGCGTCCCCGAGCGGCTGACGGCACGCCGCGCGGCACTGACAGTCGCCCAGCGCGCGTCACGCCAGGCAGGAAACAGAAAGGCGACGAAACCGACGAGCAGCCCGAACAAGGCGACAAGAAGCAGTGTCGGACCGCTCGTGCTCGCCGTTACATGCTGGCCCGAAGCGATGCGGCCGAAGAGCAACGCCGCGGCTATGCCAAGCGCGGTTCCGCCGACAGCGGCGATCGCGGCCTCGGCTGCCGACAGGGACAGGATTGTCCTTGTCGTGGCGCCGCGGACGCGCAGCAGCGCCTGCTCCATCCGCCGGCGCGCCGCACCGGACGATGTGACCGCAAAGGTGAGCGCAATGGCCAGCGCAATGCCGGGCAGCCCGAGAAACAGGAACAGCACGGAGGCGTAAAGTGCGTCCTCGCGGACTGCTCCGAGGCGGGAGCCGAGATTGTCGGCGACCAGAGCCTGACCCACGGTCCGCGCCTCGAGGTTGCGCTTTGCACTGGTGACGAATGTATAGGCCGTGACAGGATCGGTGGGCAGCGCCTCATGGGCGAGCCGAACATGCCATTGCAGCCTGGTGGTGTCGGGGCGCATTTTCTGCTGCGGGTCGAACAATTGCTGCCAGTCCTGCCGTGACAGCACAAGCACATTGTCAGGCGGCGCCTGCGGAGCAGCCTGGGGCGGCAGGCCTACCGCCTGGAACAGCGAATCGGCGTCGGGAAGGTCGATCACGCCGGCAACTTTCACTTCTGCCGGGGGCAGCCCGATTCGCTTGATCGACACCGTGTCGCCGGGGCCGACATGTAGGTTGGCCGCCGTCTGCTGGGCAATGAGAACACCGTCGGTCTTGCCGGAAAGCGGCCGGACTTCGGCCGGAAAGGCCCGGGAATAGCCGCTATCGAAGGCGATGACCCGTCCCGGTCCGGTGGTCTGCGTGGTGCCGCCGGTCTGGGCCTCGAAACCGGCGACATCCGCATAGCGGACCTGGTAAACGGCCTTGACCGGCGTGGCTTCGCTCACCGCCTTACCGATCAAGTCCGGATCGGCACCGGAAATCACCTGGACCTGCCAGTCGATCGGCACGGCCGATATGGCGCGAGCCGTCATAGAGGAGCTGGCGCTGGCGAGAAAAAGCGCCATCGCCGCGAGAAGCGCTACGCTGAGCGCGACGCCCGCCATCGAGCCGGCGATACGAACGAAACGACGGGCGAGTATGCCCCGAAGCCAAAGCAAAAGCATCATGCTGTGACGTTCCACGGCCGACCGGTGACCAGCCGGCCGTGATCCATTGTCCAGCGCGTTGCCATGCGAGCCGCGACCGCTTCGTCATGCGTCGCCACGACCAGCGCCACGCCGGTGTCCTCCAGCCGGTCCAGCACGGCGTCGAAGAAGAATTGCGCCGTCCGGCTGTCGAGCTGCCCGGTTGGCTCGTCGGCAAGAACGAGTTTCGGTCCTGTGGCCAGCGCCCGGGCCATGGCAATGCGCTGCGACTGTCCGCCGGACAATTCCTCCGGCAGTTTGTCGCCAAGCTCGCCGAGGCCAAACGATTCCAGCAGTGCTGCCGCGGTTTCATCCGCGGCGCTTTCGCCGGCCAGCACCATTGGCAGGCCGACATTCTGGGCCGCCGTAAGGGCGGGAAACAGGCTGGGCGACTGGAACACGAATCCGACCTGACGCGGCCGCAGTTCCTCGAACGGGCCGAGCCCGGGCCATTCAATGGTGCCGGTCGTCGGTCTGTCCAGCCCGCCAAGAATATGCAGCAGCGTTGTCTTGCCGCTGCCGGAAGGCCCGACCAAGGCAATGCGCGCGCCCGCCGCGATCTCGCAGTCGACATCGCGCAAAACGGTGATCCGGCCGGCGTTCCCATCATGAAAGTCGCGGCCAAGACCTTTGCCGACAACTAGCGTCCTACTCACCCTCGATCCTCCCGTCTCTCAGACGGATGATCCGGTCGGCTCTTTGCGCCAGCGCTTTGCTGTGGGTTGCGAGCAGCGTCACCAGTCCGGCTTCGCGTCTGGCCTCGAACTGCTCGATCAGCCCTGATTCAGTGTCGCGGTCGACCTCCGCGGTCGGCTCATCGGCAACCAGAATGGGGGGATCCGCGGCCAGCGCCACGGCAAGGCCGGCGCGCGCCGTCTCGCCGCCCGAAAGCTCGGTTGGAAATGCATTTCCGCGATGCGACAGGCCGACGCTTTCCAGCAGGGCGCCAATTCGTTTCTCGTCCTGCTTTCCCGCCAGCAGCATCTGCAAACGGATGTTCTGCTCGACGCTCAGGTGGCCAAACAGGTTGCCGGACTGTAGGAGGATGCCGAAATTGGCGGTGCGAATGCGCGTGCGCTCGGCCTCCGATCGTCGGGTCAGGCGCAGGCCGGCCACCTCGACATGACCACCATCCGGCTCGTCCAGCCCGGTTACGCAGGCCAGCAAGGTGGACTTGCCGCTGCCGGACGGCCCGGTCAGGGCGACGATCTCACCGGGCGACATCTGAAAACTTACACCGCGCAGTGCAGCCGTCTCGTCGTCGCCGATGTGATAGAACCGATAGAGTTCGTGCGCGTCCAGCGCGTGCATCTCACTTCCACCGCAACGAGTTGGACATCAACTGCCACTGGTCGACATTGTCGGCGCCCTTTGGCGCATAGAGTTCGAGCGTGACGAGCTTGCCGTCCTTGAAATAGAGGTAGCGCTCATTTTCCAGGCGGACCTGCCTGTTGGTCACCGCGTTCGGTTCGGAGTTGGACGTGTAGACGATGCGGATTGCCGGCCCCGCCGGCAGCTTGACCTGCTTGACCGCCGTCACCCGGATGGCTCGACCGGTGGATTGCAGCTTCGGAACATAGTCCGCCTTGACGCTGTCGACGGTCGGCGCGGCGTCCGCCTTCGCCACGGAGACAACGACGCCGTCGAGCTTGTCGACGAAGCTGGCGCCGTCGGCATGATCCGACCGCGCCCAGCCCTCCGGCACCTTCATGGTGAAACCTTGCGGCGAGGCATAGTCGATGAAGACCTGCGTATCGGGAATGTCCCCAGGAGGGTTCTTTTCCGCGGGGACGACCTTCTCGGCCGCCAACGCCGGCAGATTTCCGAAACCTGGAATGAGCGCGCCGGCAGCGCCTAGACATGCCGCGACAGTAAGCATCGGCAGGATCCGGCTGATTTTTCGATGAGCGGACATCATTTGAGCGGCCTTTCGAGTTGGCACGGCGAATGCACTCACTATCGCGCATCAAGCTTACAGGCATGTCGCCTGGTTCATACGGATTGGTAAGCTTGGAGGGCAGTGCCTAGCCAGCCGACGGTTTTGCAGCCGGAAAACTGACGACGACCGCGAGGCCTGGACGGCGGTCTTCCAGGGCAATGGATGCGCCGTGCAGATCGGCTATGGCGCGCACCAGGCTAAGCCCAAGGCCGCTGCCGGGCGTCGAGCGGCTATTGTCGAGCCGGTAGAGCCGTTGGAATACTTTTTCACGCTCCTCAATCGGAATCCCCGGGCCGTCGTCGCCGACTTTCGCAAGAACGCGGTCGTCCTGCCGGGTCACCGACAATTCGATGACGGTGCCTGCCGGGCAATGCCGCAAGGCGTTCTCCACCAGATTGGCGAACATCTGCGTCAACAATTCCCAATCGCCGTGGATCTGACATTGTGCGCCTTGAAAGATTTTTGCCGTCAGCGACTTTCCGTCATCCTCGGCAACGTCCGCATAGATTTCGGCAATGCTCTCGACGACGCCATTGACGTCCAGATCGATGAAGCGCGCCTTGCGCGCTCCAGCCTCGATCTGGGCGATGCGCAGCAAGGCATCGAACGTCTCATTGATCTGGAGCCCTTCCGCCCGCGCGTCCGCCAAATCATCGGAAACCGCTTCGCCCAAAGCGGTCTTGTCGGCGGCGGCTTCCAAAATCATCTGCAGGCGGTTCAGCGGCGTCTTCAAATCATGCGCGATGTTGGCGCTGACCTGCTTCATGCCTTCGACCAGCGCCGACAGCCGGTCGAGCGCAGCGTTGACCTGGGCGGAAACCCCGTCAATATCGTCGCCGTTGCCAACCAGGGGAATGCGGGCGTCAAGCCGCCCATGCGACACATCGACCATAGTGGCGGCGATACCGTCGAGGCGGCGCTGGACACGCGAGGCCAGCAAGGCGCCGCCGGCCACCGCCAGACCGGTGATGATGAGGGTTCCCCAGCCGAAGCTCATCAGCACAATGCTTTCCAGCTCTTCGGTCTCGGAAAGGCTGAAAGCGACCGTCAGACTGTTTCCGCCAACCGAACCGGACCAGGCCCTATAGACGGTGTCGGCTGGCACGCCGGGCATGGTGGCCTCAAACATCGAGAAGCCGTCGGGAAGGTCCGCCGCGGTAAAGTTGCCGGCAAGATGATTGCCGGCCGGACCGGTCAGCGAGAACAGCTGCTCTTTCTTGGTTGAGAGCGCCGCGTGGCTGTCGACCGTGGCAACCAGATCCTCCAGGTCGCTTTCGGCATAAGTTACCGCCACCACGGAATAGGTCTCTTTGATGGATTCGTCGAGCCGCTGGGCAAGGTCGGCGCTCATCAGCTGATAGACGATGGCGCCCGACAGGATAAAGGCAAGCACGAACAGGAAGCCGAAGGTCAATGCAAGCCGGAAAGGCGTGCTGCGCAGCAGGCTGGGGCCCGATCCATCCCGGTAGAAACGGGATGGGACTCTATCTTCTTGTTTGGCCATGATCTTTTCCAACAACCGGGCCCACTTTTTGGGATCATGGTCTAGATAGGCGCATGCAGACTGTAGCCGGTGTTGCGGACCGTATGGATAAGCTGGGTTTCGAACGGCTTGTCGATCTTGGTCCTCAGCCGGCTGATATGGGTTTCGACGACGCTCGTCTTGGGATCGAAATGGAAATCCCAGACGCGTTCCAGCAGCATGGTCCGGGTGATGACGCGGCCTTCGCCACGCATCAGCACTTCGAGCAGGCTGAATTCCCGCGGCTGCAGGTCGATCACATGCCCCTGCCTGGTGACGCGGCGCATGATCAGATCCATTTCGAGATCGGCGACCCGCAATGCGGTCTTCTGCTCCTGCGCCGGCGGCCGGCGGCCAAGGGCGTTGATGCGGGCGAGCAGCTCGGAAAAGGCGAATGGCTTGACGAGATAGTCGTCGCCGCCGGCCTCCAGTCCTTCGACCCGGTCATCGACGCCACCGACCGAGGTCAAAAAGATCGCCGGCGTTCGCACCCCGGCGGCACGCACCGCCTTGATCATCGACAGGCCGTCCAGGCCGGGGATCATCCGATCCGCTATGATCACGTCATAGGCGTCGCGTGTCGCGGCAAACAGCCCGTCATGCCCGTTGCGCAGCAGATCGCAGACATGCCCGGCTTCGCTCAGTCCCTTGACGACGTAGTCGGCCGTCCGTGGGTCATCCTCAACAAGGAGAAGTCGCATCTCTGTTCCGGTCTGTTGCCGAGGCTTTGTCAGTGCGGCATGCTAGCACCGCCGGCGGTCCGGTTCCTAGAATATCCGCCAGCGCCTGGTGGCTCGTCGTCGTTGCACATGCCCACAGTGTCATCCGACCGGATCGCGCGCAGGAACAAGCATCCTGCGCAGCACGGCGTCTTTCAGAATAAAATGATGGAAGAGTGCCGCACTGGCATGAATGCAGATCAGGACGATGAACACCGGCTTTGCCCAGGCATGGATATCGCCCATCCAGCCCCAGAGATGAAAGGCCAGAAGCCCGGAAACAGGAACAGCGACGAGAAAGCCGTAGAACAGTGCATGCGTTGCGCGTGAGGCGAAAGCCATCCATTTCGGCATTGTCGATTGCGGCTTGGGCGCACCGACAAAGAGGCGGACGGCCAGTCGCACGAACACCAGCAACAGGATCGCCAGGCCGACCCAGTAATGGGCGGACCCCATGGTCTGCTCGTAGGTTGACAGTCGGCGTCCTGCCGCTGCCGCATCGACATAGGTTGTCATGTTTTCCCCGAACAGGAGCTGGAACAGGACAAGCGCCGCTATCGTCCAATGCAGGCTAATTTGGAGGCCGCTATAACCGGATTTCTTGGAGTTCATTCTTCTGTCCATGAGGTGAGCGCGATAGCTGCCCATAGCAACCCACGGCAGGGATCCGTGACGTTTTGGCGCGTTCTCGTCGCGTCAGGCGGGTGTGCAGATGCTTGATTCCTACTCCGATTCAAGCAGGATTTTGTCGGCCTCGTCGGTGTCCTTCTTCAGGCTCATGTAGAGAACCAGGGCGATGATGCAGCCAAGGAAGAGGATGCTGGTCAAGGTGGTGCCAAAGCCTAGGCCGCCATATTCGACCGGCTGCGAGAGCAGGTCGCCGAATGAAGCGCCCAGCGGCCGCGTCAGGATGTAGGCGAGCCAGAAGGCAAGGATGCCGTCCAGTTTGAGAACATAATGGGCAAAGGCGATCAGCGCGATGACGCCGCCAAACAACAGGCCGGTGGTGAGGTAGCCCATGTCGAACTTTTCGGCGACCAGATCGCCTGCCGCGGTGCCCAGCGAGAAGGTGAACAGTATCGCCAACCAGTAGAAGATCTCGCGCCTGGTGGTGAAGATCGTGTGGATGGACAGGGTCCTCTCGCTGGCGTACCAGACCGCGAATGTTGCGGCGAGCGCGATGCTGAATGCAATCGTCGTCGTTTCAAGCCGCACCCCGAAATTGTCGACGAGATTGTCGGTGATCAGCGTGCCGACAACGCTGATCAGCACGACCGCCAGCCAGTAGGCCCATGGCACATAACGTTTCTGCGCGAATTGAAGGATGAGCGCGACAATCAGGATGCCGGTCATGATCAGCGACGTAACGGTGAGCCCGAGGCCGAGATTGACGGCGAGATAGTCGGCCGCCGTCTCGCCCATGGTCACCGCCAAGAGCTTGATCAGCCAGAAATCGACGGTGACATCGGGAACCCGGTTAAGAGCAGGCGCGACCCATCGGGCGGCTGGCGAGAGCATGGCTGTATCCCTGTCGTTGATGGAGAAGGTAGGTCGACTTACTTGCCCAGGATTTTCATGGCCTGAGCGAAGAAGTCGTCGGCGCGCTTGTCGTCGTCGGCGTTGCAGCGCTCGATTCCCTTGGTCTCCAGCTCGGAAACCTTGGTCTTGTCCGTATCGCTGAGTTTCGCCGTTGCTTCTGCTGCCCTCAGATCCTTGAGCGAGGTTTCGCAAGGGGTCGTGGCTGCGGATGCTGATAAAATCGGGTTGGCGATGGCAACTGTACCGAGCGCGAGGGCGAGAACCAGTCTGTTCATGTGATATCTTCCCTATTTGGCGCCGGGGTTCCGGCAGTGTCGATCAAGCTCTGGCCAGTCGACCGGCAGCAGCGACTACCGGCAGCAGCGACCATAGGGAGGCGAGTTCGCCGGCATCTGTCCGGTGGTTTACTTTTTTGTAAGAATTCGAGAAAACCCGTCGATTGCCTCGCCATCAGGCGGCGGAAAGAGTAGCTGGTTACGCGCAACGACACTTCGGCCCACCCATAGACTTGCCAGAGCCGCGGGAAACCAATGACCTACGCCTCCCTCAAACCTTCACCAAAGGCATTCGACCAGCACAAGCGCCTCATCGTTCTCCAGGTAGCGGCCGTCCTGGCCATAGCGCTGCTGCTGTTTGTCAAGCCGTTCCTGAGCGAAGGGTCGAGCGGACACGAGTTCGTCGAACTGCTGGGCGGCCTCCTCATCCTCATTTGTGTCGGTGGCCGTCTGTGGAGCATTCTCTATGTCGGCGGCAGAAAGAACGAAGAGTTGATTTCCGCCGGGCCATTTTCGATGACCCAGAACCCGCTCTACTTCTTCTCAACGATCGGCGCGGTGGGCATTGGGCTGATATATGGATCCGTCGTGGTGGCCGTGGCACTTGGCCTAGCCAGTTTCGTCGTTTTTCGGGTGACGGCGCGCAAGGAAGCTGAATTCCTGCTGGGAAAGTTTGGCCCCGCTTATCTGGCGTATGCGGAGCGAACGCCGCGCTTCTGGCCGAACCCGCTGTTGTTTGCCGACCAGGCCGAACGACAGTTCTCAACGCATGCCTTGAAGCGAACATTCTATGACGGGCTTTATTTCCTCGCCCTTTTTCCGGTGATCGAAACGGTCGAGCATTTAGGAATGGCGGCTTCCTGCCGACACTGTTCACCCTCTATTGATCAATGCATAAATCTGCTGCCATTCGCCCACGCTCGTCGCTATCAACTGGGACAGTAGCGACCGTTTTCGCTAAAGACATAAGAGCATCGACTGATTTTCGGCACTTGGCGCAATACAGACCGGGACTTTGCGATATCGGATGGTCATTTACCGGAAGGGCACTAGCGGGACGGCGGCCAACGGAAAAACCCATCTCCCAACATTGGCCAAAACATTTTCGCCGGACCCCCTTGTAGACGCACTCTTTCGCGATGTGGCTGTCGGCCGTTGAGACGGATTGCATTGAATGCGTATTTTACTTGCTGAAGACAATCGCGAATTGTCGACATGGCTTGCCCGCCTGCTGCGGCGCGATCATTACGTGATCGACTGCGTCTATCGCGGCGACGATGCCGACCTCGCACTCGCCAGTCAGGACTATGCGCTGGTCATCCTCGATCTGGCCTTGCCGCATCTTGATGGCATCGAGATCTTGCGGCGGCTGCGAAGTCGCGGCAGCACAACGCCCGTCATCATTCTCACCGCCAACGATGCCGTATCGAGCCGGGTGCGTGGCCTCGACAGTGGCGCCGACGACTATCTGGTCAAACCGTTCAACGTCGATGAATTCGAGGCGCGCGTCCGCGCGCAGCTGCGGCGTGGTCGGGCAAACTTCGACCCGATGGTGCGGTTCGGCACGCTCGCCTTCGACACGCAGGCACGTGCCTTCACCCTCGGCGAAAGCCCGCTTCATTTGACCGCTCGCGAACATGCCGTGCTTGAAACGCTGATCATGCGCGCCGGTCGGCCGGTCCAGAAGACTATGCTCGCCGAGAGTATCTTCGGCTTCGACGACGAGACAAATCCGAACGCCCTGGAAATCTGCGTTCACCGCGTCAGGAAGAAGCTGGAGGGCAGCGGCATGGCGATCACCACTCTTCGCGGTCTCGGCTACGCCCTGCGAATCGACGATGGCCACTAGAAGCCTCCAGCGTGAACTGCTCGCCTGGCTCGTCGTGCCACTGACGGCCGTCGTCTCGTTCAACGTGTGGACGACCTACAAGAATGCGGAGGAAACCGCCAATCTGATCACCGATCGAACCCTTCTGGCATCGGCTCGGGTAATCGCGGAAAACATTCGCGAAAACGACGGCGTGCTGGAAGCGCCGATCCCGCCGGCTGCGCTGGAAATGTTCGCATCCGATCAGCCCGACCGCGTCGTCTACCGCGTGACGACACCACGTGGCCAAGTCATTGCCGGCTATCCCGATGTCATCGCACCGCCTGGCCAACCCGCCGATCTCAATCCGGTCTATTTCGAAACGACGTTTCGCGACCAGCCTGTCCATGCGGTTGCCATTGCCCAGCCCATGGTCAGCAAGCAGAACCCGGGCAATGCAATGGTGGCGGTCGGTCAGACGTTGAGGGGGCACGACAAGCTGATGACCGGCCTATGGCTCAAGGCGCTGCGCGACCAGGTGCTGCTCGTCGCGGCTGCCGGCCTGCTCGGCGTTTTCGGGCTGCGCCGTGGCTTGGCGCCGATCCTGCGCCTTCGCAACGATGTGATGGAGCGCGATCCGGCGGAACTGAAGCCTTTCGCCGCCGACACTGTCCAGAGCGAATTGCGCCCGCTTGTCGAAGCGCTGAACGAGGCCTTCAACCGCATCCAGCGCCAGATGGCCACGCAGAGGCGCTTCGTCGCCAACGCCGCGCACCAGTTGCGGACGCCGCTGGCGCTGTTGAAGACGCAGGTCAGCGTCGGCCTGCGCGAACGCGATATCGGCACCAAGGATGAAATTCTGGCCGCGGTCGACATGTCTGTCGATGGCATGGCGCGGCTGTCGAACCAGCTTCTTTCACTTGCCCGCGCCGAGCAGGGTAGCTCTTCGCTGATGAAATCCAGCGTCGATTTCAGCGCCGTGGCCAGGGATGCTCTCGAGGGGTTGGCGCAGGCGGCGCTGTCGCGCAACATCGACCTCGGATTCGAGTCCGAGGGAGATGATCTCATCGTGTGGGGACATCCGACCTTGCTTCGCGAACTTGTCGTCAACGTGGTCGACAACGCCCTGCGCTACACCCCACAAGGCGGCTCGGTCACCGCAAGGATCGGCCGCGATGCGAGCTGGATCGTGCTGCAGGTGGAAGATACGGGACCGGGCATTGCCGAAGGCGACAAGGAAAAGGTGTTCGAGCGCTTTTATAGAGGGTCCGAACCGGACAGCGAAGGCACCGGCTTGGGTCTCGCCATCGTGCGCGAGATTGTCTCGTCGCATGACGGCGAGATCGCGCTCGCCAACCGCAAGCCGCTGCCCGGATTGAGCGCCCAAGCCAAGCTGCCCGCCTACCAGGCAGCCCAAGCCTGATTCAGCTTCCCGACTTGGTTCAGGTCATTGCGTCTCGTGCAGGGGCTGCGGACGCCATTTCGCCAGCCGGTCCTCGACCATCGTCATCAGATATTCCGCACCGAGCGCCACCACCATGACGATGACGATCGCGGCATACATGCCGGCCGCGTCAAAGGAGCCCTTGGCGATGTTGATAAGCAGGCCGATGCCGTAGCGCGAGCCGACGAACTCGCCGACGATGGCGCCGATTATGGCAAAGCCGAAGCTGACATGCAGGCTGGCGAAGATCCAGCTCATCGCCGACGGCACGATCACCGAGCGTGTCAATTGCCAGTCGGAAGCGCCAAGGATACGGGCGTTGGCGATCATCGCCCAGTCGGCTTCGCGCACGCCCTGGAAGGCGTTATGAAAGACCACGAAGAAAACCAT
This sequence comes from Mesorhizobium sp. M0998, assembly GCF_040318885.1. Classification (NCBI taxonomy): domain Bacteria; kingdom Pseudomonadati; phylum Pseudomonadota; class Alphaproteobacteria; order Hyphomicrobiales; family Phyllobacteriaceae; genus Mesorhizobium; species Mesorhizobium sp. M0998. Next base: position 53,901 of record NZ_JAMYND010000027.1, read on the forward strand.
GACGAAGGCGAGCGCCACTTTCGAGGCCAGCCCCAGGCCCAGGATCATGATGAAGATCGGCGCCAATACCACGCGAGGAATGGAATTGATCACCTTGATGTAGATGGAAAAGATATCCGCGGCCATGCGGTTGCGGCCAAGCGCGACGCCGATGATGATGCCGGTAACCGAACCGGTCACGAAGCCGATAGTGGCTTCCTCCATGGTGACAAAGAGATGGTACCAGAGCGGTCCTTCCGACGTTCCTTCCGTCGTCCATTCGTAGAGCCTGGCCGCGATCGTGCTCGGCATCGCGTAGAAGAACGGATCGATCCAGGCGAGGCGGCCGGCGATTTCCCACAAGGACAGGAAGATGACGAGGATGGCAATCCGCCAGAAGATTACCGTGCGGCGGCGGTGCTTCGCCGCCTTTGCGGCGGCGGCTTCGATTTCGGCGTCAGAGGTTCCTGGCCTGAAGCTTCCGGCGCTGACGTCGATGGCAGCATCAGTCATAATGTTCTCCCTCAGGCGGCGGCCCGCGCATAGCTGGTCTCGACCTCTTCCTTGAGATCGGCCCAGATTGTGCGCGAATAATTGATGAAGCTCTGCTCGTAACGGATATCGGCGACGACGCGCGGCCGCGGCAGATCGATGGTGTAGACCGACTTCACTGTCGCCGGACCAGCAGTCAGCACATAGACCTTGTCGGCCAGGGCGATCGCCTCCTCCAGATCATGGGTGACGAAGACCACCGAGGCCTTGGCCTGCGACCACAGCCGCAGCAGCTCTTCATGCATGAGCACGCGTGTCTGCACGTCGAGTGCGGAGAACGGCTCATCCATGAGCAGAATCTCGGGGCCGTTGATGAAGGTCTGGGCGAGCGCCACGCGCTTGCGCATGCCGCCCGAAAGCTGGTGCGGATAATGCTGCTCGAACCGCGACAGGCCGACGCGCGCCAGCCAGTCGCGCGCCGCGGCCATGGCCGCCGACCTCGGCCTGCCGCGAAACAGCGGGCCCGCCATGACGTTCTCGATCACCGTGCGCCAGGGAAACAGGGCGTCGCTCTGGAAAACGAAGCCGATGCGTGGGTCTATTCCCTTGACTGGGCCGCCCATGACGCGAACCTCGCCGGCGCTTGGGGCTGCTAGACCGGTGATCAGGTTGAGGCTGGTCGACTTTCCGCAGCCGGTCGGGCCGACGACGGCGACGAATTCGCCACGCTCGACTGTCATGGTGAAGTCGCGCAACGCGGTCAGCGATTTGCCGGTGGGGGAGAGGAAGCGGCGGCTGACATTGATCAGCTCGATCGCCGGAACGGTTTTTTCGGCAGCCATGATAAAGATACTCCAAGGCCCAGCGGTCGCCGCGCGGGAGATCGCCGGACGCAGAAACAGGATGGATCCGGCGCGAGGCTCGCGCCGGCGATGTCGGCTATTTCACGTTCTTGACGAACTCGGTGGTGTAGGTCTTCGACAGGTCGATCTGCTTGCCCTGCAGGTCCTTCTTGAAGGCCGAGAGCACGGTTAGCACCGTTTCCGGGCCGCCTTCCGGCATGACGCCGTCGGCGGTGAACATTGCTTTGCCGGCGTCCAGCGCCTTCACATAGCCTTCCTTGTCGCCGACATAGTAGTCCTTCGGCATCTTTTCGGCGATCTCGGCGCCGCTATGGGTGTTGATGAACTTCAGTGTCTTGACGAAGGCATTGGCCAGCTTCTGCACCGTCTCCTTGTGGGCGTCGACCCAGTCCGTTTGCATGTATAGGGAAGCAGCCGGATAGGTGCCGCCGAGCGCGGCTTTGGTACCTTCCATCGTACGCATGTCGACAAGAATGGAAGCTTCGCCGGTCTTCAGAAGCCGGGTGATCGTCGGTTCGGTCGTCATGCCGGCCTGAATCTTGTCCTGCTGCATAGCGGCGATGAAGGTGTTGCCGGCGCCGACCGGAACCGAAGTGAATTCACCGAGCTTCAAGCCGTTCTTGACGGCAAGATATTCCGTCAGGAAGTTTGTCGAGGAGCCGAGGCCAGTCACGCCAAGGCTCATTCCCTTGAAGTCGCCGGGCGATTTGATCTCAGGATGCTTTGTGGAAACGAGTTCGACTTCTCCGGGCGCCTGGCTGAACTGGACAACGGATTCGACGAATTTGCCCTTCGCCTGCAGATCGATGCTGTGGTCGTAGAAACCGACCACCGCCTGCACGGCCCCGGCCAGCATCTCGTTCTCGGCATCGACGCCGGCCGGCTCGTTCAGCAATTCGACATCGAGACTTTCGTCCTTGAAGTAGCCGAGCGCTTCCGCCAGCTTGGCGGGCAGATAGATCTGCTTCTCGTAGCCACCCACCATGATGGAGATCTTATCGTCGGCGCGAGCCGATGGTGCGGACAGGGCTATGGTGGCGACGAGTGCAATTGTAGCGGCTGAATCAAGCAGTGTTCGCTTAGGCGACATGGCCTCTTCCCTTGGTTCGGTTCCCGCGTCCCTCTCTTCTCCCATCGCTTTTGCGACATTGCGAGGACGCGCGGCATAGTTATGGCATCAACCTTTCATCAACCTGTCAAACGGGAACGCGAACGGCTTCAAGGTTTGGAGTTCTGCCGCAGCTGTGCAGCGCGGCGAACGCTGTGCAACAGGATGGCGAGGCAACCAATCAACAGCAGGGCAGCGCCGAGCAGCGGGGGCAGCCCCAGCAGCTTTACAGCCGCCGCGATGACTGCCACCAGAACCAGCGCCAGCAGCGCCAGACTGCCGTCATCGACGAACATGCCAAGGCATTCCTTGGCTGCGAGCCGAATGACGTTCATCGGGCGAGCTCTCCGGTGAGTGTGGGGTAGGTGCTGCGCAGCCAGCGCACCATGGCAAACGACGCCAGCGCGACGATAGCGAAAATGGGGAGCAAAGCGAGATCGGCGCCCGGCCAGTCGGCGCCAATCCCTTCGCCGGTCCAGAAGATGCCGAAGCTGGTCAGCATCAGCCCGACGACGAATTTGAGCGCATTCTCCGGCACCCGCGCCAGCGGCCGGTGGACCGCCAGGCCGATAAGCATCACCAGGAAGAACGCCGCCAGCGCGCCGAGGCCGGCGTAAAGCGTGTGCCCGTGTGCTGCTCCGACGGCAATGACGATGAACACCACCTCGACGCCCTCGAGGAGCACTGCCTTGAACGACGCCAGTCCAGCGAGGTAGTCGGCGCGGCGGTCGTTTGCCTGCTGGTGCAAGGCAGCGGTTTCCCTGGAGAACGCCGCCGCCTCGTCATGTATGGCGATGACGCCAACAGCGCGCAGAATGGCTTTTCGCAGCCAGCGCATGCCGAACAGGATCAGCAGCACCCCGACGACGAACTGCAGCGTGCTGATTGGTACGAGTGCCAACACTGGGCCGAACGCCAGCACCAGGGCCGTCAGCACCGCCAGCGCCAGTGCGGCGCCGGTGAGCGCCGGGCGCCAGCTGCGCGTCAGCCCGACAGCAAGCACGATGGTGAAGGCCTCGACGACCTCGACGAAGGACGCCAGGAATGCCGCCGTGACCGTCGAAAGGATGGGTGTCAGTGTCTGCATGGAGGTTTCTGTCTCGTTTGACCCAATGCTCATCGCAACCTCTAACATCCGGGATGTTGCGACGACCGTTTGAATCCGCCCATCGCGCCGCGATCAACTCGTGAATTCGCCGACCTCAACTAAGGCATGACAGGATCATCCTCAGCCAGCCGCCGCCTTGGACCTCGACGTTTTGATAGCTGCTCGTCTCATTGTTGGCACATAAGGAGCTAGAGAATTCTTGTCGCCAGGTTGTCCAGCCGGGAGTTCTCACGATAGGCCAATCGCACCATAACGGCACCTAAGACGCCCGTCACTGCGCCGCCGATTACGTCGGTGAGGTAGTGGGTCCCAATGTAAATTCTCGACCAACAAATCAGAAATGCCAGCAGGGACAGCACTAACGTCCGGCGCGGCAGAGCTTGCATCGCAAAGGCCGCAACGATTGCGATGGCTGCGGTCGCGTGATCGGATGGGAATGACCAGTCCGCGCTTGGCGCAATCAACAGGTGGGTCACACCGGCATCGTAGGGGCGGATGCGATGCACGAAAAGAAGAATGAACTGGTTGATCGCAAGGCCGAGCAGAAATGCCAGACCGGCCGACAAGGCAGCATGGCGCACATGGTAGCGGTCGACCTTCGCCCACCATTGCAGAACCACAGCCAGCACCATCAGCGGAACGCCGATCTGGCATCGCTTGCGGCGCTGGGCGCATTCTTCGCTTGCCAGCACCAATCCGACGGGCCGCGTGATGTTCATATTTACGCCTTTTGCCAGCGAGGTCCTCTCCGAGTCCACGTCTTGAGCTGCTCAAGGGCTGCCTTGGCATTGTTGCAGCCACGCCTGTCGCCGGTTTCAGTCTTCACGAACACCGGAGGGACGAACCAATGGGTTGCCATTGAGGGATAATTAGAGGGGGTGAGAATGTTTGGAAGGATGTCTGAGCTGGTGATCGACTTTGGCTCGCGCGAAGAGCCACACGACCTGCTAATCAGGAAAAAGCATGCCCTCCTCCTCGGCAGCCTGCTCGAACGCGTGGCGGGCCTGCATTGGGGACACCTTACCGCTCAAGGCATCCACACAGACGCGCACCGCCTCTTGCCACCTAGAGCCACGCTTGGTCCACAAGACGAGTTCCTCAGCCGCAGCCTGAACGTGGTGGACCGCGTAGCGGAAGCCTTTATGTTCCGTCTTAACGTACACAGGGGGTGAGAACCAGAGGATTGCCATGGGTGGAATTTAGCGAACGACGTCTTCTGCAGCCAGCCTCCGGTCGGGGAGCATTTGGTGGAATTCCTGAGGCTGAGCGGATGTTGAAGTAATTGGCCGTCAGCCACCAGCCCTAATCAGCTTCCCCTCCTCCTCGGCGGCAGCCAGGAATGCCTTGCGGGCCTCCTCAGGTTCCATCTCGTCGGCAATAACAGTCACGCAAACGCGCACCGCGAGGTTCCAGTGAGGGCCACGGTTGGTCCACTTCAGGAGTTCATTAGCTGCTGCCACTGCGTTGTTGACGTGGTGTGTCAGGCCGGGACCTTCAGTCCTGACGGGAACCGGAGGGGAGAACCAATGGGTTACCATGGGGTCACTCTTTGCGGACCGATGAAGTCCCCTAAGCAAGTTTTGCTCATCCGACAGCGTTCGTTCTGATGATAAAGTGAGCAGCTTTCGAAGGAAACTGCGGGCAGCTTCTGACCTCTGCATTGTTCTCTCGACTTCAACCATGATTGTATCGACCCAACTTCTGTATTTTGTCGGGAACTAATAAGAGATCAACCGACGATTTCGTGTGGAATGGTGGGCTCAGGAACGTTTGGTAGGAATTTCTGAGCGGGGGATCGGATAACTGGCTAGCGCGAGGACCCCCGTGCCCGCTTCGTTTCCTGCACGGTGCGCGCCCGGCGCGGTGCGGAGCATGCATCAAATTGTTCCTGAAGGCGCGACGGTGAAGCGGCATTCGGAACGACGGCACGATAGCCGCCGTAACCGCCTTCCCGAGCAGTCCCTCGCCTCGGCGGCTTACGTCCGATCCACGCCGTCTGCGAGGGCCGGAATAGCGAGGTCATCGAAGCGGCGCCATCCTACAGCGAGTTCAGCGCGGCCTGAAGGTCAGGCCGCAGCGCGGCGGCTCGATACCGGCCATAGCCGACGTTCACGAGCAGCCCGTCCTCGCACATCCGGGAGAGATGGCATCGTGGGATGGCGATGTCAGTGAGATCGCGTCCGCACCTCGCCGCGCCCTTGCGCCAGAGCAACGGCGCGATCCTGGAGTGACGGCGGCCGCCCGCCTGCAAGGCGTAGCGCTTCTGCGCGGTCACGATCAGGTTTTCGCATTTGATGCCGCTGTGGCGCGTCTCGGCGTAGGGCTACGGCGAATTCGTATTTCTCAAGATGCGATGGATGTCGCGTCTTTCGGCGACATGATTTTGTCGCGGTCACAGGCTTTAGTCAGGCGAATAGGAACGCCCGAGCTGATTTTGCCGCGAATTCGCCCCGATCTTGAAGAGGAGTACTGACACGTATGGTCGCTAGCCGTTTTTGCCAACCCTAAGGAGAAAACGAAGTCGCCGATGATCCAGGACAAACCCACGGTAGGCGTCGTGGTCCCGATGTTTAATGCCGAGCGAACCATTGGTTCTACCCTGATTAGCATCTGCCGTCAGAATTACCAGGCATTGGACATTATCGTGGTAGACGACGGATCGACGGACGAGTCCGCATCAATCGTGGCCTCATATGCCAAGAAGGATCACCGTATACGCCTCATAGCAAATTCGAATGGCGGCGTGGCGAACGCTCGCAACAGCGGTGCGGCTTCCACCAGCGCGGAGTTTCTGGCGTTTGTCGACGCCGACGATCTTTGGGCACCTTCCAAGATCGCACTACAGTTGCGCGCCTTGCAGGAAGGTGGCTCTTCGGCGGGCTTGGCCTATTGTTGGTTCGCGCATATCGACCAGGATGGTCGAGTATTCTCGCTGCGCCATCGGCCCGACGCCGAAGGTCATGTACTCCAGCGCCTGTGCAGACAAAATTTTGTCGGTAACGGCAGTTCGATGCTCGTACGTCGCTCCGCATTCGAGCGAGCGGGACAATTCGATCCGTCCTTGCGGGCCAGGAACGCACAAGGCTGCGAGGATCTTCTAATGTGCCTCAACATTGCGGAAACTTATGAGTTCCGGCTCGTCCCTCAGCACCTTGTCGGCTACCGAATGACGAACCTCAACATGTCAAGCGATGTCATGCAGATGCTTCGCTCGTGTGAAATTGTCCTTGCCGAATTTCGTGAAAAGTATCCGTCATTCGGGCGCGATTTCGATGCCCACTTGGTCGACATGATCCATTGGCTTGCCACAAGAGCTTTCATTGAGGGACGGTTTTTCGCGGCCGGCGAGCTGCTGAGGAGGCTTTTTGTGACGGAGCCGGGCGTTGCGATCTCCCGCCTGCCCAATATGCTGGAAGAATATTGCAGGGCCCGACTGGTTCCTCGATGGCTCAAGATGCGCGTGAGACGAATGCGAAACGACAAGAGCGAATTTCGGCCTCTCTATAGCGAATTGAGCTGGTGAAGATGTCCGACATGCCGAGTCGGCGCGCAAATTTGTTGAGCGCAGAACTGTACAAGCTGTTTGGCCCGGATGGCTGCGCAGGTATCCGCCACGTGGATTTGGATACCCAAGTCAGTCCCGAGGATTGCGATTCTGGAATGATCGTGTTGTGGCGCGGCGGGCTTCCGGTCGGGCATTTGCTCAGAGGGAGCGACGGTGAGTGCCGCACTATGCCGATCACGGCCGCTGCAGGTCCAACGCTTACTCCACCGGTTCTGCCGAGCGCCAGCGTGGTCATATGCACACGCGACAGGCCGAAAGAATTGCGGCGCTGCCTCTCCTCGCTTCCCCAGCAAAGTGTCCCGCCGGCAGAGATCATCGTTGTCGATAACGCATCGACAGGTAGCGAAACGCGCGAGGTAGCACTCGCTGCCGGCGCAATCTACGTCCGCGAGGATCGACCTGGTCTGGACATCGCTCGCAACCGGGGCGCCCAGCGTGCATCCGCGGAAATCGTCGCCTACACTGACGATGACGTCCTGCTTCACCCGCAGTGGCTTGAGCAGCTGATCACGGCGTTCGACAGGCCTTCGACCGGCGCGGTGACAGGCCTTGTACTGCCAGCAGAACTTGCCACCGAAGCACAGCGCTATTTCGAGACGTTCTGGAGCTTCGGGCAAGGCTACAGGCCGCAATTGTTCCGCGCGGCCGACTTTGCCTCTAGCAGGCACGAAGTGTTCCCGGCATGGAAAATCGGTGCCGGTGCAAGCATGGCCTTCCGGCGCGACGTGTTTGACCGCGCGGGGCTGTTTGACGAGCGCCTTGACGTCGGCCAGGCTGGATGTTCGGGCGACTCTGAATATTGGTATCGGCTGCTTGCCAATGGATATGACTGCCGTTACCAGCCAACCTCCGTCGCATTCCATTTCCACAGGCGGACTATGGAAGGCCTGGCCAAGCAAATCTATTTCTACATGCGCGGTCACTCGGCCGCGTTGCTCGTCCAGCATGAGCGGACTGGCGTGAAGGCGAATTTGAAACAGGCTTTCAAATGGAAGCCACTCTGGTACCTCGGCAGGGTCCGCAGAAGGCTGCTTGGATGCAGGAGCGCTGAGGATCGATTCATTTGGCATGAAATCGCCGGCTATGCTTCAGGAATCCTGTTCTACCTCCGAACCAAGCGCGTGTAAGGACGACGTGGCGGACAATCCCTCGGTTTCAATCGTGGTGCCTGCGCGGAACGCGGAGCTGACACTGGCACAAGCACTCGATTGTCTCATCAATCAAGACATTACTGATTGGGAGGCGATCATCGTCGACGATGACTCGAATGATCGTACTGCCGCAATCATCGCCAGTTTTGTTGGGCGCGATGCTCGATTTCGCACGGTGAACTCCTCTGCCCATAGCGCCGCCGGCGCGCGCAATCAGGGGATCTCGTCAGCGCGCGGACGCTGGCTAATGTTCCTGGATGCCGACGATTGGGTAGACGCCAGCTTCCTTGCCAAAATGCTGGCCGCATTGAAAAACGCTCCCGATGCAGTGGCCGCTTATTGCGGTTCTCGGCGCGTGATGCCCGATGGCGCACTCACCCCGTCGAGCATCGCCCCCGAGGTTGCGATCCAACCCTTCGAGACATTCGCGCGCCGGTGCGCCATCCGTACTCACGCGCTGCTGATCGACCGGGCGACGATCGTCGAGTTAGGCGGCTTCGATGTGTCGCTGGCCACCTGTGAGGACTGGGATTTGTGGCAGCGCGTCGCACGTCTCGGGAACCGTTGGGTGATGGTCGACGAGCCGCTCGCCTTCTATCGGGCCAGCCCCAATTCGCTCACCCGAAATTCGACGCAGATGATATCAGATGCGGAGATCGTGATTACCCGCGGCTTTTCTGCCGACCCCAGAGTCAAACACCCAGCGTCTGCACACGCCAAGGGAGCGAACCCGTTGGACGGCCGCGCCGCTTGCGAAGCACTCGCGTGGTTCGCCTTGTGGAACGCTGCGTCGGATTGCGGCAGCGGCGGCGGCTCGATCCCCTCGCGGATCCTGCGCGCGCTCCCGGCCAGATACGAATGGGCGCCTGAGATCGCTAAGGTGGTCTTCGACGGCCTGATGGTAGGAAGTCTATCGACGCCGCAGCAATTGGCCGCCAGATGGGACAGGTTCGGTGGCCCCCTCACCGACTTGGTGATTGAACTCAGCAATCTCTGGAGCGACCCTGCCGCCGGCCGCCGCGTACAATATCATCTTGACCAAATGCTCCTCGACTTCGATGATCTTGCCGCACCGCGCAGGCTGGCGCGAACGCTGGGGATACGCGTCGATGTTCGGCATCCGGGCTCGACCGAACTTCCGGAGGGGATCGATCAATTTTATGTCTACCTAATGATGGAAGGGCAGATCGAAGCTCTCGTGCAGTTCGGTGTACTCGGGAGAGTGACAAGGCGTCATTGGATTGAATTGATCCTGGCTTTCGTGCCCCCTGAGCGGCTTCTAGGCAATCTCTCCGGCCATAGCCGCATGGCGTCCCGCTTCTGGAAGCGTGTCGCGCGGCTTGCGAGGCGATCGCCTGTAGATGCACCGCAAAAGGGCGCCGGTGCCGACAAGTCAAACATGTCTGCAGCCGAGGCATTGTTGTCCATGGCGCGACGCCGGTCTGATCAGGACAGCCATTTCGGCAAACTCGCGGGATTGGCCGCGGAAGCGCAGGCGCTGGTTCGGTCGAGCGCCGAAACTAAAGAGCCTTTTGCAGCGCCGCGCCGTGCACGGGCCGCGGATGGGCGCGACAATGACCGCACATCTTTCTGGAATCGCCATTTTGCGATCGAGGATCCCTGGAACTACGGTTCGCCCTATGAGCAGGAAAAATATGAGCGGCAGCTCGAAATTCTGCCTGCCGGTCCCATCGGACGGGCGCTTGAGCTGGCCTGCGCGGAGGGCCATTTCACGCGGCAGCTGGCGCCGCGCGTGGGCCATTTGATCGCGACCGATATCTCCGCTATTGCCATCGAGCGGGCGCGCGCGCGCTGCAGACACCAGTTGAATATCGAATTCAGGGTACTGGATTTTCTTGCGGATGCACTGCCAGACGGGATGGATTTGATCATCTGCTCGGAAGTGCTCTATTTCCTGGACAATCTCGACGAGTTGCGGCGCGTCGCCTCAAAGATCGTCGAGGCGTTGGCGCCCGGCGGCAGTTTCATCAGCGCGCACGCCTTCGTGCTTCGTGACAATATGGAACGGACAGGCTTCGATTGGGACCACAAGTTCGGCGCGCAACTAATTTCGGAGACGCTGGCCGCGACCGAAGGCCTCGTCCTTGAGCGATCGATCCAGACCGATCTCTATCGCATCGACCGCTTTCGCCGCCTGTCCCCGGCAGAATTTGCGGCGGATCCGACGCTCGACCACCTCCCCATCCGCGCGGCCATCGAGACGGACGTCGCGCGAAACATCGTCTGGGGCGGGGCACGGGCGCTGCGCGGTGAGGTTGCGCGTAGCGAGCGGCGGCAGCGCATTCCCGTTCTCATGTACCACGGCGTCTCCGATGAAGGTCCGGCCGCACTCGCCCGTTTTCGGCTCGCGCCCGCCGCATTCGCCAGCCAAATGGCATGGCTGCGCGCCAATGGCTTTCACGCGATCATGTCAGAGCAGCTCGAATGGTTCATTGCCAACCGTCACCCTTTCGTGGGCCGTCCGGTGCTCATCACCTTCGATGACGGCTTGCAGAACTTTGCCGACCATGCCTGGCCAATCCTGCGGGCCAACGACCTGACGGCCGAAGTCTTCCTGGTAACGGACTTCGTGGGTGAACGTGCACAATGGGATGCCGACAGCGGTCCCCCGGCACCACTCATGGACGCCGAGACCGTGCGACGCCTTGCCGGCGAAGGTGCCTTCTTTGGGAGCCATCTGGCGACGCATCGCGCCATCGATGGCCTTTCGAGCTCCGAGCTGGCCGCTGAGTTGCTGCGCTCGCGTATGTTCGTCGAGCGGTGGACCGGGAGGCCAACGACGGCATTCGCGGCGCCTTTCTCCGTCACGGACCGACGGCTGGGCAGGCTGGCCAAGGAATGCGGCTATCGAATCGGCTTCGGCGGCAGACACGGGCCGGCGGACCTCGATTGCGATCCAATCGACCTTCCACGCATCGAGGTGCGTGGGGACCGTTCGCTCGATGACTTTGTCGCCATGGTAGAGGCGGTGCTCGAATGAACGGCAAACTCGTCAGCGTCATTATCCCCGCTCACAATGCGCAAGATACAATCGACGAGACGCTCCGCAGCGTTCGGTCCCAGTCTCACCGCGCGCTCGAGATTATTGTCGTCGACGACGGCTCGCGCGACCAGACTGTCACCATCGCCCGACACCACATGGAGGTCGACCCTCGCGTGCGGCTGATCCGGCAGGCTAACGCCGGCGTGGCCGCCGCCCGCAATACGGGTTGGCAAGCGGCGCAATCCGATCTGATCGCATTCGTCGATGCCGACGATCTCTGGGCGCCGACCAAGATTGAGCGGCAATTGGCCGCGTTCGATCGGGCAGGCGAGAAAGTGGGGCTCGTCTACTGCTGGTATCGAGTCATCGATGCTCAGAGTGCGGTAACGGATGATCAGCATCGGCCAAACTGGCGGGGCGATGTGCTTGAGCGCCTTTTCCACGGCAATTTCGTTGGCAATGGCAGCGCAGCCTTGGTACACCGGCAGGCCCTGATAGACGCCGACGGTTTCGAGGGTGGGCTGCGCGAGGCCGGCGCGCAGGGTTGTGAAGATATCCTCTTCTATTGTCGCGTTGCCGAAACCTACCACTTCGAAGTCGTCGAAGAGCCGCTGGTGGGATATCGCTATCTACCGGGAAATATGTCGAGCAACATGACCCGCATGCTGCGGTCCTGGATGCTGGTGGTGGACGAGATGCTTGGCCGCCACCCGGATGCGGCAACTACGCTGCGTGAAGGCCTGCATTTCTATTCGGCATGGCTCCTGGAGCGGACGTTGCGCCTGAGGCACCCCCGCTATGTGCTGCCGATCCTGTCATTGCTGCTTCGCCGTCATCCCGCGATCGCCATGCGGATAATCGCCGTGGATTTGCCCCTGATCATAGCGCATTTGGCCAAGCGCGCTGCGACGAAACTGCTGCGCGGTCGCATGCCTGTCCGCCCACGCGTTACCGTGCGCTTCCCGATCGGGGAACTGAAATGAGCAAAGGGAAAGGAGCCATACGCCGCGGTGCGGTCCGTGCTTCGTTGCGCGATCTTTCGCATTTGCTTCGCATCGTTGGCAAGCCGCGCTGGGCGACGCCCGCTCTGCTCGCTGTTGGCTTTCTGTCATCCTTGGCCGAGACGCTCGGCATCACCCTGATCTTGCTGTTCCTCTATTTGGTGTCCAGCCGAATCACGGATGCTGGAAATGGCCTTCAGGGCCGAGCGCTGGGCCTGGCAGTCGCCTGGCTCGGTAGTCCTACCCGGCTCGCCTTCGCGATCCTCCTACTCATCTTCGCTCGTGGAGCGCTGGCGCTGCTGTATTCGTTGATAAGCTCCAGCATCGGCGAACGGATCAGCGAGCGCGTGCGCAACCTCGTCCACGAACAATATCTCACGGTCGCGTTCGGATCCATCCAACAGCACGAGCAATCGCAACTCATGGAGGTGCTCGGGACCGAATCGTGGCTGGTGGCGCAAGCGTATGGCGCAGTGACCCGACTCATCATCAACAGCTGCTCTATTTTCGTGTTCGCCGTCTTTCTCTTCACGATCTCCTGGAAGATCCTGGTGATCGCAGCCCTTGGCTCAATCGCGATCTCGGCGATCTTGCGCATCTTTTCGCGACCCGCGCGGGACCTGGGACATCGGGTGAAGAAAATCCATCAATCGCTCGGCGAGCATATGCTCATGACACTCCAGGCGTTGCGCACCATCCGCGCCTACGGACAGGAGGCGCTACACCAGCGTCGCTTCGTGCAATCGTCGGCGGCCGCGCGCGACGCATCGCTGTCCCTGATTCGCCTTTCGTCCTGGATCGGCCCAGCGACCGAGATCGGCTATCTGGGAATGTTGGGCTCCATCGTCCTGGTCTCCGGGTGGTGGCATATCAGCTTCGAGGTAACGCTGGCCGCTGTGGCCCTCCTCTATCGGCTGCAGCCGCATACGCAGGAGTTCGAGAGCAACCTGCTGTTTCTGGCGCAGATGCAGCCGCAACTGCGCTCGGTGTTGGAGATGGTCCAGTCCGAGGACAAGGAATATCCATCGCAAGGCACCATCGCACTCGGGAATTTGAACGCGAGTATCGTTTTCGAGCACGTGAGCTTTTGCTATGATCAAAATGCGCCGGTGCTCACGGACCTGTCGTTCGATATACCAGCCGGAGAAACCACGGCGCTGATCGGCGCAAGTGGCGCTGGCAAGACGACGATCGTGAACCTCCTCTTACGGCTGTACGAACCGACCTCTGGCGACATCAAGATTGACGGCACCCGGCTGCAGGACATCAGGCGGGACGACTGGCTGTCCAAGATCGCCGTAACGGGTCAGGACGTCGACCTCGTCGAGGGCACGGTGGCAGACAACATCCGCATGGCCAAAGCCGACGCGTCCCAAGAAGAGATCATTGTGGCTGCCCGCAGTGCCGGCGTCGCGTCATTCGTCGAAGACCTCCCCGATCGCTACGATACCTGGATCGGGCAGGAGGGGCTGCGATTTTCCGGCGGCCAGCGACAGCGCATTGGCCTGGCACGAGCTGTATTGCGCAATCCGGACTTCCTGATCCTGGATGAGGCCATGAACGCACTCGATACCGCGCTCGAGGATCAAGTACGGCGTGCGATTGACAGGCAGCTTGGCAAAAGGACAATTTTGCTGATCACGCACCGCATAGAAACGGCGCGTGATGCAGGCAACGTCATTTGGATAGAGAACGGCAGAGTCAACAGCCAAGGACCTGCCTCCGTCGTTGTTCCTCAATACCAAGGTCGCCAGCACGAAATCGTATGTGCCTCTGACGCTGAGGACAAAGGATGATGGCCCTGCTCTATTTTTCTTCAGTTGCCCTCAACGCTGACGCGCGTCCAAACCCGGAGCCTCTCCATCGACTCCGTCCGGCGCCGACAGTGAATCGAGAGCTGGTCGGCCGGTCTTTGCTGCTCTCTCGGCCACGGCAGCGTGGCGGACCTGTCATAATCGGCTACGGTACCAGGCCAGCGCCGTCTCGACGATCCTGTCTATTCCGGATTGCTCAGGCACCCAGCCAAGTTCCCGCTGCGCCTTGTCGGCCGCGGCCACAAGCGCTGGCGGGTCACCTGCCCTGCGCGGACCGTAAACCGCAGGAAGGCGCGATCCCGATGCCCGGCTGACCGCATCCACCAGCTCCTTCACCGTCGTTCCAGCTCCAGTCCCGAGATTGTAGACGTGGACACCCTTGTCGCGCAGCAGCTTCTCCCCTGCCAGGACGTGAGCACGTGCGAGATCGGTGACATGGACATAGTCCCGCACCGCGGTTCCATCGCGGGTATCGAAGTCGATGCCATTGATGGTAAAAATCCGGTCCCGCCTGACAGCCGCCTCAATAGCGAGGGGTATGACGTGTGTTTCCGGTTCATGCCGCTCGCCGACCTCGCCGTCGGGATCGCATCCGGCCGCGTTGAAATACCGGAGCACGACCGCGTCGAGGCCATGGGCATAGGAGAGATTATCCACCATCCGTTCTATGATAAATTTCGACCATCCATAGGGATTGATGGGCGACTGCGGATGCGTTTCGTCAATCGGAGAGCGAACCGGAACTCCATACGATGCGCATGTGCTGGAAAAGATCAGCTTGCCCACGCCGACCTTCAACATCTCCTCGAGTAACACCAGCGACCCGAAACTGTTGTTTCGGTAGTAGAGTCCGGGATTTTCGACTGACTCGCCCACATAGGCGTGGGCGGCGAAATGCGCCACCACATCAGGCCGATATTGTCGTAGAGCCGCCGACACGGCCTCGGCGTCGGAAATGTCGCCTTCGACAATCGGTCCCCATTTAACCGCGTCGCGCCAACCGCGCGAGAGATTATCATACGTGATCACCGACCAACCCGATTCGGCGAATGCCTTGCAACAGTGTGATCCGATATAGCCGGCCCCGCCGGTGACCAAGACGGTCTTCATTCGGCAGCGGCCGGCCGTACATAGCCCGACGAAACCAGGCCTTCAAAATAGGCAATGGTCTTGACAAGGCCGTCCCGCAATGCGGTTCTTGGCTCCCAATTGAGTTCGCGCAACGCGCTCCCGATATCGGGCTGTCGCTGTCTAGGGTCGTCAACGGGCAAAGTCAAAAAACTGATCGACGACCGGCTTCCAGTAAGTTCGATCACCAGATTGGCGAGTTCTAGCATCGTGAATTCGACCGGATTGCCGAGATTGATCGGACCAGTAAGATCGTCAGCCGTCTGCATCATGCGAACCAGACCGTCGATGAGGTCGTCGACATAGCAAAATGAACGTGTCTGCTGGCCAGTGCCGTACACCGTGATCGGTTCGTTCAGCAGGGCTTGGACGATGAAGTTGGAAATGACGCGGCCGTCGTCCGGACGCATCCTAGGGCCATATGTGTTGAAGATGCGCGCTATCTTGATCCGCAGACCGTGCTGTCGCCGATAGTCGAAAAAGAGGGTTTCAGCACATCGTTTGCCCTCGTCGTAACAAGAACGGGGTCCTATTGGGTTTACCCTGCCCCAATAATCCTCGGTCTGCGGGTGAACGTCAGGGTCACCGTAAACTTCGGACGTCGACGCCTGAAGGATCTTCGCGCGAACCCGTTTGGCGAGCCCTAGCATGTTGATCGCCCCGTGGACGCTGGTCTTGGTCGTCTGAACCGGATCGAACTGGTAGTGAACGGGGCTCGCAGGACAGGCAAGATTGTAGATCTCATCAACTTCAACGTAGAGTGGAAACGTCACGTCATGGCGAATGATTTCGAAGGAATGATTGTCGAGCAAATTGGAGACGTTTCTTCGGCTTCCGGTGAAGAAATTATCGACACAGGCAACTTCGTGACCTTCACCAAGCAGTCGCTCGCACAAGAACGATCCCAAAAAGCCCGCGCCTCCAGTCACCAGGATCCGCTTTGCCTGTGGCATTTTCGGGTCTCCAAGACAAATTAGCCAAGCTCACAATCTCGCTTCACCGTAGCCCGATCTACCGGGGTCTGCTTTCAATTTGCGTTACCAACAAGACATTTTTGTCGAAACGCGACCCGTTCCCGATGTCCGCGGCGGAAGAAGGCTGGGTTCGATTCAGATTAGCGGTCGTGGGTCAGTTTGAAATTCCGAGCCGCTTTCCCATCGTTGTTGCCCTTGGGATCGTGTGCGGTCTGCCCGCCGGGCGCGATCATCAGCCTGCCTGTGGCATATTAAGAGCCGCACCTACAGGTCGGACACATGGCGCACCAGCCAGCAACTGCAGAGCGCTCAAATAGAACCCTTGCCAACGGAGAGCCGTCCATACACGGCCCAATTTTGAGCCTCAGGGCGGTGGTGACTGGAACGCGCAGCATGTCGGTCGGCCGACTTGACCGCCTACGCTCTCGAGCCCACCTTCTCGATGGCCCGAAAGATCGCTAGCGCACTGCTCTCGAAATGCTCGCTGTACTGGATCTTGCCGGAGCCGTGCTCAACGAGCTGCCACAGCGCCTGCTTGCGCTGCAGCAGGGGCAAGGAGGTTAGATTGCGACCGTCGAGATGGAGGATATCGAACGCGACGAACACCAGCCGGCTCGGTTCGAGCCAGATCGCAGCTTCCTGCGCAGGTCAATGGGGAGCGCCCTGCTCGCCTGGAACAATGACCTCGCCGTCGATAATGGCAGCCCGGCATGGCAGTTCGGCCGCCAGCGCGATGGGCCAGTATTTCGTGGCCCAGTCACGGCCGTTCTTGCTGTATAGACGCACGCCGCCTTTATCGATGATGATCTGCGTTCGGTAGCCGTCAAGGTTGACCTCCTGAAGCCATCCCTCATCTTCGGGCGGCTCCGTGACCCGAGTCGGGATCTGCGGCGGAATGAACTCCAGCTGGCCGCCGTTCACCTTGGCACGCTTACTCAATGACGCCACCTTTGATCGCGCGGCGGCTGATCGGCACAGACAGCCCGACATCCCCCCAACTTGGACGCCTGCCGCCTGTGCCGAGCCCCCGCCGAGCCATTGCGAGCATCTGCGCACGAGGCCGGATTGTCGTTAGCTTGGCATCCAAATACTTATCCTGGTGTACATATTCGCTGTAGGCGCCGCGCTCCTGCACCTTCTCACTATCGGTGCGGAGCTCCCGCATCGTCCCGGCTGACCTATACTATCTCGGGTTGCCGCAAGCCCACGCAGTCCCTTGGCAAATTTCGGGACCTGGTCAGTCCATCAAAAGCACCACAGCGGGATGCAGCTTCTTCAGATTCGGCAATGATTTCGACTGCCAGGGTATGTCGGGCGTTCCACGCACGACGAGTCGAACATCGGGATGCTTGCGCACCTCGATGGTAAATTTCGCCAGCAGGTTGATGCCGGAAGAGTTGAGAAAGTGAAGGTCCTTCAGATTGAGCGTAATGGAAGCGGGTTTCGAGGCAAGAACACTGGTCGCCAAAGCCGTGATAGGCGCACCGGCCTCGGAACTGGCAAGCCGCATTGCACCGTCGAAGAAAATTTCGCTTCCTTCAGTCCACACACGATAGTCGTCTGTCTTGATTTCCATAGCCTGGCTTCGTTTCTTCTAGTTGTGAATTTGCGAGATCGGAATGGAGGCATATGTCTCCACGCAGATCCGATCGCTTTCGTCGGCGGCGCTGAATATCCAAGCCAGGCGTGCGCCGTAGTCACTCATCAACGTCAGCAATCCAAGTCCGGAGCCTCCTACGTCGGGGTTGGCGGCATTGGCTTCAATTCGCTGTATCAGCAGGTCCATGGGGTCGCCAACCGTGATGTCCGCCAGGAGACTTTGGAACTCAGACGCATCTTCACCATCGACGTCATTCGACACTTTCAGCTTGAAGCACTCCGAATCCATCGACGCCTCGATCAAGATCTCACCCGGTGCGCGAAACTTGACGGCATTTTCGATGAGTTCGTTGACCAGATATCCAATGCTGTGCCGCACTTCCATGTAGTCATTGCGGGACGACCGGAAGCGCAATGCGAAAAGATCGGCGATGAAGTCCGAGGTCGTGGCACAATGACGCCAACTCAAGTCGAGAGGTCCGTCGAACAGCCGCACGCGACTGACGCTCTCCTTCATCCCGATTGCAACGTCAGGGGTCCCGAACAGCGTTGTCATGGCTATGTGTGCCTTATGATCACGAGGGTGATGTCGTCGTGGATCTTCTGGATCCCGATATGGGCCATGAGATCCTCGATGATCCCGGTTTTGATTTCCTCGGCGCTCCCGCCTTGACGTCTTCGTGCGCTCTGGCAGAGGCGCTCGAACCCGAACAGCCTTCTGTCTTGGTCTTCCGCCTCGGTCACACCGTCAGTGTGCAGCACGATCACGTCGCCACTGCCGAACAGGATGTCGCGCGTGGCAATGAACTTCGAGATGTCATTCTCCAGGCCAACCGGCAGACCCAGATCCATCGTATCGATGCGTTCGACGTCCCCGTCCGCACGCACGACGAGAACGTCCTCATGCTGGCCGGATAGCGTTACCCGCTCATCCTCGAAGTCAAGGAAGGCCAGCGAGAGATGCTTTCCGGTGTTCGTCCGCTCGATGTTCTTGTAGATCGCTCTGTTCAGCCGATCCAGAAACTGGTGCGGATCCGCCTCGCTGGTCTCCTGCAGCGCGCGTGCAACAGATTGGACCATCAGCATCAGCACGCCGCTCTCGAGACCATGACCGGTCACGTCGCCGATGCCGATCTTGACCCGTGACCCGTTCTGCAGGACGTCATAATAGTCACCGCCGACCTCGTCGGCCGGCCGCATATAGGCCGCGATCTCCAGCCCCGGAATCGCTTCGAGTTCGAATTGTTTCGGCAGGACCATCATCTGTATCTGCCTGGCGACCGCGAGTTCGGCGCCAAGGCGGACGTTCTCGTCCTGCAGCTTTTCGTTGAGTGCGGAAATCTCCTGATTGGCGTCCCCGAGTTCCCTGGTTCGTTCGTCGACGAGTTGCTCGAGGTTTTCCGTGTGAAAGCTGATCTGCTCGGCCATCCGGTTGAAAGCGATTCCTGCCGCTCCAACCTCGTCGCGCGTCGGAATGTTCACGCGGACTGAATAATCTTTGGACTGGAGCAGCTGGGCGGCGCTGGCAAGTGCCCTGAGGCCCGCGGTGATCCGTTTCGAAATTCCGAGCACGGCCGCAAAAACAATCAGAAGCGAAACGGCGATCGCCGCGATCTGAAACAGCAGGATACGATTGGTTGCGCGAGAAATACTCTCCTGCGCGGCGAACAGGGATGCATAGATCTCCCGTTCGGGAACGACGATCCCGACCGACATCGTTTCGGACTTGATCGGTCCCGAACTCCACAAGTTGGTCGGCTTCAATCTCTTGAGGACAACAATATAGGGAACGTGTTCGCCCTTATTGTCGAGCATGATATGCTGAATGACACCGTCATTGTTCTTGTCTAGAGGTAGTGACGCGATAGCCGGCTGCGTACTTCCCCGCAGAGACCTTTCCAAGCCGGTGACGCCCTGCGTGCCCGCATCGCTCGATGAAGTCAGGCCGATGATCGCCTGGCCCGACGGATTGATCGCCACCACGTTGCCAGTCGACATCGTGAGGAAGCCGAATCCGGTTTCAGCGATCTTCACCCTTTCGACGACTTTCGCGAGCTGATCGAGAGTGATATCTGCTCCCGTCGTACCGGCGATACCGGTGCGATCGCGCGTCCAAAGCGGGTGGAAAAAGCTGACGATCAACTTTCCCGTGATTGCATCGGTGTAAGGCGCCGTCTGGGTAATATCGTCAGGGACCGGACGTGAGGCGGGATCCCTGGCCCATTGCTGCCATGAACCATAGATTCCCGGAAAGAAGAACTCCCAGAATTCCGCCTTGTTGTGACCTGGATAGAGTCGGTCGAAGGTCTGTGCCTGATCCGTATACGGTACCGTCCGGAAGATCGGCCGTTCCTTTGGACCAATATAGTACATCTGCAGTTTGGACGACCCGCTGGCCATGAGAGTCGGCGCGACGAGATCGATCAGAGTACTGTCTTCTATTTCCTGCCGAACGCTGGGCAGCGGACTGTGGTCGGCGCCCAGCAGGTAGCCCCAGACGCTTACCACGGAAGGCGCGCCCGGCAGATTCTGCGCCCAATCGCCCTGCGCGTTGTAGACAACCTTCACGGAGCCGGGCGCCTCATGCGAAAGCGTGGCGCCGACCTGTTGCTGCCTCCTCGGATCGTCGATCTGGGCCTGCAGCACGCCAGCGAGCGCCTTGACGTCCCCGTGAACCCGATCGAGCAGCAGGTCAACGCTCAACGCTGTCGACTCGGCATAGGAACGAATGTATTCCTGGTTTGCGTTCGTCAGGCCCTCACCGACTTCCGAGGTGGCGTCGCGCGACAGCTTTTGAACGTTCCAAAGCGCCAGACCACCGCTCAGCAGGAGGTCGAACAGTACGGCGCCGCCAACGACCAATACGAATTTCGCTCGAAAGGAGCGCAGGCCGAAGCGCGGTGTAGGCTCGTTATCGGCTTTCATTGTGGCCGTCGCCCCGATGCGACCCAGATCGGCCAACCCGCATAACCCTTGGGGTGTAGTGCAGCGAAAATGTGATCCTGGAAGCCCTGCCGGAACCGTGCGACGAACTCCGGTCCGTCACCGCGTCTGCTCGCCATCTCCCCGGCATAGACATCCGCCCAGGCCGCAATGACGTCGGCGAAGTCCTGCGGATCGCCGTCCAGGTTAGTGACCATGAAGGTCTCCACAAGGATGTCTTCGAATCCGGCTTCCACCAGGTATCGCCGACTCTTGGGCCCAAACTCGACGTCCATCTCGAAATGCCCGAACAGCTTCGCCACCTCGTCGTAGGTCCAGCGAATGCTTTCGGCGCGCGGCTCGCCGAGGCAATGCGAATTCTTCTCGTTGGTGATATAGACCCGACCGCCTGGCTTGCATATGCGGTAGAGCTCCTTGAGGATGAGTTCAGGTCGATTGAAGATTTGAAGCGAATGTCGGCAAGTGACCAAGTCGAACTGCGCTTCGTCGAGCAGCATCTCCGACGCATCGCCATAGGTGTACTCGATGCCCCGGATATCGAACTCCCGCATCACTTGTCGAGCATAGTTCAGGCTTGACATGGAGTGGTCGAGGGCGACGATCCGCGATGGCTCGAACTCCTTCTGCGCGAGCACGGCGAAATCACCGATCCCGCAACAGATGTCGGCCATGACGATGCCGGGCCGCATGCCGTGTCGCGGCAAGATTGCGCGCTCGTGGCGCCAAGTCATCTTTGTCTGAGTGCGCAGGATCGGTACGAACCCTCCTTCCTCAAGGAAGCCCTGCCCCGGATAGAATTCGGTGTCATACTCCTTGACCGTTATGTTCGGTTCTATTCCGCTCAGGCGACCGAATTTTCGCGAGGTCCATCCGACGACGCTTGATGTGATGACCACGAATTTGAGATCGGGTCGAGCGCGACAAGCGTCGATGATGATCCTCGATAAGGTGTGAAACGCAGCGTTGTTCATCTGCGTCAGGCGCCTGACATTGACGTAGAGAACGCCGCGCACACGGCCAATCGCATCGCGAAGCAATGCTATCGCGGGCCCAAGCTCATCGATCGCCTGAGGCCGGACCACTCCCGATATGGAGAACTCCTGGTTGTTCGCGTCGTATTGCGCCTTGAAGCGCGGGAGAAGGTCGTAAGGGTTCAATTTTGAAAGCCCTCGAGCGGAAGATCCACGACAAGCTTGATTGCATCGCCGTCGGCCTCCTCGGTCCAGAGTGTCGCGTTGTAGTCGACAGCCAGTTCCAGGAGTACGACCTCGCGGCTAGGCGCGAGATCCCCAGACAAGGAATTGAGGTATCGTTCTCTGGCCTCTATTCCAGCAACTTGCGATACGGCTTCTTCGTAGAATTGGCGCTCCTCCGGCACACAAGGAATTGTCAACTCGATCCTATCCGTCGCGCCATGGCGAGACACCCTGCATGCCAGTTCGCCTTCGGCATGGCGCGTACGAAAGGCGACTTCCAGCAATTCGTTGAAGGCAGAGGAAAAGAGATTTGCATGATGGACCGAGTCTGACCTGTTTTGACTGATCATCCGGGCCATGTATGTCGAGACATAATCGCAATGTTTCCAAGCGGAGACAAAAGCTTTGATCTCCAAGTCGATCTGGATCATCGGCTCAAAAGTCGGCTCGCCAGTCAGATCATGATGAACGGGTCCCATCGGCATCTCACTTGTTCCATCAGTATTGAGGCCTCGCGGGCCTCCGCGAAGAAAAATTTCACCGCGCCCTTGATGAGTCAGTCTCGCACCCACTCGAAGCTATGCACGGTATCTGCCTCGATCGTTCTACAAAACTCGACTTCACCGTTAACAAAGGTGCAAGGCGCTAGAGCGCTCGATTTGCCTCCCTCGCTCGTACCACCCTCAGCGGGGACCGCTTGATGAAATCGCTGATGGCCTCGGCTCCAAGCGGCTTTCCCAGGAAGTTGCCTTGCAGGCAATCGCAATTCTCCTTGATCAGCCACCGTGCCTGTGCCGACGTCTCCACCCCCTCGGCAGTGACATTTATTCCCAGGCCGTGCGCCAGATTCATGATCGATCGCACGATCGTTTGGCTTTTGAGATCGGTCTCCAAGTCCGCAATAAAGTACTGATCGATCTTCAAAGTATCGAAGGGGAAATTCTTAAGGTAGCTTAATGATGAATAGTATGTCCCAAAATCGTCGAGCGAAATTCGTATTCCCAAGACGTTCAGAGTATTTAAGGTGTCGATATTATCGATCGTCTTCTCAAGAAGAACCTGCTCGGTTATCTCGAGTTCAAGTCGGTCAGCCCGGATTCCAACTGAGTCGATGATTTGAGCAACCGTATCCGTTAGCGAACCGCTAAGGAACTGAGCCGGCGACACGTTCACTGCGACCGTCAGCGAGGAAGGCCACGTCAATGCCTGGCGACAGGCTTCCTCGAGCACCCATCGTCCAATCTCGTCCATCAGACCGTCCGCCTCGGCGATCGGTATGAACACGCTGGGTGGAATGATTCCGACCTCGGGGTGCCGCCACCGCAGTAACGCTTCGAATCCGATCACCGACGCGGGAGGTCGAATGAGCGGCTGATACTCAAGATAAAGCTCGCCGCGCTCCAGCGCGGTTCGAAGGCTGCGCCTCAGATTCTCGCGTTGCTCGAGCAAGAGCAGCATCGAACGGTTGAACGTTCGAGCGCAACCGCGTCCATCCGTCTTGGCTGCGTAAAGAGCAATGTCGGCGGCTTTCATCAACTGCTCGCCGTCGGTCCCGTGCTCCGGCCCGAAAGCAATTCCGATACTCGAGCCGACGAAGACGGGAATGCCGTTGATGACAAACGGTTCCTTGAACGCATCGACAAGCGATCCAGCGAGGCGCTCGGCTTCCGCGGGCTGATCCTTTCCCAATTGGATGACAGCGAACTCATCGCCGGCATACCGATACGCAGATTCGCCGTCCTGCAGCGCGTCGCGGATTCGACCTGCCGCGAGTTGAAGAAGCGTATCGCCTGCTCCATGACCGAGCGTGTCGTTGACCGCTTTAAAATCGTCGAGGTCGATTTGCAGCAGGGCGGCTTTCGGCTTTGGTCCGCCGATGGCCGCCAGTGCTTGCTGCAGCCGTTCACCGAATCGCCGCCGATTCTGCAGTCCGGTCAGCACGTCGTGCGTTGCCTGATGGAGCAGAACTACATGCTCCTGCTCTTCCGCCGCGCTCCGCCCGCCGCGTTCCCTTGATTCGATGATT
This sequence comes from Mesorhizobium sp. M0998, assembly GCF_040318885.1. Lineage (NCBI taxonomy): Bacteria > Pseudomonadati > Pseudomonadota > Alphaproteobacteria > Hyphomicrobiales > Phyllobacteriaceae > Mesorhizobium > Mesorhizobium sp. M0998. Next base: position 77,852 of record NZ_JAMYND010000027.1, read on the forward strand.
CCCACACCATTTGCAGTGGGGAAGACGAAAACGGACCGGGGCGCTTCGCCTGATGATGACGGCAAGTCGATGCTTGCCGGAGAGCCGCCCTGGAACACACGAAGGAAATCGTCGCGATACCTCGCATTGAGAAAGCTCGGGTAGATCTCCCATACGGCGGCGCCCAGCGCCACCGCGCCTCCGTACACGCCCTTGAGCCTGGTTGCGTAGTGCGTCAGGCGGAAGTCGCGGTCATAGATTGACAAAAGTTCGGTCGTGTTCGCCAAAAGGTCAGCGAGTATCCCATCGCCGGCACGTGGAGCATCGCTCGAGGAAGGCCCCTCACTCTCCGTGCCGACGCCTGATGCCTGTGGGCGCAAGAGCCACCTCCATAGGCGGTGCAAATTCGCGCCCCCAATCTAGGAATAGCATAACTGTCAACCTTAGCAAACTTTCCACTCGCAGTCTTAACAAGTGCCGCATGCAGCGCAGTTGCAATGTATGCTCCGTCGTGACTGGCGACAAATTATCGGTAACGTCGAACAGTCACAGTTCGTTAATAAATCGCGAATTGGCGGGAATCAGCTATGTGATTGATGGCGCGGTGGACGCGACACGAAGATATTGTGCGGCGTGGTCTTCCCCGCCCCGGCAAGCCTGTTTTGGGCCCGCCCCATCAGCATCGCCGATCCTGTACTCAGCTTCCGAGCGCTTTGAGCCAACCTTCAAAGGAAGAGGCTTTCTCCTGTCCGGCAAGCGAAACAGAGTTGGCGGGGCGCGGCAACACCACAGTGCTGCGGCCTTCGCGGGGGCTGTAACCGAATTCCTTGCTGAATGCCCGGCTGAAATTAGCCGCTGAACTAAACCCGAAGGCTTCAGCAATTTCAACAATGCGCCGGCTGTCCGCCGGATCGCTTAGCGCAACATGGGCTGCCAGAAGGCGGCGACTTTGTATGTAATGGAGAACACCACCGCTTGGTTCGAACAACTGATAGAGACGAGAGCGCGAGACGCCGAGCGCCCGGCACATCGAATCCGGTGTCAAATGAGCCGCATCCAGATTGTGGTGGACGTATCGACGCGCTCGCTCCATTAGCGCGACACCCGTCAATTGTTCGACGGCCGCAGCCTGTTCCGCCGGAGGCCCGAGGCAGGCAATAATCATGCTGCGTGTTGCGTGCACGATGCGGGGCAGATCGTCAGCCGTGAGGCTGCGCAGTCTTGCTTCTATGCCATTGACGTAGTCGAGCAAGAGGTTGGCAAAGTTGCCGGACAGAATTGAATTGTTCTTGGCGTCCAGGGTTGCCGCCGCATCGGCGAACAAATCGCGCGGCAAATAGAGAAAGAGACTTTCGGAGTCCGTTGTCCTCCCGCGAAACGGGTAGCCAAGCGATCTGATCTCCAATTTGCCCGGCTGGTTCTCCGCTACGCGGCGATCGACCTCCGTCCACGACCGGCCAGTACGTGGAAAGGCGATATACCAGTGATCGATCGAGCTGGACCGAAGCTTCGCGGCAGAACGCATATAACTATGTGCCGGTGCGCGCTGTTGAACGATCAGCATGCCACCGAGATTCCAAGCCGTGTGGTCCGCGGGAAAGCCATCGTTCAGCGATTTGTCATCCGGCAACCTGACCTCTATCAGCGGCGCCATATGCGCCTGCCAAGCGGCTAATTGATCCTTTGGCGCTAGTTCGAGCGTTGAAAAGGACAGAGGTTCAGACACCGACGCGAGCGACGAAGCGTCCTCATTGTGGGACTGACCTTCGCGTGGCCAACGACGCCGATCGAGGTCCCGCGGCTGCCTCGCAGGGGCCTCGTCTCTCCTCTTAGTGTCCATCGCGTGGTGCCATATCCGAATCGGCTATGCCCCATGCCCCTCTCAATCATGGGATGTACTTCAGGATCTGGCAAGGCTGGTGAACTCGAGTCGACTGAAACGGCAATCAAGCTGGTTTACGGAAGAAATGCATTCCGAGATAAGTTTCTGGATGGGAAGCTAACGACACTCTTCAACTTGGTACGTATAGAATCGGTCGTCGTGAAATTAGTTGAGGAGTCCACCGAAATGACCGCAAAGCTCGACAGCGAAGCTCGTCGCAGGACAATTCTTGATCAATACAGTAAATTTGGTTGCATGCGAACTCCGAAAGAGGCGGCGGAATTCCGGCAAGGATTTCATGTCCCAGAACAAAGCTGGACGTCTAGAGCTCGCGAGTGTGCGCTGATTTTAGGATTATTGAAAGTACCAGTCAGCGAGTCACCTCATTTCAACAAACGCCCCAGCGGTTCATCAGCAAAAAGAGGCCCGCCGCAACCACGGGCAGCGGGCCCTGAAAGGTTCGCACAGATGCTGCGTCCGCGTTTCGCTCGCACCTGCCTCAGCCATATTGATCTGGCTATTTGTGAAAGCGTGTTTGATCAGGTTTGCGCAGATGATCTCATCGACCCTTTAAGCCGGGACGCCGAGGCCTTAGCGGTGGCAATTGTCGCAGTCTTCCGAAACATTACTACCAACGAGCGCGAACTGCTGGAGGACGTTAGGTCTTTTCGTCCCTCAAAGGGCTCAGAGACGGCCCACTAGCTTGGCGGCGTTGGGAGGCGAATTGTTAGCCCTACTTTGGCATAGCCGGATTCGCATCTGTATTGGCCATTGACGCCCGCCAAAGTGTAGCCACAGCGCTTGTGAAGGGGATGGAAATGGGTTTAGCCCAAGACTTGTCTGATGTTGCCCTCACATTCGATTGTCCGGATTGCTCGCATCCGGCGGTAAGGAAGGGCTCTGCGCTAAGAACGATCGCGCACTTCAGATGCAACGGGTGCAACGCCAAGGTGCGGATCACTTATCCGCAGAAGGTAGCGATCTTTGAAAAGCACAAATTAGCCGCCCAAGGGGCAGTGCGATAAACCCCCAACGCTGCGGGCGTGATACCTCTTGGCATGTCCTTGGGCGGTGGCCCGGCATGTTCCCGGAAGCGCTTCCACAGCCGCTCCCGCATCTCGCCCGGCCAGAGCATGCGGCTTGAGCAAGCCGGCGCCATCAAGGTCTTCTCCGACGTCAATTCCGGCAGGAGCATGGACCGGCCGGGCTTGGCCGAGCTACTAGATTATGCCCGCGCTGGCGACACCCTGGCCGTCGTGCGGCTCGACCGGCTCGGACGCTCGCTGGCGGAGCTGCTGGAAACGGTGAAGATGCTGCGGGGGCGACAGATCGACCTTCTCAGCCTTGAGGAGAAGATCGATACGTCCTCGGCGCCGGCGAGTTGATCTTCCACGTGTTCGGCGCCATCGCTCATTTCGAACGACGGCTGATCTCGGAATGCACGAAAGACGGGGTGGCTGCTGCACGGGCGAAAGGGAAACGACCTGGGCGACAACCGCTCGACCTGAATCAAGCTGATCAAGGCCGAGGTATCGCCGGCTGAAGCTGCGCGGCAATTGGGTCTCGGCCGATCGACCGTTTATCGGGAAATGAGACGACTGGGCATCAGTCGGCCAGCGTAGCGAGCATTTCCAACGCTCGCAAACTCTCGCGCTGGGGAACTTCAAGGGCAAATAGTGACCGAAGTCGACCTTCGCCGTCTCGGTCTTTATGGCTTCATAACTGCTCATTCTGGCCATTCGCATTGCCGGCCGCAACATCGAGCGGGCGCGACAGCAGTGGGTCCCTATGGCGCATGGACCATAGCTGCCGGTGGCGAAACCATCTTCCTTCCCTACCTGTCGGGTGGAGTTCCGTCAACGGGAGTGCGAGATCCTTAATAAATCGTTGACGCAATGGCACCTACGGTGCTGCCAGACCTTGCTCAGATGTCACGGACTACCGGGATGATGTCAGTCATCAACATGATCGAAAGCGCAGCGGTAGTCATTCTCGCCGTGCTTTTCCTCGCCTTTCTGGGTGACCGTCTCGAGCGTTCCTTCTGGGCAAAGAGCATCGTCTTCGGGATCGTGTTCGGCGCGACCGGACTGATCAGCATGGCATCGCCGGTCGAATTCGCCCCCGGGTATTTTGCTGATGGGCGCAACGTCGTGATGGCGTTCTCTGGTGATTGCAAGGGCTGGGCGCGTCGACAATTTGCCTCAGGCGGCGTTTGTCCTATCGTCGGATACCATACTCTCGTTGATTGACTCAGTTCGCGATGGAACAGAACGCAAAACTGCACGGCGAAGGCCCGCGAGTGCATTGCTTGCACAGCTAAAGCCGCTCGATGCAAGCGTTGTGAAGATGCGTCTTGAGCCTCGGTCTCAAGAGGAGACTGTTGGCGGACGCGGACGTGTATTTTAGTCGTCGTTCATGTCGCGCTATTTGATGAGCTCCCAGTGCATCTTTGACGTGATCAAGAGGCGTAACCTCACCGCTGAACTTTGGTTAGAATCCGCAGACTCGCGCGGCATCTATGCAGACGATATCTGCATCAGTGCAGTGACGCCCATGACCATCAGATGGCAACTTGAACAAGCGCTCACGGCGGCACGGGCAAAGCCCGAAGCCGCCGTGCATCCCGTGCCGGTGATCAGAGACTTCATCGACCAGGCAAGCAGGCTGTTCGAAGATTTCGCGCGCGATGACCGGATCATTGCGATGGACCATCGGATCGCCGCACGCTGGGGGGATTTGCTTGACATGAGGATCACATATTGACACCCCGACGGTCGGCCATTCGATGTGCCTAGCGCGACAAAGGTTGAGATCGCAACAGCGTTGGTTGGGAGGGGAGATTTCCCATTTGTCTACGTGGACTACCATCAGGATGGGCACGCAGAAATCCCGGGGCTCACGGTAGAAAATCCTGAAGACTTTGTTCGCAAGTGAAATGGCGCAGTCCGCTCCCAATAGATTTCAGATCTTGGCACTGAGCGGTGGGGGCTACGAGGGCTCTTCGGCGCCGAGTTTCTCGCCGCATGCGAGTCAAAGTTCAACGTTCGGTGCAATAACCGCTTCGACATCATTTCTGGAACCTCTATCGGCGCGCTTCTTGCTGCCGGCCTTTCAGCATCCGTTCCAGCGACGACATTGGCGGCAATAATGAAAGACTACGGACCGTCGGTCTTCGCTCGTGGTATCGCCACTGGGGTCAAACGGCTTGTGGTCGCGGCACTCTATAGTCCGGTTCCAATCCTTGAGGCTATTCGTAAGACGCTCGGCAAGCCCGTTGCCGAAACGCTACTCAGCGACTACGAACCTCCGCTCATCATCACGGCCATCAACTACTCCACAGGCGAAACGAGTATCTTCCGTTCCAAAGGCATTGCGGGGAAAGCGGCCAGCGCAGTGAGCATCGAAGATGCCATACTCGCAAGCGCGGCGGCGCCGACTTTTTTTCCGACGAAGAAGATTGGCCCTAGCGAGTACATTGACGGTGGTCTCGTAGCGAACGCACCAGATATCATCGCACTTCTCGACGCTTTGAACTTCTGTCACGCGCGGATGGAGGAGGTCTACCAGCTTTCGATCGGCACCGCGTCACGTCGGCAAGGTTCCGCAGTGCATGATAAATCTCGAGCTCCCGGATCTTTTTCATGGATAGCGCGCCGTGGTCTTATCCAAACAATAATGGCAGCCCAAGAACATTTGGTGCTGTCTCAGATGAGCAGCCTCCTTCGAAATCGATTTCTACGCATTGACGAAGAACCTGCGCAAAACCAGGTCGAAGCCATCAAATCACTGGATCTTGCATCTCCGGCAGCAACAGAAACGCTTCAGCTATTGGCGTCACATCGATCGATCGCAGTAACGGCATAGGAACTGAAGCCGAATATTCGCTCCGTAACTTATGCCAGTCGCGCCAACTTCGGCCTGATTCGCTTTTCCAGGGCGAAGGCTGTCATCAGAAGGCTTTCATCAAGAGAATACAGAAATGCACCAGGTGCCCGGCGACCCAGCGCTCATCGGGTGAGCGTGACGCGAACAGAACCTTGTCCGTATTTCCTGTCCATCTAGAGCCCCACCGATCCACTGCGGCGCCCCGATTGCTTCCGCGCTCCTATTTGCTGCAGGCCGGCTCGCCCGGATGCCCGCAGGACGGCTTCTTGCCTGGCGGCTGCTTCGGCAGTCGTCGCTCTTGCATCTGGGGCTTCGGCTGGGCATGAAACTCCGGCTTCTGCGGCAGGCCTCGCTCTTGCATTTGGGGCTTTGGCGGTGCGTGAAACTCAGACTTCTGCGGCTTGGAGAAAACCTGCAGGTTCGACTTTTCCTGCAGCTTGAGCTGGCGCTGCGGATCCTCGTTCGGCTTGTTGACTTTGAAGTTCCGCTGGACGTTGACTTCCGCGCCGGCGGAACCTCCACCGCCGTTCTGCGGCTTGCGAAACTTCCTGTTCCCGTCGCCCGGCGCCAGATCACTCGGTCCGACAACGGCCTGGCCTGCGGACAGGTCCTTGCGCGTCAGCTTTTTCGGCTTGCCGCCACCCTGGTCGGAAAAGTCAGGTGGATTGTTCTCCTTGAATTTTTCCTGCGCGCTCTGGCCCAGCCGGGCTGGCGCACCGTTGACGGTCGGCAGCTTGCGAAACTTCTTGTTCCCGTTGCCCGGCGCCAGATCACTCGGTCCGACAACGGCCTGGCCTGCAGACAGATCCGTGCGGGTCAGCTTCTTCGGCTTGCCGCCACCCTGGTCGGAGAGGACAGCTGGGTTGTTCTTCTTGAACTTTTCCTGCGCGCTCAGGCTCTGCCCGGCCGGTGCACCGTTGACGGTCGGCAGCTTGCGGAACTTGCCGTTCTTGCCCAGCCCATTGCCGGCTCCGGTCTGCTGACCATTCCCCTGTCCGGTAACGCCAGCGCCGGCATTTCCCGTAGACTGCTGGCTGCCACCCAAGATCCCTCGCTCGCTAAGCAGCTTCTTGGACCTGCTGTTGGGTAAATTCTGCCCGTTGAGCACCGGCGGTTTGCCGTTGACGAGCGGCAGCGCCCTGCCATTCGCTCCCGGCAAAGCATGATCCATTGAGAGCGTCTTCGATAGCGGCTTTGCGCCTCCAGGCTGCTTGCCTTGCGCAGCCCCCTGGCCGAGCTTGCCCAGGGCGGCAGGGTTCCGGTTGGAGAGTGCAGCCTTCTTCTGCAGCAGCGGCGGCAGCGCCACTTTTGCCGTTAGCGCGGCCGCTCCTAGACCCTCGGCAGCGCCTAGCTTTTGGGCGGTAGTAAGGCCGCCCGGCGCGTTACCATTGGCCTGCCCAGCCTCACCGTTGATCTCGTTGTTGATCGTCCTGTTGTTGATGATGGTGGTGTTGTGGATGTTGTTGAAGACGATGTTATCGCGCGGTGGCACAATGTTGCGCGGCGGGTTGACCCATACCGGCACCGGCACGAAGACGGGCACCGGCAACACGAAAATATCGACTGCCGGCCGTGGTGGCGCCAACACAATGAAGTCCGGCGGAGGCGGCGGCAGGAAGATCACTGCGACAGGCGGCGGCGGCTCGAAATGGAAATCGGGATCGCCGAAATAGAGTACGGGCCGATCGACATAGATGATTTCCTCCTCCTCCGGTGGCGGCACATCGTAGGCGTAGACGGTGAAATCCTCCGGCGGCTCCAGCGCTGCATCGAAATGCTCCAGCCGCCGGCGGGCATCCCAGGCGTGCGGACCGTGCGGATAGCGATTGAGGTACGACCAGTAGGCTTCCGGCGTATCCTGGAGCCAGGTTTCGCGCCAAGTGATCGCTTCGCGCCGCGCAGCGATGATGGCACGCACGCGCTTGGCCATTGGATCGTGCGGGAAAGCGCCGACGAAATCCTCGTAACCGCGGAGCGTGTCGTGGTCGAGGGCCGCAACATAGGCGTCGTGGGCGTCGAAGTCGCGGATCTCCCTGGTCCGGTTGGCCCGAGACTCAGCCTCCGAGACCTTGGGCGCGGGCGCATCCGGAGCGCGGTCGAAGAAGACGAAGGGCGCCGTGATCTTTGAGGCGTTCCACGGAACTTCCGCGCCCTGGGTCACCCCGTTGACGCGAAGGCGCGTGCGATCGAAAACATCGTCAAGCGGCAGACCGCCTTCGCGCATCATCTCGGCCAGCGCCTGGGCGTAGGCGCCGTACGGTCCCTTGCCCTCTGGCGCGACGGTTCCCGGAGCGGCATTGAATGCGATAAGCATGTTCGGATCGGGATCGACCAGCGCGAGGCCGCCGGCCAGCGGCTGTTTCATCTGCGGGAATGCATTCGGCCGCGCCGCATCTAGCACGACGATGTTGACCTTGGTCGGCAGTCCGGCCAGCGACTTCGAGACATCTGAGAGCCGCATTCCCTGAAGCGGGACGTCGGTTGGATTGGCGATCTGGGCATCGATTGGCAAGAAATAGTTCTCGCCTTCAAACTGCACGCCACGGCCGGCGAGATAGACGAAGACGACCGCATCGGAACCGGCGGCGGAAACCTTGCCGAGGAAATCGCGCAGCGCGCCACGCAGCGATTCCTGGTCGACATCGCGGGCGCCGACCACATCGAACCCCGCCGCCTGCAAGGTCTGTGCGATCAGGCCGGCATCATTGGCCGGCGTCACGAGCGTGCCCGAAGGATAGGCGGCATTGCCGATGACGAAAGCGAGGCGTTTTTCACCCTGGGCGTGAGCCCCCGTCGCCGAAGCGGCCACGAAAACGACGAGGAGGAAGAGGCAGAGGAATTTCTGGAGCGTCAGCATGACAATCCGCCATCCGTACAAACAATAACGCTGCAGAGACAGAAATCTTCCGCAGACGTTGCAAAACAGAATCTCGCGCCGCTTTGCGGCACAATTTCGTCTAAAAAAAGCGGTTCAGATCGGCGGTATCCAGCAATTGAAAGCGAGACTTCTATCTCGCCGTGCATGAAACAGTCAAAATGGAACTATGAAGGTTCATGGGATTCGGCTCAAGCGTCATAAGACCGCGCGAGCGCGCCACGTGGCGTTGTCAGTCGGCGCTCCGGGACTGGATACCTAAAGCGCGATGAATGCCCGCCCTCGCGTTCTAGACCTCACATGGTCGTTCACGGAAAAGAGCGGGAAGCAGCTGGCAGGCCTTCGGATCGCACCTACTCCGCGCGCGCCCATTGGTGCGACCGCCAGCACATTGGAAACTGCCGCCAGGCAAGCGAGCCGCTGGGGACGCGCAACGATTCTCTGGGCCCGAGTCTCGATCGGTCGGCCGCTACCAGCCATAGCTGAAAGTAGCGCCACCACTGCCATTGCCGTTCTGCGCGACATTGGCGTCGGTGTTTCGGCCGAACTGGAAGATACCGTAGGCGTTCTCATTGCCGTTCTGCTGCAGCGTGGCGGAATGGCCATTGCCCTCCTGCTGGATGATGCCCAGATTGCCGCGACCGTTTTGTCCGATGCCAGCTGCGTTTCGCTGTCCGGACTGACGAATGCTGGCACCATGCAGGCCGCGATACAACGAATAGAAGCGCAGTCCAGTCGCCAGAGCGCGGGCGTCGCGGGCGTTGCCGGGGGCAAATGTCGCCGAAACCCAGCCGCCCGCGTAAGCCGGTGCGGACAACGCCGCCTGGCCGATGCTGCCGGCAACGAGAACGGCGGCAAGAGTTTTGAACATATTGCGGGTCATCTTTGGTCTCCATTTTCCGGCTGCCCAGCCTATGGCCAACCTTCTCATTTGGTGGCTGAACCCTCCTGGAATCCTTCGTTCAGCTGTCGTTCAGTCATTTTTTCTCCCGGCCTGACGCACATAGAAAAAGGGCGCCGATTGCCGACGCCCTTTTCGTAAATCTGGCGATGCGATCAGGTCGCGCCGCCGAGCCGCTCGGCACAGCTGATGCTCTTGCCATCGACCGTGAGCTCGAGCCTAGCATCATAGACGGCGCCCTTCGCGTCAAGGGTGACGGCGCCGAGCGTAGCTGGCTTGCCGGGCGCTGCGCTGAAGGCGCCGTCCTGCTCGATATTGGTGCCGCCGGTGCGAGCGGCACTTTCAACATGGAACGAGTAGGTGCCGCTCACGCTTTTGTCGGCATAGGCGAGCGCCTCCAACGAGACCATGTCGACTTCCGGCGTAGCGCGGATCTCGCAGCGCACCGGCCCGAGGGACTGATCGGCGGTGGCCATGGCCGCCAGCGCGCCGGCCGGGATCAGAACCAGGGCGAGCGCGGCCATGACGCGGCGGGGATGCTTCACGATGTGTGGCATATTCGTCTCCTTGGCTTGGCTAGCGGCGGGCGCGGGGTAGTTAGACGGCCCCCGGGCCGGTGGCGTGGGTTTGGGGCGGGCCGGGCGCCAGCGGAGACAATT
>NZ_JAMYND010000028.1:0-84802 GCF_040318885.1 Mesorhizobium sp. M0998
GGTGTCCTGTATCCACCCAAAGAGAGACGGGCGTGAGGGAGGAGTGCGTCCAAAATCGAGCCGATCGGGCCAATGATGCCGGTCGCGCCAGGGCGACAGGGCGAGGCCTTAGACGCCTTCAAAAGACGCCCAGTAGGCCAATCAGGTTAAGCACACCCCTTCATGCAAAGCCCTCCTTGTGGGAGAAGGTGGATTGGCGCGCAGCGCCAAGACGGTTGAGGGGTGCTGGACGGAGTGCCGTCCTTGCCAAGCTGGAACACCCCTCATCCGACCGAGCTTCGCTCGGCCACCTTCTCCCACAAGAGGAGAAGGAAGAAAGCGAACCGCCCTACTCCTCCGGCTCCGTCGTGAACATCAGCGGGTAGCCCTTGGCCTTGCCGGCATCGGTTGCCCGCGCCGCCTTGGTCTCGGCGACATCCCTGGTGAAGACGGCGACAACGCAGACGCCGCGCCGGTGCGCGGTGATCATTATCCTATGCGCCTGGTCTTCGCTGAGCTTGAACTCGGACTTCAGCACCGTCACGACGAACTCGCGCGGCGTGAAATCGTCATTGACCAGGATGACCTTGTAGAGCTTCGGCCGTTCGACCTTCGGCTTCGTGCTGGTACGGGGTTTTGTCGTGATTTCAGGCATTGGACCGGCAATTGCGTACGACAGCTTTGCGGTCATTTTGACATGGGCAAAAGCGGTCGTCCATTCAACCGCGCGCGATCGGCTTCCCGGCAGGCGCAGTTCAAAGTCCGTGCCTATGTGGGAACTGCCGTCTGGCGTTCAACCGGGGGTGTGGGCCGGGCCTGGCCCTATTGTATGCACGCAACAAAAAAGACGACCGCTCCAGGCAAATCGCAACTGGAGCGGTCTTCTCATAGGGTAGAAAGATGTCGCTTGATCAGGCCTTCGGGGCTGCCTTGACCGCGTGCTTCTTGTGCTTCTTGACGGTCTTCTTGGCAGCGACCTTCTTCACGGCCTTGGCCGGCGCAGCGGTCGTCGTTGTCGTCGCAGCCGGGGTGGTGGTCGCGGCATTGGCGCTGCTGGCGCCGAGAACCGGCATCGAGACGGCCAGCGCGATGGCGAGACCGAGGGCGGAGAGGAGGGACTTTTTCATGGCTTCACTTCCTTTTTGTGCAGATCGGATTGAGTGTCACTGAACGGGATCGATCGGTGTCACTCCAAGCAGCTTCAAAGCGTTCGCGAGCATCCGGATTCCCTGTGCCTGTTTCTTGTTGGCGCAGAACCGGTTTCCCTTTCTTTGAAGTGCTTTCGCCGCGGTGACCTGCGTTGCCGCGGCATGGGTTTCGAGGGCTTCGTCAAACTGGCGGTTCAGATCGATGCAACGCTCGCTGCGGGTGGTCGCCACCTTTGCATCGGCCGCCTTTGCATTGGCCACCTTCGCATCGGCCAGTTTTGCATCGGCATGTTCGACCGCGACCGTGACGAGCGAAATGGAAAGCAACGCACCCATCAGACTGATCGAGAACCTTTGCATTGGTCTGTCCGTAATCCCGTAACGCGTGTCGCAGCCGATGACCTGACCGCCACGGCACCACTTATGCCTTTGATTTTTTTCGGCAGTTTTTCCGGATTGTAGAATTTTGTTTCTGGATTGTTTCTGGGCAGCCCGGATCGGGCCGCCGATCTCCACTGGCCAACTTATGGCCTGAATTCTATCGTCTGGCTGACAGCCGAAGCAGCGCTTGGGCGATCCACAAATGACAGGTTCCCTGTGAAATCCGACCCCCACATACTGATCGTCGACGACGACAAGGGCATTCGCGACCTGCTTCAGGAATTTTTCCAGAAGCGAGGGCTGCATACATCGGTCGCCGCCGACGGCACCGAGATGGAGACCATCCTACGCCGCGCCCAGGTCGACCTGATCGTCCTGGACGTCATGCTGCCCGGCAAGAGCGGGCTGGAGCTCTGCCGCGAGTTGCGCGCCAATTATTCGACGCCGATCATCATGCTGACCGCGGTTACCGAAACTACCGACCGCGTGGTTGGGCTGGAGATGGGTGCCGACGACTACGTGCCGAAACCCTTCGATCCGCGCGAGCTGCTCGCACGCATTCGTGCCGTCTTGAGACGCAATGGCGCCGCCGAACCGCGACGCGCGGCCTCGCGGCAGATCTACCATTTCGCCGGCTGGACGATGGACTGTTCGCGCCGCCGGCTGATGGCGCCCGGCGACGTCAGGATCGAGCTGACGATGGCCGAATTCAATCTACTGCAGACCTTCGTCAAGAGCGCGCAACGCGTACTGAGCCGCGAGCAGCTGATCGAGCTGTCCGGCGGCGACAGCGGCTACAGTTTCGACCGCAGCGTGGACATTCTGGTCAGCCGGCTGCGGCGCAAGATGGAGGATGACCCGAAAACGCCGAAGCTGATCTTGACTGTGCGCAGCGGCGGCTATCAGTTCCTGCCTGAGACGACCGCCGAATGAGACGTATTCTGCCGCAAACACTGCCGGTCTGGGTGCTGCTCATCGTCATAGCCGGCCTGCTGATCAGCCAGATCGCGACCCTCTACATCGTTTCGCGCGACCGTGCCGCCGCCAATGACGTCGTCGATCTCTACCGGCTGAACGACCGCGCCTTCTCGCTGGTACAGCTGATGCATGACGCCACCCCCGAACAGCGCAAGGCGACGGCCTCCGGCCTGTTCAACGCCACTTATGCGCTCACCGTTTCCAACACGCCCGCCGTTACTTCCTCGATAGCCGGCGACGACGAGCTGGCCGAATTGGAGGACATATTGGTCGGCCGGCTATCGAAGTTCGGCATCACCGACGCGCGGGTCCGCCGCGACCCGGCAACGCACGAAGCCGACGCTCCCGGCGGGACGGTCGCCGGTCCCGATATTGGCCAGGTCGAGCGCGACCTGCTGGTGCTGGCGGCCGATTTCGCCCAGAGCGACAAGCTGACCGCTTCGCTTCGCTTTGCCGACGGCCAATGGCTGAACTTCACCGAGCCGAACACGCCGGCCGGGCCGATACTGAGCTTCGATAGCCTGCCACTCTATGCCTTGATCGCCGGGCTGGTGGTGGCTTCCTCGATCTGGTCGCTGCGCCGGCTGACGGCGCCCTACCGGATGATGGAGACCGCGGTGAAGCGGATCGGCGAGGACCTGAAGAGCCCGCCGATCGCCGAGAGCGGCAGCCGCGAGGTGCGTACCGCGGCAAAGGCGGTCAATGCCATGCAGGCAAGACTGCGCGCCTACGTCGAGGACCGCGAGCATCTTGCCGCCGCACTGGCGCACGACCTGCGCACGCCGCTGACCAGGATGCGGCTGCGCCTCGAGCTGCTGAGGAATTCGTCCGTGCGCGCCGCACTGGCGCACGACCTCGCCGACATCGAAGGCATTGCCAGCTCGGTCATCGACTTCGCCACTTTCGAGGTGACCGAGGAGAAGAGCGAGAGGATCGATTTCTGGTCGCTGGTAGAATCGATCGCCGACGGCTTCGACGAGGTCTCCTTCGACAATGAGGACGCGCGCTCGCGCGGCCTGATCTGCGTCGCGCAGCCGGTCGCGCTACGGCGCTGTGTCACCAACCTCGTCCAGAACGCGGTGACCTATGGCAAGAGGGCGCATCTCAGCCTGCGTCAATCAGGCAAGACAATCACGCTGGCGATCCATGACGAGGGTCCGGGCATCCCGCAAGCCGAGCTCGACGCCGTGTTCGGCTCGTTCGTGCGCCTGGAACAGTCGCGCAGCCGTCAGACCGGCGGCCTCGGCCTCGGCTTGACCATCGCCCGCAACATCGCCCGTAGCGCCGGCGGCGAAGTCAGCCTGTCCAACCATCCCGATGGCGGCCTGATGACGGAGCTGCGCCTGCCGCTGGCGGTTTAGCTTGCGTATCGGGCTAAGCCGGCGTTCCTTCGCGCCCCCTCTGTTCTGCTGGACACCTCCTCCACAGGTGGGGAGATTGGCCGTCATCGCCGATTTCGTCAATTACAAACGTTGGAATGTGAGAGCCGTCCGCGAAGCCGCCGATCTCCCCCCAAGTGGGAGAGATGTCCGACAGGACAGAGGGGGGCGCGACAGAACTCGGCGTTTGGTCTTGGTTCTCTCCCCAAGGAGAAAAACTATCTTCGCAGCACCGCGCTCAACACATCCCTGACGCCGATGGCGCCGACGAAGCGCGACTGCTCGTCGAATAGCGCGACGGGTGCGGTCTGCGAGCGATGCATGGCCAGCATCACGGTCTTCAGCGAGGTGCCGGGATTGGCCCAGAATACCTGAGCCGTCTCCTCCGGCTGGGCTTCGACATCGGCGCAGGACACCCAGACCGCCGGCTTGCCGTCGCGCTCGGCCGCCGCCACCAGCCCATGCTCGTCGATCTTGAAACGCGTCGTCCTGCGCCGGTCGAGCCACACCCAGCCGTTCTCGCCATGTTCGAGGTCGCGTCGGTCGCGCATGACGTTCCACGCGGTCAGCACCGAGAGCGGGTTCACATTGGCGATGAAGTCGCGGACATAGTCGTTGGCGGGCCGCAGCACGATGTCTTCCGGCGCGCCTGTTTGCACGATGCGCCCGCCTTCCATGATGGTGATATGGGTGCCGATCTTCAGCGCCTCCTCGAGGTCGTGGCTGACGAAGATGATGGTCTTCTTCAGCTCGGCCTGGAGCTGCAGCAGCTCGTCCTGCAGCTTGGTCCGGATCAGCGGATCGAGCGCCGAGAACGGCTCGTCCATGAGCAGGATCGGCGCCTCGGTGGCAAAGGCGCGCGCCAGGCCGACGCGCTGCTGCATGCCGCCGGAAAGCTCATGCGCATATTTCTTCGACCACTGGTCGAGATGAACCAGCTTCAGTTGCTTGTTCACCCGCTCCTTGCGCTCGGCTTCGGGTACGCCGGCGAGCTCGAGGCCAAGGCCGACATTCTCCTCCACCGTGCGCCACGGCAGCAGCCCGAACTGCTGGAACACCATCGCCACCTGCTTCTGCCGCAGCCGCCGAAGCGTCGCCTCGTCGCAGGTGACGACGTCGACCGTACCGTCGCCGTCCTTGACCAGCACCTGGCCGCGCGAGACGACGTTCAGCCGGTTGACGGCTCTGAGCAGCGTCGATTTGCCGGAGCCGGAAAGCCCCATCAGCACCGAGATCTCACCCTCATGCACGGTGAGGCTGGCGCCGGCGCAGCCCAGCACGTTGCCGGTCTGTTCGAGGATCTCGGCGCGGGTGGCGCCGCTGTCGATCAGCGCCAGCGAGCCTGCCTGGTCGGCGCCGAAGACGATGTCGACATTCCTGAAATCGACGGCGACGGTCATTTCTTGCCTCCCACGCCGATGCGCGTCATCCGGTCGAGCACGATGGCGAGCACGACGATGGCCAGCCCTGCCTCAAGCCCGAGGTCGATCCTGCGCGAACCGAGCGCCCGGTTGATTTCCGTACCGAGGCCGCCGGCGCCGATCAGGGCGGCGAACACCACCATCGACAGCGACAGCATGATCGACTGGGTCAGCCCAGCCATGATGGTCGGCAGCGCTGAAGGCAGCTCGACCTTCCACAGCAGCTGGCGCTTGGTGGCGCCGAATGCCTCGCCCGCCTCGACGATCGATTTCGGCACCGAGGTGACGCCGAGATGGGTGAGCCGAACCGAGGTCGGGATGACGAAGATGATGGTGACGATCAGGCCGGGCGCGTTGCCGAGGCCGAACAGGGTCAGCACCGGGATCAGGTAGACGAAGGTCGGCAATGTCTGCATCAGGTCGAGCACCGGCAGCATGACGCGATACACCTTCGGCTTGTGCGCGGCCCAGATGCCGAGCGGCACGCCGATGGCCATCGACACGGCGGCGGCGGCGACCACCAGCACCAGCGTCTCCACCGTCTGCTTCCACAGGTTCTGGTTGAGGATGAACAGCAATCCGATGAATACCGCCAAAGCCAGGCCTTTCGAGCGCTGCAGGAAATAGGCGAGCAGAGCGATCAGCGCGATCAGCAGAACCGGCGGCAGCAACAGCAGCCCGTCGACGATGCCGTCGAGCAGGAAGTTGAGGCTGTTGGAAAAAGCCCTGAAGATGGTGTCGAAATTGTCGGTGAGAAAGCCGAAAAACGCCTTCCCCCATGCCCCGATGGGAATCTTGTAACTGACCAGGAATTTGGAGATCGGATCCATCTAGCCCCTCTTCTGCCGGCGCCGTCCTTCGCCGGACGGTCATCTTGTCACAGGATATGAAAAAGGGCAGCCATTTCTACCGTGGCTGCCCCTTGTCTCGTCATGCCAGATGGTCGGGTCAGCTTCCGAGCGCCGTTTTCACCGCAGCCGCCGCATCGCCGCCGTCGAAGGTGGTGACGCCGGCGATCCAGGGAGCGACCGCGTCCGGGTGCTTCTTCAGCCAGTCGGTCGCGACCGTATTGGCATCGCCGCCCTTCAGGATCGCGTCCATCATCTCGCCTTCCATGTCGAGGTTGAACTTCAGATTGGCGATGAACTTGCCGGCGTTCGGGCATTCGCTCATGTAGCCCTTGCGTACATTGGTATGCACGGTGGCAGCACCAAAGCCGCTATCTCCCATCCCCTCGAGATAGGTGATCTTCATGGCGCCCATCACCGGATGCGGCGTCCAGCCGAGGAAGGCGATCCATTCATTGTTCTTCATCGACTGCTCGGCCTGGGTGAGCATGCCGGCCTCGGAAGATTCGACCAGTTCGAAGCCTTCGAGATTGGTCTTCGGATCCTTGATCATGTCGAGGATGATCCGGTTGCCGTCATTGCCGGCTTCAATGCCGTAGATCTTGCCGTCAAACTTGTCCTTGAACTTGCCGAGATCGGTCAGCGTCTTGACACCGGCATCGGCGACATAGGTCGGAACGACGATGCCGTAGCCGGCACCGCTGAGATTTTCGCTGACGGTCTCGACCGAGCCTTCGGCGGCATAGTCCTTGATGTCGTTGGTCATCGACGGCATCCAGTTTCCGAGGAACACGTCGAGGTCTTTGTTCTTCAGCGACGCATAGGTCACCGGCACCGAAAGCTGGATCACCTGCGGCTCGTAGCCGAGCGCCGTGAGCAGCACCGAAGCGACGCCGGTGGTCGCCTGGATGTCGGTCCAGCCGACATCGGACAGCCGCACCGTCTTGCAGCTTTCCGGATCGCCGGCGAAGGCCCCAGTCGTGGATAGAAAAGCCGCCAGGCCGAGGCCGGCGACGAATGAACTCATACGCGACATGAAAATTCTCCCATTTCAGTTCTCGGTGAAACGACGCGACGGTTTTATCTCCGCCTTTGTTCCGTCAGCCAAACATCATTCTGCTGCGGTTTCAAGCACTAAGGCAATCACGAACAACGGCGCAGGCTGGCCGATCAGCGACACGCCCGCCGCTTTCCGGATGGAAGCCGTCTTTTCCCGGTGGAATGTAGGCGCTCCCCCTCCCCGCTTTGTTGCAACTCGGCTTAAAAGGACGGCATGGCCAAGCTGTACTTCCATTATGCGACGATGAATGCCGGCAAGACGACGATGCTGTTGCAGGCCTCGTATAATTACCGCGAGCGCGGCATGACGACGATGCTGTTCATCGCCGGTCACTACCGCAAGGGCGATACCGGGCTGATCTCGTCGCGCATCGGCCTGGAGACGGAAGCCGAGATGTTCCGCGACGGCGACGATCTGTTTGCCCGGGTCGCCGAGCATCACGACCACGCCACGGTCCATTGCGTCTTCGTCGATGAGGCGCAGTTCCTCGAAGAGGAGCAAGTCTGGCAACTCGCCCGCATCGCCGACCGGCTGAACATCCCGGTCATGTGCTACGGCCTGCGCACCGATTTCCAAGGCAAGCTGTTTTCCGGATCGCGCACCCTGCTGGCAATCGCCGACGACCTGCGCGAGGTGCGCACCATCTGCCGTTGCGGCCGCAAGGCGACGATGGTGGTGCGCCTCGGCGCCGACGGCAAGGTGGCGAAACAGGGCGAACAGGTGGCGATCGGCAAGGATGTCTATGTCTCGCTCTGCCGCCGCCATTGGGAAGAAGAAATGGGCCGCGCCGTGTCCGACGATTTCATCGGCTTCACCAAAACCTGACCAGCGCTATTGCTTTCATCCGACCTCCCGGCCGACATTCGTTCGCCAATCGCGCCATCGTGCGGCGCTTGTTTAAGGCCTGCTTGCTATTCAGAACCTCTCAGCCAGAGCCGTCGGGGAGTTCCCATGCTTCGAGCCATTTCGTCTGCCGCTGCTTTCCTCATCGCCGGCGCTCTTGCCGCGCATGCCGACGGCGATGCCGCTCTCGGCAAGAAAGTCTTCAACAGATGCATGGCCTGTCATGAGGCAACGAGCGACCACGACAAGGTCGGGCCGCATCTGCTGGGTGTCGTCGGCCGCACCGCCGGCACCGCGCACAGTTATCTCAGCCGTTACTCGCAGGCGATGAAGGACGCCGGCGCCGCCGGCCTGGTCTGGGACGAAGCAAACCTCGCCGAATACCTGCGCGCGCCGCGGCAGAAGGTCCCCGGCAACAAAATGGCCTTCTCCGGCCTGACCAGCGACGACGACATCGCCAATGTCATCGCCTACCTCAAGGCCGATCCCAAGCCCTGAGCGTCGCTCCCGACCTAAAGTCCAGCCGCGGTTGAAGCGGTGTCTGACCGGACGGCAGTTACACCGTAATCATTGCCTGACTATCCTGCGGTCGGCCTCCTGAAATTCTTTTGTTTTCCTGTAATCCCATGTCTTCCGTCTTTCATTCGCCAAACCCGGCACATATATTCGCGGCGGTTTGCGAAACGAAACCGATGCCGAAGCGGGAGGCCCCAATGGCGACATTGCAGAATTTCGACGCCGAGATTGCCAAGACCAAGCAGGTCGTAGAGGACATGCGCACCAAGATCGAGCAGTCTGGTACTGTGCTCGACACGCTCGCCACCGCCGACAAGAAGATCGGCGACGCCAATTTCGACATCGAGAATGCCCGCATTGAGGATGTGCTGAAGCAGCAGAAGGTGATGGAAGGCAATATCGCCGACCTGATTATCGGCCTCGAGGACGCCACCAACGTCTTCGGCGCCGAATTCGAGAGCATGAAGAACTACACCGGCTGGGAAAATTTCGTCGGTGTCTTCTCCAGCCAGCGCAAGCAGCGCCTGCGCACCGACCGCGTCCGCAACATGTCGCTGGCCGGCAATCTGCAGGAGCTGCTGGCGAAATCCGACACCATCGTCGGCATCCTCAAGGCGCAGAAGCAGGTTCTCGACACGCGCTACAAGACCTCCGAGGCCAGCCTGTCGCAGGTGATCGAGCGCCGCAAGACCACCATGTCCAATCTCGAGACCGTGCAGAAACGCATAGAAGAACTCAACCCGATGCTGCTCGACATCGAGAACAAGATCGCCGCCTCGACCAGCCAGAAGGAGCGCACGCAGCTGGAAGGCGAACGCTCGAAACTAGCCACGGAATACAACGAGAAGCAGGCCAAGGAGCAGGAATTGCTGGCCGAAAGCCAGACGCTGGAGCGCTACACCTCGATGTTCCAGACCTTCGTCGATTCGCTCAACAACCAGATCGCGGCGCAATCGACGCTGATCAACAAGCTGACCATCGATACCGAGCAGCGCATCGTTCTGTACAAGGCGCTGGAAGATTCGCTGAAGACCGCCGCCCAACAGGATGTCGCCCACAAGATCAACACGCTGGGCAGCCAGGTCGACAACACCGCCGAAGAGACCATGGCCGGCATTGGTGCCGCCTCGCAAAAGCACATCGGCGATCTGCTTGAAATGCACGAGAAGAACATGGTCGCCACCGCCGACATCCAGCGCCGCAAGAAGCTCGCCGACGATGCCTTCGCCCGCCGCTTCGACGATGTGATGAAGAAGCACAATTCGGCAAATTACGTGCAGTCGTAATTGCTGCACGTGCATTGTTCCCAAGGGCTGGCAGCATGACCCCCGAAAACGAAGCTGCGGCGCGCTATTTCTCGGCGATCGCGGCGGCACTTGGCGGCCTCGAAGTGTTCATGCGCGACGATCGCTCGCCGCTCTACCGGCACGGCATCGTCGCCAAGGTCGTCGCCGAATATATTGCGCGGCTCGACAAGTCGTTCTCGTGCTGGCGCAACCGGCTGGGCTTCACCGAGACGTTCCGCATCTCGCGCGCCGAAAGCGGTTTTCCGGTTTTCCAGAACCTGCTCGAACTGGAAAACGACCGACTCCAGGCCGACAGCCGTCTCGCCGTCATCCCTTCAGCCAGCGAGCTGCGCGAGGAAATGGCCGACTTCATCCTGCGCCACAAGGAATTCCCCGAAGCGCTGCAGAAGTCGATGGCCGAGCGGCTTTACCTCGAGGACGTCAAGAGCGAGACCACCTTCGGCCCGTTCACGCTAGCCCAGACGGTCAAGGTGTCGGTCAATCCGAAGACGTTGCGCCCCTATTATCTGGTCCACTGGGCCTGCTTCGACGGCAGCGCCAACCTGCCGCTTGTCTATATGGTGACGGTCGAGGATTCCTCGGACGACATGATCCGGCAGCTTGTCGACTCCAGCGGCAAACTTAATGAGAGGGTCGACATTCCGCTGCCGGTCGACGGCTTGCTCAATCCCGAGCTTGCCCACCGTTTCGACGATTTCACCGAGAAGAATTCCGCCTACGCGCTGTCGCCGGCGACCATCGCGGTCAACCTCGACAAGGATTTCGAGCCGCTGCATCCCAAGCAACTGCGTCGCGTCGTGCTCGGCCCGTTCTATTCTGCAGGGATTACCGACAACAATTCGACGGTGAGCGAAGTGCTGGCCAAGGTGCGCAAGCCGGAAAACGCCTGGCTGCTGACCTGGACCATCCAGGAGGTCTTTTCCAAGGCCGAAAAGCCAGGCCGCAAGGGGCTGTTTTCGAGCGAAAAGACGACGCAGGAATTCTTCATCAATACCGACGATCTCGAGGCCGCGCGGCAAGGCGTGTCGAGCTATGAGAACCATGCGCTGATTCCGCACGAGGCCTATCAGGCGCTCTATGCCGCCGGCGAGGCGCAGAAGATCTTTTCGGGCTACAAGGTCCACATCCTGTCCAAAGGGCAGGTCATCAGCGACGTCTGACCGTCAAATCGCGGAGCATCCTCCATGGACACCGGCCTGACCACCATCCCGGAAGCGGCAATTGAAAAGCACCGTGGCACTGCGCAAAGTTTCATCACTCGCATCGTCGTGCTGGAGGACCCATCGCGCGAGTCCGGCACCGCGCTTGCCGGCACCAACCGCCGCTTCGTCTCTACCGTCTCGGTCGGCTCGGTGCGCCGCACGCGCGAGGTCGAGCTCGCCAAAACCGTCGCCGCCGTCCATTCCGACGACCAGTTGCTGACCATCCCGCAGCACACGCTGTTGTTTCGCGCCCGGCGCGGCACAGCGATAGCGCTGGCCATATCGGATGTCTTCGCCGAGGGCTCGGACCTCGAAAGTCTGCAGGCGAAAAACGCCCGCACGCCGCTCGAAGGCGATGAAGCTGCCACCTTCAAGAAGCTGCTGTCGGCCTCTGCCTACATCTCCGCCTTCAGCCTTGCCTCCTATTTGTTCCAGCTGATCGACAGCGACGGCGAGGCGCCGAACGACACGCCCGAGCCGGACTTTCTGTTCGACACGCCACAGGATGCGGTGAAGTCGATCGTGGCCGGGCTCGACAGGGCGATAGCAGGTTCGAAGGACGATGCCGACCTGATGACCCGCGCCCGCGCCTTTGCCCGCGTCGCCATCGACGGGCTGTTGGCGCGAAAGGGCCGCTTCGACGGTATCGGTCCGTTCGAGAACGCGCATATCCGCATCGACGTCGACGATTTTACCCTTGACGGCTTCGACGTCGCGCCGGGTAAGCGGGCAAAGCCGCTGGTGATGACCTTCAAAAAACCGGAAGAGGTCGTCGGCAACCACATCGCCAAATACCAGTCGGTCAAGCTTGCCAAGATGCTGATGGCCTACGATTTCGAGCGTGAGCTGAACCCATTCGTCGAGCTCGGCGGCTTCCTGTTCACCTTTATCGGCGATGGCGCGCCCGGCACCGGCAAGACAACGTTGATCCAGATGATCGCCGGCCTTCTCAATGGATATTGCCAGGTCGCCGGCTATCCCTTCGCCTACGAGAATTTCGGCGTCGACCAGATCTCGTCCTACCAGGGCAAGTCCGGCCAGAACTGCCGCCAGTTCATCAACAATGTGCTGAACCCGCGCGTCATCGGCTTCGGCACCATCGACGATATCGACCAGGTGGCGGCACGCCGGTCCGACGACCGCGCCTCGGCCGGCCAGCAGGAAATCACCGGCGTCCTGATGGACGCCTTTGGAGGTGCGGCGACCGTGGTGCGCGGCAACTGCTCGTTCGGCATGTTCTCCAACTATCCCGAAAACGTCGACGACGCGCTACGCCAGCGCGCCGGCGCGCGCTGGCTGGTCGACGGCCCGCAGAGCCGCGACGACTACATCGACATTTTCGTCCTGCTCGCCGGCAAGAACCACAAGATCCCGCTCGGCGACCACAAACTCTACGCTGCCCAGGAAATCCAGCGCGCGGTGATGGAAGCCTACGAGGAACATGAAAAGCCGCAGGAAGACGGGCTGATGAAGGTCTATGAGCGCTACATGAAGGAGAATGGCGCGCCAAAGACGATGGCCGACATCGGCACCTATCTGCACTTGATCAAGGATGCCGAGCCGCGCTTTACCGGCCGCGCCATCAAGAACGTCACCGATGCCATCAAGATGCGCGCCATGGACATCGAATTGCCCGACGAGTGGTTCGAAAAGCCGGAAGCCTTCATTCACAAGGGTTACGACGACAAGAAAGCCATGATCGAGGAGCTGCGCGGGCCATTCTCGATGGACATGGTCATGCAGGAGATCAACCGCTACGCGGATTCCGAATTCCGCTATTCCGACAAGTCCGATGATGCGGCGGTGACCAAGATGATCCGCGACACCCGTCTGCGGGAGCGTGCCGTCCGCGAGATCGAGGGGTTGAAGAAAAAGGGGCTGTGGAATGCGTGAGATGCGCCGACGCCACCTTCTCCCCTTCTGGGAGAAGGTGGCGTCGAAGGCGACGGATGAGGGGTATTCGTCAAGCTGGAACACCCCTCATCCGACCGAGCTTCGCTCGGCCACCTTCTCCCACAAGGGGAGAAGGAGCGTTCGCGCCCCTCATCCGCCCTTCGGGCACCGTCTCCCCGTGAACGCGGAGAAGGAATAATGGCCAAGAAACCCGATCTGTTGCGCGACAACGAGCTGATCTACGGCCGGCTGCTGACGATCGACGAGCCGCACCTGATCCAGCGCTACAACAAGGCGATGGTCGCGTTCGGCTTGAAGCCGACCAAGTTGAAAAGCTTCGAGATCGACCGCACTGGCTTCTCGCCGCAGGTCGCCGAGGAATGCGGCGACTACAGCTACCTCGATCCGAACGAGGTCAACCGCCGCTTCATCATCCTGACGCCGTCGCAGATCGACCTGCCGGTGGTGCACACGGCGTTCTCCAACACCTCGCTGCTGATGTACGAGTTCATGTCCAAGAACCAGCGCGCCATCGATGCGCTGACGATCAAGGACGTCATCTACGGCGAGATCGAGGATTCGGTCCCCAAGGTCGACGACATCGAGGACCTGCTGTCGATCAACCAGGTCGAGTTCAAGGTGCTGTCGGCCGAGGATGTGCTCGGCAAGGCCGCCGAGCTCGGCAAGCTGGTCGACCGGCTGAAGCAGGAGCCGGATGCCTGGCGCGACAACGCCATGCTGGCCCACATGGTCGAGCTGGCGAAGGTCTGCGGCGACATCCGCGAGAATGCGCTGGTGCCGGACCAGGTGATCTTCCGTCACAATGCCTATTGGACCAGCCATTTCGGCGGGCTCTATGTGTTCGTCGATCCCGACGTGACGACGGTGATCAGCGACCCGGCAGCGCCCGGTTTCCGCCGCTCGCGGCCGTGGCAGGTGAGTTACCTTTCGATCCACGATGCCGACAAGGTGTTCAAGTTCCTCGCCTCGACCGGCCGCATCGAGCTGCCGCGCGCCTCATGGATCGAAACCTCCGGTTATCTCGAGCATCGCGCCGAAATGGTGGTGCGCGCGCTGATCCGCGACGCCGATCCCGACCGCAATCTGGCCGACGTCGACAAGGTCTGGCTGCAGACCTGGATCCACGGCCATACCGATCTGATCACCAGGGACGGCAATTTTCCCTTCCTCAACGCCGCCAAGCGCGAGATCGCCCAGCTCGGCCATCTCAAGATCGAGGACGTGTTCCCGCAGCAGCGCTTCCTGGTCATCCGCGCCAAGCCGGACCATCCCGACGCCTGGCTGACCAACCAGCTGATCTCGGACTTCGTGCCGCAGGACTTCGTTTCGCGTTACGTCTTCAACAAGCCGGGCTTCTACAGGGACTATGAGGGCTTCAGCGACGCCTGGCGATCGCATGTTGTGGACGTTCTGAAAACCACATATCTGAAGGACAAGGTGGCGTTTCGCACACGCCTCTACGGCTTGACTGACTGAGGGGTGACATCGCCATGCTTGATCCGATCGTGAGTTTCTTCACCCGGATTTTCCAGTGGATTGGCCGCGGCATCGGCCTGCTCATCGGCGCGATCCTGTGGCCGTTCCTGTGGGCGGGGCGCTGGTACACGCAACGCGGCTGGATCCTGAAGGCGGTGCTCGGCCTGGCTGTGCTCGTGCTGATCGGTCTCTATGTCAACTTCTTCTACGCCACCCAGTGGTGGAACAATTTCGACCCGAATTACGTCGACAAATACACGTTCGAAAAACGCAACAGCTCCGCCGGTGAACAGGTTTCCGCCGGCGCCGGCACCGACACGGCCAAGACCTGCGGAAATTCAGCCATTGCCCAGGTTGCGGCCGACCTGACCGACTTCAACGTCAACCAGAATGCCTGGGTGTCGTCGATGATCCTTTACAAGCTCGGCCTGTTCGGCATCGACTGGGATCACACGCCGTTCATGGACAACAAGGCTTCGTTCCAGCGCGGCATCAACCAGGCGGTGCGGCGCACGGCGACCGAGCTTGCCGATAATCTCGGCCGCGTCCGCACCACCTCGCAGATCGACGCCGACCTGCAGGATGCCCGCGGCAATCTGCAGTTCGACGAGGAAACCTGGTATTTCGGCTTGAACCCGTTCGGCCCCAAGACGCCGACGCCGAGCTACTATCGCGACGCGGTGCGCAAGCTGCGTTCCTTCAACGCCCGCCTCGCAGCCTGCCAGGCGACGTTCGATGCCCGCGCCGACAATCTCAAGCAGTATATCGACCGCATCTCGTCCGACATCGGTTCGACCTCGGCGATCCTCAAGGAGCGTGCCGAAAACCACAATAATGGCTGGTTCGACACTCGCGCCGACGACCGCTTCTGGTTCGCCTATGGCCAGCTCTATGCCTATTACGGGCTGATGAAGGGCGCACAGGCCGACTTCGAGGACGTCATCAAGGAAAAGCACCTGCAGAACCTGTGGGATACGATGGACGCGCAGTTCGTCTCGGCACTGCGCATCCAGCCCTTCATCATCGCCAATGGCCGCGAGGACGGCTGGCTGTTGCCGACACATCTGACGACTATGGGCTTTTACATACTCAGGGTGCGCTCGAACATGGTCGAGATCAGCAACGTCCTGACGCAGTAGCGGATCGTCCCGCACAGCCGGCGCTGGTGAATTTGCGCCGTTGCTTCTGTCGCTTTTCGCGTATTACGCGGCTGTTTTGAGACGGCGGAACCGCGCCTGCTCTGGCTTCTATACGGCGCGGCAACCGGCGCGAAAAGAACCTGTAGCAGGGCAGCCGGCCGCAGAGGCATTTTCTTCGTAGGAAACATAGTTGCATGAAAGTTGACGCCGCGGCAGCGACAGGGGTAGAACATGCCCGCGCCTGCAATGCCGGGCTATTCTTGCGACCACACTAGTCAAATCCGTCCAATTCAGAGGGAAGTCGTCCATGGCCGAAGTGAAGTCCGACATCGAGATCGCGCGCGGCGCCAGGAAGAAGCAGATCCAGGAGATCGGCCAGAAGATCGGCATTCCGAGCGAACATCTTCTGCCCTACGGCCACGACAAGGCGAAGATCTCGGCCGAGTTCATCAAGTCGGTGAAGGGCAACAAGGATGGCAAGCTGATCCTCGTCACCGCCATCAACCCGACACCGGCCGGCGAAGGCAAGACGACGACGACGGTGGGCTTGGGCGATGGCCTCAACCGCCTCGGCAAGAAGGCCATCGTCTGCATCCGTGAGGCTTCGCTCGGACCGAATTTCGGCGTCAAGGGCGGTGCCGCCGGCGGTGGCTACGCGCAGGTCGTGCCGATGGAGGACATGAACCTCCACTTCACCGGCGATTTCCACGCCATCACCACCGCCCATAACTTGCTGTCGGCGCTGATCGACAACCACATCTACTGGGGCAACGAGCTCGGCATCGACACCCGCCGCGTCGTCTGGCGCCGCGTCATGGACATGAACGACCGGTCGCTGCGCGAGATCATCTGTTCGCTCGGCGGCGTCGCCAACGGTTTCCCGCGCGAGGCCGGTTTCGACATCACAGTCGCCTCGGAAGTCATGGCCATCCTGTGCCTGTCGACCGACCTGAAGGACCTGGAAAAGCGCCTCGGCGACATCATCGTCGCCTATCGTCGCGACAAGTCGGCCGTCTATGCCCGCGACCTCAAGGCCGACGGCGCCATGGCCGTACTCTTGAAGGACGCCATGCAGCCCAATCTCGTGCAGACGCTGGAGAACAACCCGGCCTTCGTGCATGGCGGCCCCTTCGCCAACATCGCGCATGGCTGCAACTCCGTCGTTGCCACCACGACGGCGCTGAAGCTTGCCGACTACGTCGTCACCGAAGCCGGTTTCGGCGCCGATCTCGGTGCCGAAAAGTTCTTCGACATCAAATGCCGCAAGGCCGGCCTGAGGCCCGCCGCGGCGGTCATCGTCGCCACGGTTCGCGCCTTGAAGATGAATGGCGGCGTCAAGAAGGAGGACCTCGGCAAGGAGAACGTCGAGGCGGTCAAGAAGGGATGTGCGAATCTCGGCCGCCACATCGAGAACATCCGCCAGTTCGGTGTGCCGGCTGTGGTCGCCATCAACCATTTCTACTCCGACACAGAGGCCGAGATCCAGGCGATGAAGGACTACGTCGCCTCGATGGGCGAAGAGGCGATCCTGTGCAAGCACTGGGCCCAGGGATCGGCCGGTATCGAGGAACTGGCCAAAAGAGTCGTGGCGTTGGCCGAATCCGGCGCGTCGCAATTTGCCCCGCTGTATCCCGACGCCATGCCGCTGTTCGAGAAGATCAACACCATCGTCCAGCGCATCTATCGCGGTTCGGAAGCGATCGCCGACAAATCGGTGCGCGACCAGCTCCACGCCTGGGAGCACGCCGGCTACGGTCATTTGCCGGTCTGCATGGCCAAGACGCAATATTCCTTCTCCACCGATCCGAATCTGCGCGGCGCGCCGACCGGCCACACCGTACCGGTGCGCGAGGTCAGACTGTCTGCCGGCGCCGGCTTCGTCGTCATCATCTGCGGCGAGGTGATGACCATGCCCGGCCTGCCCAAAGCGCCATCCTCGGAAAAGATTTTCCTGAACGAAATGGGCCAGATCGAAGGCCTGTTTTAGGGATAATCAACGCTTGAACGGCAAAGGGCGCCGCAACGCTGCGGCGCCCTTTTTGGCGTCTTCGCGACGATCTCGTCCCTACGCCGCGCTTCGCGCCAGCGCGCGCTGGTTGGAGGCATAGGGTGTGTCGTGCTGGGGTACCACGCCGGTCTTCAGACAATCGATCCACTCGGCGGTTTTGAGAACGGCCGCGAAGCGCGACTGCAATACGATCGTCACGACGCGATGGATTTCCTCCCCCGAAGCGTAACCGGCGCTGTTGGCGTACGGCAACGACCCCGTTGCGTCCGACAGGAACTCGACCTCAAAACCCATATGCACGGCGTGGATGACCGTCGACAGGTCGCAATTATGCGTCATGTAGCCGATGACTGTGATCGTATCGATAGAGTTGGCGCGCAGCCACTCCTCGAGGTCCGTGCCGGTGAAGGCGCTGGGCAAGTTCTTTTCGATGTAGTGGTCGCGGTTTCGCCTGGCGATTTCCGGGTGCAACTCGGCGCCATGGCTGCCCTTGGCGAACACCGGTGAGGTTTCCGGCGCCAACTGTTTGATGACCACCACCTTGACACCTGCCTCGGTGGCCGCATCCATCGCTCGCGCCACATTGACGACGCTATCGCGGAAGGGCGGATGCTGGATGGCGAGGTTGCCGCCGTCATAGTCGTTTTGAACATCGATGACGATGAGGGCGCGGCGTGGAGCTTTGCCTTTGGCTGGTTGCGACATGGGGTTTTCCTTTCCCGTTGGACATTGACGGGTGCACGATAAGCTCGGCACCGGATTGCAAGAAGTGTCCCGATTGACATTATTCGAAAGAATTGGGACAATCGGCCTCACCCGTTGCTGGAGCTCCCATGACCGATCCTGCCGTTGCCGCCATCGCCTTCGATGGCATCAGCCCGTTTCATCTCTCCGTGCCGTGTCTCGTGTTCGGCGCGGATCGCACGGAGCTCGGCCTGCCGCGCTTCGACTTCCGGGTCTGCGCGATTGAGGACGGGCCGATCCGCACCGATGCCGGGCTGACCATCAGCGTCCCGCACCGGCTTTCCGCGCTCGATGACGCCGACATCGTCATCGTGCCAAGCTGGAAGGATCTCGGGAGCTCGCCTCCAGCCGCATTGATCGACGCGTTGCTTGGCGCGCACGAGCGCGGCGCGCTGATCGTCGGACTGTGCTTGGGAACGTTCGCTGTTGCGGCGACCGGACTGCTTTCGGGGCGGCGAGCGGCGACGCACTGGGCCTACGCGGATCAGCTGCAGGAACTCTATCCCGACATTCTCGTCGAACCGGAAGTGCTCTACATCGACAATGGCGATGTCGTGACATCCGCCGGTGTCGCCGCCGGGCTCGACTGCTGCCTGCACGTCGTACGGGCTCGTTACGGCGCCGAGGCGGCACTTCGCCTTGCCCGGCAGATCGTGCTTTCTCCGCACAGGCAGGGCGGGCAGGCGCAATTCATCGAACGTCCCATCGCCAGGACCGGCAATGCGGACCGCTTCACCCAGGCTCTCGAAACGGTGCGCAAAACCCTGGGTGGTCCGCACAGTCTGGACAGCGTTGCCGGTCTCGCCGGCCTCACCCGCCGGACGTTCACGCGCCGTTTCCAGAAAACGATCGGCACCAGTTTCGGCGACTGGCTGACCGACCAGCGTGTCCAGCTGGCGCAGCAGCTGCTGGAAGCAACGGAAAAATCGATGGACACGGTTGCCTTCGAGGCCGGCTTCGGCAGCGCTACCTCGCTGCGCCAGCACTTCGCAGCGCGCCTCAGAACCTCGCCGGCGCAGTACCGGCGCGAATTCTCGAGGAGTGCTCAGGAGCAGCGCGTGGCGCACATGCCGAGGTGAAATTCGGCTCGCGCTCGATTCCAGGGCAATCGCTTCAGGCCGACGTTGGACTGCCATCTGGCCCGAGTAGGCTATCTTTTCTCTCGAAGCGATTGCCCTGCTCTCGATCCTGTCGTGCTTGAAAGGCTTTGCGTCATCTGTCATATATTAAAGCGACAGATGACGCGAAGAGGGCTCGCCGTGGCGATGGCATTGGAAAAGGCTGCGCCAGCAGCAAAAAACAATGAACTTCAGAAGGTGGCGAAATTGCTAGGCGGCAGCCGCATTCTGGCAAGGCGCCTCAGCAGCGCTTTGGATGCCCACGAGTTGCTTCTGCACGGCCTGCCGGCTTCAGCGCTGGACCATCTTATCGGGCAACTCGTCTTCATCCAGAAGACCGATTCGCTGGAGAAGGCCATCGGCATGAGCCTGCGCACCTACCAGCGCCGCAAGGATGCTCCGTCCAAGCCTCTCAGTCAGGACCAGAGCGGACGAACCTGGAAGTTCGCGGAGATCCTGTCGAAAGCGACCGACGTGTTCGGTTCGCAGGCGGAGGCAGAGCAATGGCTGGAGCGCCCGGCGATTGGGCTCGACCAGCGTCGTCCAATCGACCTTCTGGCGACGCCGGCGGGGATCGAGCTTGTAGAAGACTATCTGGAACGGCTTGAATATGGCGTTTATGCATGACGCCGCTGCCGGCGGCGCTTGGTGGCTCCGACCTCATCGGATGGCGCCTCGATCAAGCCGCGTTTGCGCCTACATGGGATAGTGGCGAGGGCGCATACAGGGTGGGCGGACGCTGGAACAGCAAGGGCGTGCGCGCCGTCTACTGCTCGATCGATCCGTCGACTGCGATCCTCGAGGTTGCGGTCCATAAGGGCTTCAGGGCGCTCGACACGATTGCGCATGTCATGACGGCAGCAATCGTCAGCGATGTCGCGGATGTGCATATCGTCGACCCCGCCGCCGTGCCCAACCCCAACTGGTTGCGCCCGGGCATTCCGAGCTCCGGGCAACAGGCGTTTGGCGACGATCTTCTGCAACGGCACCGGTTCGTGGTGATTCCGAGCGCCGTATCGCAGCATAGCTGGAACCTGATCTTCGACGCGAGCCTCGCCAGAGGGGCATACGCCATGAAGACCCAGGAGGCGTTTGCGCTCGACACACGGTTGCATCCACCTCCGGCCAAGTGACATAGCCGCCCCCATGTCCATCAGAACGAGGACGTGACCGGCGACAGAAGCACGGTGCTCAGTTGTTGCTGATTACCCGTGCCGGATTGCCGACCACCGTGGTGTTCACCGCGACGTCGCGCGTCACCACAGCACCGGCGCCGACGACGGCGCCATCGCCGATCCTGACTCCGCCGAGGATGACGGCACTGCCGCCGATCCAGGCATTGTCGCCGATCTCGACCGGCTTGGCGATCTCCAGCCCTGCCCGTCGCCCGGCAGCCTCCTTGTGGTGCTCGGCACAATAGATCTGCACATTGGGGCCGAGCAGCGTTCCCTTGCCGATGCGCACTGGCGCCGTATCGAGAATGGTGCAGCCGGCATTGAGAAAAACGCGGTCGCCGAGAAAGATGTTGAAGCCATAGGCGCAGTGGAACTGCGCCTCGATCCGGGCGCCCTCGCCCGCAGCGCCGAGCAGCGTCCGCAATCCAGGCCCGATGTCGCGACGCTGCCGGGGCGGCAGGCTGTTGTGCTCGAACACCGCGTCTCGCGCCGTGATGCGCAACGCCTCCAGTTCCGGATCGAGGCAGCAATACCACTCGCCCGCCGCCATTTTCGTGCGTTCGCTTTCGGCCATGGCCGCAACTCCAGTCTCAATCTTTGCCAAAGCACAAGTGCTGCAAATGCGGAAGCGCCGGCGGCGACACCACCTCTGGTCAAATACCGGACCTATGGTAGCTTGCTCTCTCGGACCTGTCCCAAGCCGGCCATCGAGGGGATCAATCATGCTGTACATTTTTGCACTCCTGATTGGCATCGTTGCCGGGCTTCGCGCCATGACCGCGCCCGCCGCCGTCGCCTGGGGCGCCTGGCTTGGCTGGTTGCCGGTCGCGGACACCTGGGCGAGCTTCATGGGCCACTGGATCGCCGTCGGCATCTTCACCATCCTGGCCATCGCCGAACTGGTCACCGACCAGCTGCCCTCGGCGCCGAGCCGCAAGGTGCCGCAGCAATTCGGCACGCGCATCGTCTTGGGCGCTTTCACCGGCGCGGTGATCGGCGCGACCGGCGGCGCCACCATCGGCGGCCTGATCGCCGGCGCCATCGGCGCGGTGATCGGCACGCTGGGCGGCGCCGAGGCGCGTAAACGCCTGGCCGCCGCCTTCGGCAAGGACCCGCCGGCCGCCTTCATCGAGGACGCGGTGGCGATCGTCGGCGGGCTTCTGATCGCGGCGGCGGCGGCATGACGGCAAAGACATTCGACGCCATTATCGTCGGTGCCGGGCAGGCCGGCCCACCGCTCGCCGGCCGGCTGAATGCGGCCGGCATGAGCGTGGCGCTGATCGAGCGAAAGCTGGTCGGCGGCACTTGCGTCAACACCGGCTGCACGCCGACCAAAACGATGGTGGCAAGCGCCTATGCCGCGCATCTCGCCCGCTCGGCCGCGGATTACGGGGTGACGCTGTCCGGTCCCGTCGGCGTAAACTACAAGGCGATCAAGGCGCGCAAGGACAAGGTCTCCAACGACGCCCGCGGCAATCTCGAAGACTGGATTGCCGGCATGGACAAATGCACGCTCTATCGCGGCCATGCGCGCTTCGTAAGCGCCAACACGGTGCGCGTCGGCGACGATCTGCTGAGCGCCGAAAAGATATTCCTCAACACCGGCGGGCGCGCCTCGGTGCCCGACCTGCCCGGCATCGACGGCATCTCTTACCTGACCAATTCCTCGATGATGGATCTCGACGTGCTGCCGCGCCATCTCATCGTCGTCGGCGGCAGCTATGTCTCGCTCGAATTCGCGCAGATGTTCCGCCGCTTCGGTTCCGAAGTCACGGTCATCGAAAAAAGCCCGCGTCTGATCGGTCGCGAGGACGAGGATGTCTCGGACGCCATTTTGTCGATCCTCGAAAACGAAGCCATTGCCGTCCATCTCGGCGCCGACGACATCCGCTTCGCCAGGCGAGGCAACGAAATCGCCGTGACCTTCTCGCCAGGCAAGGCGGCTGCGGTCAGCTCGCATGTGCTGCTGGCGCTCGGCCGCACGCCAAACACCGACGATCTCGGCCTCGACAAAGCCGGCGTCGAGGTCGACAAACGCGGCTTCATCGTCGTCGACGACCAGTTGCGCACCAGCGTGCCCGGCATCTGGGCGATGGGCGACTGCAACGGCAAGGGCGCCTTCACCCACACCTCGTACAACGATTACGAGATCGTCGCCGCCAACCTGCTCGACAACGATCCGCGCAAGGTCAGCGACCGCATCGAGGCCTATGCGCTCTATATCGACCCACCACTCGGCCGCTGCGGCATGACCGAAGCCGCGGTAAGGAAATCCGGCCGCCGCGCCCTGGTCGGCCAGCGGCCAATGACCCGCGTCAGCCGTGCAGTCGAAAAAGGCGAGACGCAAGGCTTCATGAAGATCCTGGTCGATGCCGACACCAGGGAGATCCTCGGCTGTTCGGTGCTCGGCCCGGGCGGCGACGAGGCGGTGCACTGCGTACTCGACCTGATGTATGCCAAGGCGCCGGTCAGCACGCTGGCGCGCGCCGTGCACATCCACCCGAACGTCTCGGAGCTTCTGCCGACCATCGCCCAGGAACTCAAGCCGCTGGTGTGACGGCCGGGTAGAATCTTGCGCCCATAGCGGCAGCGACTGGACCAATCGACAGCCCAGCGGCAAAAGGGCATGTGTTCCGCCTCTTCTTCCGGAGGCATCCCATGCAGAAGTCCATCGAACGCGTCGCCGGCGACAGCGAAGGCGCTTCCTACGAATTCCCCATCTTCCGCTTCGCCGGAACGGACAAGACGGCGCCTTCCGCCTATCTGCAGGCGGCACTTCATGCCGGCGAATTGCCGGGCGTCGTTGCCATCGATGCGCTGATGCCGATGCTCAGCAGGGCGGAAGCCGAAGGCCGCATCAGCGGCAATATGACCATCGTGCCCTGGGCCAATCCGATCGGCCGCGCGCAATATCTCTATGGCGACCATCAGGGCCGCTTCCATCTGGGGACGCGCACCAATTTCAATCGCGGCTTTCCGCGGCTCGCCGCGCCCGACCTCACGCTCCTGCCGGCGCACGGCACGGTCGATCAGCGGCTGAAGACGCGGCTGCTGCAGCTCTCCATCGGCCACGACATCGTGCTCGACCTGCACTGCGACGATGAAGGCCTCGCCTACCTCTACGTCCACACCAGCCTGTGGCCGGCCATGGCGGATTGTGCGGCGGCTATGGGCGTCGATGCGGTGATGCTGTGGCACGAAGATCCCGACGGCACCTTCGAAGGCGCCTCGATCATGCCGTATCAGAACGTTCCCGCCGACGTCGCGCGCCTCGATCGGCGCGTCGCCACCACCGTCGAATATCGCGGCATACTCGACGTCGACGGCGCCCTCGCCAGCGCCGACGCCGAAGGGCTCTACCGGCTGCTGGTGGCGCGCGGCGTCATCCGGGATCAGGCGCTGCCCGCGTCTGGCAGCTTCGGAGGACTCGTCGCGCCGATCGAAAATATCGAGATGATGCCGGCGCCCCGTTCGGGCGCGATCCTCTACCACGTGAAGCCGAGCGACCGCGTCACCAAGGGTGCGCGCCTTGCCACCATCGTCCACGCGCCCGGCGAGCCCGACGGCCGCACGGAAGTGTTGGCGCCGCAGGCGGGCCTCATCCTGACGCGGCGTTCCCGCCGCATCATTCGCGCCGGCGAAGACCTCTTGAAGCTGGTCGGCGACGGGACGAGCGCCGATGCAAGGTCGGGAACGCTGGAGGACTGACGCACCCCGCCAGGCTACCCCGAAATCGCCTGTCGCGCCTTGGCCTCCAGCCATTCGGCCATCTGCCGGTACGGCACCGGACCATGGCTCACGCGGGCGACGCCGAGTTCGGCAAGCCTCTGGCGCGGCGGCACATGCGCCAGGGTAACGCAGAGTCTAGGCAGGACAGCCGGTCTTGGCCATGTGCTGGGTTGCGAAAGCGGCAGCCACCCCACAGACTTTCAAACCTGTTGCGCATACCGCTTTTCGCGGCTATGGATTTCGCCATGAACATGCGCTCGATCAAGACCATTTGGTGGTGGGCTCGCTGACAGCGGCCTGTTCGAACGCGTTCGCGTGACAATAGAGGGTGGCCGCAGCGGAATGTCCGGGCGGCCATTTGTTTTTTCAAGCCATTCCCGGGTCCGTTGCCCCAAAGACGCTGATGGAGACGGCAATGACGACGAAAATTCTGGAGAATGGCGCCGAGCGCTTCGTCACGGCGGGTGGCGTGGCGATTACCCGCCAACGCCATGACCGGCCTTACGAGGGGGCGATCGACGGCTATGTCGATGGCCTGAATTCGCGCCGCGGCGCCGTGTTTTCCTCGAATTACGAATATCCCGGCCGCTATACGCGCTGGGACACCGCCATTATCGATCCGCCGCTGGTGATCTCGGCACACGGCCGCGCCATGCGCATCGAGGCCTTGAACAGCCGTGGCCAGGTGCTTTTGCCGGTGATCGGCAAGGCGCTTGCCGGTCTTGACGACGTAACGATCGCGGAGACAACGCAGAAACTCATCCGCCTCGAGGTCGCCAAGCCCGGCCGTGTCTTCACCGAGGAGGAACGCAGCCGCGTACCCTCCGTCTTCACCGTGCTGCGCGCCATCACGGCTTTGTTCAAGACCGAGGAAGACGCCAATCTCGGCCTCTATGGCGCCTTCGGCTATGACCTCGCCTTCCAGTTCGATCCGGTCGACTACAAGCTCGAGCGCAAGCCAAGCCAGCGCGATCTCGTGCTGTTCCTGCCCGACGAGATCCTCGTCGTCGACCACTATTCGACCAAGGCCTGGACCGACCGCTACGACTATTCCGGCGATGGCTTCTCGACCGAAGGCCTGCCGCGCGACGAAATCGTCGAGCCGTTCAGGACCGCCGACCGCATCCCGCCGCGCGGCGACCACGAGCCCGGCGAATATGCCAAGCTGGTGCGCAAGGCGATGAAGAGCTTCGAGCGCGGCGACCTGTTCGAAGTGGTGCCGGGGCAGATGTTCTACGAACGCTGCGAAACCCAGCCCTCCGAGATTTCCCGCAAGCTGAAGAGCATCAACCCTTCGCCCTATTCCTTCTTCATCAATCTCGGCGAGGGCGAATATCTGATCGGCGCCTCGCCGGAAATGTTCGTGCGCGTCAACGGCCGCCGCGTCGAGACCTGCCCGATCTCCGGTACCATCAAGCGCGGCGACGACGCCATCTCCGACAGCGAGCAGATCCTGAAGCTGCTCAATTCGAAGAAGGACGAATCCGAACTCACCATGTGCTCGGACGTCGACCGCAACGACAAGTCGAGGGTCTGTGAGCCGGGCTCGGTGCGCGTCATCGGCCGCCGCCAGATCGAAATGTACTCCCGCCTGATCCACACCGTCGACCACATCGAGGGGCGGCTGCGCGAAGGCATGGACGCCTTCGACGCCTTTCTGTCGCATGCCTGGGCGGTCACCGTCACCGGCGCGCCGAAATTATGGGCCATGCGCTTCATCGAGCAGAACGAGAAGAGCCCGCGCGCCTGGTATGGCGGGGCGATCGGCATGGTCAATTTCAACGGTGACATGAACACCGGCCTGACGCTTCGCACCATTCGCATCAAGGACGGCATCGCCGAGGTGCGCGCCGGCGCCACGCTGCTCTTCGACAGCATTCCCGAGGAAGAAGAAGCCGAAACCGAACTGAAGGCATCCGCCATGCTCTCCGCCATCCGCGACGCCAAATCAGGCAATGCCGCCAGCACCGAACGCAGCACCGCGCGTGTCGGCGACGGCGTCAACATCCTGCTGGTCGACCACGAGGACAGTTTCGTCCATACGCTCGCCAACTATTTCCGCCAGACCGGCGCCAATGTCTCGACGGTGCGCACACCAGTGCCGGACGAGATCTTCGACCGGCTGAAGCCAAACCTGGTCGTGCTGTCGCCCGGCCCCGGCACGCCGAAGGACTTCGACTGCGCCGCCACCATCAAGCGGGCCCGTGCGCGCGACCTGCCGATCTTCGGCGTCTGCCTCGGGCTGCAGGCGCTGGCCGAGGCCTATGGCGGCGAGCTGCGCCAACTGCACATCCCGATGCATGGCAAGCCGTCGCGCATCCGCGTGTCGAAGCCGGGCATCATCTTCTCCGGCCTGCCCAAGGAGGTGACGGTCGGCCGCTATCATTCGATCTTTGCAGATCCGGTGCGGCTGCCCGATGGTTTTGTCGTCACCGCCGAGACCGAGGACGGCATCATCATGGCCTTCGAGCACCGCAAGGAGCCGATCGCCGCAGTGCAGTTCCACCCGGAGTCGATCATGACGCTCGGCCACAATGCCGGCATGCGCATCATCGAGAACATCGTCGCGCACCTGCCGCGCAAGGCCAAGGAAAAGGCCGCTTAATTCGAGGGCTCAGTGTTGGGATCTTTTCCCCAGTGACCGCGGCAGAAATCAAAGCCGCCGCCAGGCAGAAGGTCGCCAGCCTCGCCTTCTGGTCGATCGTCGTCGCCTGCGTCGTGCTCGGCCTGAAGCTGGTGGCCTGGTACGTCACCGGTTCGGTCGCGCTTTATTCGGACGCGCTGGAATCGATCGTCAACGTCATTGCCTCTGCCGCCGCCTATTGGGCGATCCAGGTCAGCTACAAGCCAGCCGACCAGGACCATCCGTTCGGCCACCACAAGGCCGAGTATTTCTCAGCCGTCCTCGAAGGCGTGCTGATCGTGCTTGCCGCCTTGCTGATCCTCAACGAGGTCTGGTGGTCCTGGCAGCATCCCGCCCTGCTGGAAAAGCCATGGACCGGCCTTGCCGTCAATGGCGTCGCAACGGTCATCAACGCCGTCTGGGCCTTGACGCTGATCCGCACCGGCCGAAGCGAAAAATCGCCGGCTCTCGTTGCCGACGGCAGGCACATCATGACCGATGTGGCGACCTCGCTCGGTGTGTTCATCGGCCTGGTCGGCGCCGTACTGACCGGCTGGCAGGTTCTCGATCCGGCTCTTGCGGTGATCGTGGCGCTGAACATCCTGTGGCAGGGCTGGCACGTCATCGGCTCGTCGATGAACGGGCTGATGGACCGCGCCGTCGACACCCAGGAACATATCCGCATACGCGACATCATCTCGGCCAATTGCAAGGGCGCGCTCGAGGTCCACGACCTGAAGACGCGCATCGCCGGCCGCGCCACCTTCATAGAGTTCCACCTGGTCGTCGACGCCGACATGTCGGTCGGCGCCAGCCACGTCATCTGCGACCGCATCGAGGACGCGCTGCAGGCCGAAATCCCTTCCGTGCGGGTCATCATCCATGTCGAACCCGACGATGAAGCGAAACTGCCCAAAGGCACGACAGCCGTGCCTTTCGCGTGAGGCGATAGCGGGACGCCGCCATCCAAAACCTTGAGGTCGGCGGGACAGCACCCCCTCTGTCCCGCCGGCATCGCGTCTCTGAACTGCTACAGCCCGCAGGCAGCCTGCGGCATCGGCTCCAGCCGGTAGACCTTGTCGTCGGAGCTGGTGTCACCTTCCGCCGCTTTCGAGCACAGATCGATGATCGGCAGGCCGCTGTTCGGGTTGGCCAGCATCATCGTGCCGTTGGCGCCGCGGCGAAGGAAGACCTCCCTTTGCGCGATGTCACAGGACGCAGCACCCGTCTTCGCGCTCGCCGCACAGCGCCACTGGTCGCCCTCGCCCTGACAATTATAGACCTGCGTGACCTTGGCCGATTTCTGCCGCGTGGTAACCGAAACGGCGATATCGGCGCCGCTTGGCCAATTGGCCGGATCGCCCTCCTTGGCGAAAGACGCCAGCTCGACCGCTCCGCGGAACACCCTGATCGACTGGGTCAGCTGGTCGGGATGCGAGCCGAGATGCTCGGCGTCGTAGTCGCGTCCGTAGCAGAAGGCCTGGTCCGGCTTCAGCCGCTCGCGCAATGGCGGGCCAAGTGCCGGATCGATCGGGTCGATGCGCGCGAACTCCGCCTTGCAGGTGGCGGCCGGCATCGGATCGAGCCTGAAGCCGTTGTCGTCCTTGCCCAGCGCCTGCCTTTCGTACTCCGCCTTGCCGAGCTCGTCTTCCGATCCGGCGTCGAGATAGAGGTCGGGCTGCACGTCCGAG
Organism: Mesorhizobium sp. M0998; assembly: GCF_040318885.1. Lineage (NCBI taxonomy): Bacteria > Pseudomonadati > Pseudomonadota > Alphaproteobacteria > Hyphomicrobiales > Phyllobacteriaceae > Mesorhizobium > Mesorhizobium sp. M0998. The sequence continues at coordinate 28,680 of NZ_JAMYND010000028.1, forward strand.
ACGATCAGCCGGCCTTTGTCGTCGACCTTCAGCGAAGCCATGGTGCGGTCGCAGTCCATACCGCAGCGGATCGGGCCGGTCTTGCCGTCCTCCGACTCATGACTGCACCAGCCGCCAAGCCATTCAGGCGCCTCGGCGCCGCGCACCGTCGTCGCCATGAAGCCATTGTAGGAGGAATCGATGCCGGCGCTTGGCTCCTCGTTTGGCCGGCTGACCGGATCGCGGCCGTAATAGAAGAAGATGCGCGTCACCTTCTGCTGCGGATGCGACTTGAGATGCGCGGCGTCATAGACGCGGCCGAAGCAGGCGTCCTTGCCGTCGGGGCTGAGCTCGGTGAGTTTGAGCGTGTCGTCGGCGAAAGCAGAGCCGGCGACGGCGGCGAGCAAGGCAACCCCATCTCCGGCGCCCATCACGGTCCTTGATATCATGCTGGCGCCCCCTGCCCCGACAAGACGTGGCTTCAATTTATGTTAGGATCGAGGCCGAGGCCATGCAATTTGCGCCGGCCGGATAAATGGAGATAAAGCCATGCGACGCCGCGATATTTTCCGCGTCGGTCTTGCCGGGGCCGCCGGGCTTTTCGGGCTGCGCCCCACCAAGGCGGCAGCCATTAAAGTCAAGGCCGTCGAAGAGGAAAGGCAAAAGGTCGCCTATCACCTCAGCGATCTCGACAAGGTCAATTTCGTGCTCGGCAACATCAAGAACCACTTCGAAGGCACCGACGGCAAGGTCGACATCGCGCTTGTCGTGCACGGCCCAGCACTTGCCGCCTTCAAGTCGAAGGGCATATCGGCCGCCATTTCCGGGCGGTTCGCCGGCCTTGTCCAGGATGGGCTCAGCCCGCACGCCTGCGCCAACACCATGCACGGCATGGATATCGGCCTGGCCGACCTGCTCGACGGCTTCCATGCAGCCGACAGGGGCGGCGTCGTCAAGCTCGCCGAATTGCAACGCCAGGGCTACGCCTATCTCAGGCCATAGGGCAATTCCAGGAAAAGCGTGAAACGGTTTTCCGTCCGGAATTGCGTCAAGACAAAGAGGGAGCGGTTCGCCGTTTCCGTGAAACGGTGAACCGCTCAAGACTTTTACGGACTTGAACGCGAGGACTGCGAAGGCTTACGAAGAGCAGGCAGAGTCCCCGGAGGAATAGACGTGCCAGCCACCACCACCCTTGTCAGCCCCTCTCTGGTCATCCCCGACCTTGCCGGAAAGGCGGTCCTGGTCACCGGCGCCTCGACCGGCATCGGCGCGGCGCTTGCACTTGCCTATGCCGCGCAGAAATGCCGCGTCGCGCTGCATTACAATTCGAGCCGCGCGGCTGCCGAAAACCTGGCCGCGACCATTCGCAACGGCGGCGGCGACGTGTTCCTCGCCCAGGGCGATTTCTCGATCCCCGCCGATGTCGAGCGCGTCGTCGAGGACAGTGCGCAACATTTCGGCCGGCTCGACGGCCTCGTCAACAATGCCGGCGGCATGCTCGGCCGCGTGCCCTATGCCGAGCAGACCGAGGCGCATTACGACGCGGTGATGGACCTCAACGCGCGTTCCGTGCTGACAGCTTCGCGCAAGGCAATCCCATGGCTGAAGCGGCAGGGCGGCTTCATCGTCAACACCTCCTCGATCGCCGCGCGCAACGGCGCCGGTGGCGGCGCCGGCCTTTACGGCTCGGCCAAGGCCTTCGTCTCCAACGTCACGCGCGGCATGGCCAAGGAGCTGATCGGGTTCAACATCCGCGTCAACGCGGTGGCGCCCGGCACGATCGCGACACCTTTCCACGAGCGCTACTCGACCGACGACCAGATGAAAGGCATGATCGCCACCATCCCGCAGGGCCGCGCCGGCACCGCGGAGGACTGTGTCGGCGCCTATCTGTTCCTCTCCTCCGATCTGTTGAGCGGCTACATCATCGGCCAGGTGATCGAGGTCAATGGCGGGCAGTTGATGCCGTAGACGGCGAACTGCATACTCCCGGTTGCGTCATCTCAACGGAGCAAAGCGAATGTACGGACTGATCGGCAAGATGCGGGCGATGCGCGGCCAGCGTGACGCAATGATGGATATCCTGCTCGCCAGCACCGGTGCCATGCCCGGCTGCCTGAACTACATCATCGCCACCGACCCGGCCGATGCCGACGCGATCTGGGTGACCGAAGTGTGGACCGACGCCGAAAGCCACAAGGCTTCGCTGCAGCTGCCCGAAGTCCAGGCGGCAATCGCCAAGGCACGGCCGATCATCGCCGGCTTCGAGTTCCAGGTGGAGACGCATCCTGTTGGCGGGTTCGGCTTACCGGCGAAGGCGGGATAGAGGGAGAGGCCGGTAGGCCAGAGGGGCGCGCGAAGGATCGCTGCGGATGGTTGGTGCCATTACCACCCAAGCCCTTTTCCGCGCAAAAAGGGTTCGCATTTTTTCGCGACCGGTCTAAGAGCCCATCTATGGATTCCTCCCCGAACCCGCCGGCCATCGAGCACCTGGCGCGGATCCACAAGGCCTGGCAGTGGCCCGTCCTGGTGGTGGTCTCGGTGCTGTTTGCCGGCGCGCTGGAGCTCGCCGCCCTGCCCGCCGCGCTCTTGATCGGACCGATGCTGGCGGCCATAGCTGCCGGCACCAACGGCGCCACGGTGCGTGTGCCGCGGGTTCTGTTCGGCTCAGCCCAGGCGGTCGTCGGCTGCCTGGTCGCCAGTTCCATCTCGGCCGATATCTTTCCCGTCTTCTACAGGGAATGGCCGCTGTTCCTTGGCGTCGTGATGGCGACGGTCGCGGCATCCAGCCTGCTCGGCTGGCTGATCAGCCGCTGGCGCATCCTGCCCGGCACCACCGCGGTCTGGGGCTCGTCGCCGGGCGCCGCCACCGCCATGGTGCTTATGGCCGGTGCCTTCGGCGCCGACCAGCGCCTCGTCGCCTTTATGCTGTATCTGCGCGTCATCTGCGTCTCGATGACGGCAGCCCTGGTGGCCAAGCTCTGGGTCGACACCCCGGGCATCGAGGTGCCGGGCATCGTCTGGTTTCCGCCGATAGACCCGCAAGGCTTGGCCGCAACATTCGGCGTGGCGCTGGTTGGCGGCCTCGCCGGAAAGCTTTTCCGGCTGCCGTCGCCGTTATTCCTCGGCACCTTCATTTTCGGCACCGTGATCCATCTCGGGCTCGGCGTGACCATGCAGTTGCCGCCCTGGCTGCTTGCCTTGAGCTATACGATGATCGGCTGGAGCATCGGCCTGAATTTCACCAGGGCCATTCTGCGCCACGCGGCCCGCGCGCTGCCGCAGATCGTCGGCTCGATCATTGCCCTGATCGTCTTTTGCGGCGGCCTCGCCTTCCTGATCAGCCGCCTGCTCGGCATCGATCCGCTGACCGCCTATCTGGCAACCAGCCCCGGCGGCATGGACAGCGTCGCCATCATCGCCGCCGCCGCACAGCATGTCGACATCTCCTTCGTCATGGCGCTGCAATCGGCACGCTTCCTGATCGTGCTTCTGGTCGGCCCAAGCGTGGCGCGGCTGGTGGCGAGAAGCCTCAAACCATAGCAGCTCGCCTCTCCCTGATTGGTAGCCTTTTCTTGAAACCGGTCGCACTTTGCTGTCGCCGACCGTATCGGGCCAGCACCCGCACGAGCTCAAAAAATAACTTGACTCAAATACTCAGATTTGAGAGCCCCTTCCGTCAATGTACGGAAGAGTGGAGACGAGTTGATGCGGAAACGGACGATGACATGGCTCCTGGGGTTATCACTGCCGGGCAGCGTTGCCCTGCTCGGCCTGTCCGGGCCGGCTCACGCTCAGGACCAGGGCGGCGTCACGGTTCTCAACAAGATCGAGGTCGATGCCGAGAGCGACGAGATCCTCGTGCAGGACGGCTATGTCGCCAAGAAGGACCGCATCGGCACCAAGACCGACACGCCGATGGTCAAGATTCCACAAGCCGTTTCGGTTGTGACGCAAAAGCAGATCGAGGACCAGAAGCCACGCACGCTGAACGAATCGCTCGGCTATGTCGCAAGCGCCAATCCCAACAGCTTCGGCTTCGACACCCGCTACGACGCCTTCTTCCTGCGCGGCTTCCAGGCCTTTTACAACGGCATGTTCCGCGACGGGCTGCGCCAGTACAACGGCCCCTCGGCCTGGTTCAAGACCGAGCCCTACGGCATCGAGGGCGTCACCATCCTGAAGGGTCCGGCCTCCTCGCTTTACGGCATCAGCGGTCCGGGCGGCATCGTCAATCTGGTCACCAAGCGCCCCAAGGAAGAACAGTTCCGCGAAATCGAAATGCTGCTAGGCGAACACAATCGCTTCCAGGCCGCACTCGACGCTTCCGGCCCGGTGAACGACGACGGCAGCATTCTCTACCGCTTCACCAGCCTCGGCCGCACCAGCGACACCGACCTGCCCGGTTATCCCGACGACAAGATCTATCTGTCGCCGGCCGTCACCTTCAAGCCGGACGAGGATACCAGGCTGACCATCCTCGGCGAATATTCGAAATCCGTCACAGGCGGCACCGCTGCCTTCTACAATTCAGGCGGCGCTCTGACGAACCTCTACGAGGGCGATCCCGCCTGGAACGACTTCGACCAGACCCAGGGCCGCATCGGCTACGAGTTCGAGCACCGTTTCAACGACGTGCTGACGGTCCGGCAGAACCTTCGCTACAGCGCCGTCGACAGCGACATCGAATATAGCGGTCATTACCCGGACGGCGTGGATCTGAAACGCTATTGGGGTCACTACACCGAGACCATGAAGAACTTCGTCGTCGACAACATGGCGCAGTTCGAATTCGATACCGGCCAGGTCAGGCACACGGCGGTAGCCGGCATCGACTACGCCTGGTCGAATTATGACGCCGGCAGCGGTATCTCCTACGTTTCCGTCGGTGACATCAAGGCCGCTCCGGTTCCTTACTCTGGCGGGCAGGAGATGAACCAGCTCGGCGCTTATCTGCATGACCAGATGGAGTGGAACGATTTCACCCTGTTCGCCAGCGGTCGCTACGACTGGGCCGACACCACCTCGACCGCCGCCGACTTCACCAGGTCCAAACAGGACGACAGTGCCCTTTCCGGCCGGCTCGGCCTGTCCTACCAGACCGAATGGGGCATCACGCCCTATGTCAACTATTCGACGTCGTTCTCGCCCAATATCGGCTTCGTCTATGACGATGTCAGCAGCCCGATCGGTCGCGTCGCCCGTCCGACCATCGCGACGCAAAAGGAAATCGGCGTCAAATACGAGTTTGCCGATTACAACGCCGCCGTCAGCGCCGCTCTGTTCGACATCGACCAGAAGGATGGCGTCGTCTTCGACGCCTCGACCGGGATCAACAAGCAGCGCCAGCTCGACCTGAACTCGCGCGGCGCCGAACTGGAAGCCAGCGCCTCGCTCGACAACGGCCTCAGCATACTCGCCTCCTACACCTATCTGCGCGTGAAAATCGAACGCGGCGCCACGGGAACCGCAGGCAAGGAACTGTCGGCGACGCCAAATCACATCCTGTCGCTCTGGGGGCAGTACCAGTTCGAGGACGGCACGCTGCAGGGGCTCGGGCTAGGCAGCGGCGTTCGCGTCGCCGGCTCGAGCTATGGCGATGACACCAATACCTTCAAGAACGACGCGCGCGCCTTCGTCGACGCCTCGCTCTCCTATGATTTCGGCTACCGCAACCCCAAGCTCGAGGGCGTGAAGCTGCAGGTCAACGCCAAGAACCTGTTCGACACTCAAAAATCCATCTGCTCGGCCGGCTATTGCTACCGCGACGAGGGTCGCTCGCTGTTCGCCAGCCTGCGCTACCGCTTCTGATGTCGATCGCCGTTTCCAGCCGGGCATCGACGCCTGTCGCGATCGTCCTGGCGATCGGCGGGCTCTACGTCGCGCAGAGTGTGATCGGCGGCATCACCTGGGCGGGGCTGCCGGCGGTGATGCGCGACCAGGGCCTGCCGCTCGACCGGATCGGCCTGGTTTCGCTGATCGCGCTGCCATGGGCGCTCAAGTTTCTATGGGCGCCGGCCGTCGAGCGCTATCGGCTGCCGCCGGTCGGCAAGAACCGCACCGGCACGATCGTCGCCGCCGGTGGACTTGCGTCCATCGCCGGGCTGTGGGCCGTCGGCGCGCTCGGCCCGGAGGCCTGGTGGCCGGTCCTGGCCTGCCTGACCATCGTCGCCTTCGCCGCCTCGACGGTCGACATTGCCTGCGATGGTTTCGCCGTGCAGAGCCTGGCCAGGGAAAACCACGGTTGGGGCAATGCCGCGCAGGTCGGCGGCGCCTATCTCGGCTCGGCCATCGGCGCCGGCCTGTTTCTGCTTCTGGTCGACGCTTATGGCTGGCGCATCGCCGTTTGGGCGATGGCCTTGCTGCTCCTGCCGCTCGGCCTCCCCTTCCTGCTCGGCGCGGCCGGCCGCGCGCGCGAGGAGACGCGCGAGCATGTTCCCAGCCTCCTCGACGCGTTGAAGCGTCCCGAAATTCGGCGCGGCCTGGCAGCGTCGGCCATCTATGTCCTGGCCCAGAAGGCGGCACTCGCCATGCTCGGACCATTCCTGATCGACGCCGGGCTCGACCTCTCGATGGTCGGACTTGTCAACGGCGTCGGCAGCATGTTCGTCGGCCTGGCTGCCGCACTCGCCGGCGGCGCTCTCGTCAAATGGTTCGGCCCGCGCAACGTGCTCGTCCTGGCGCTTTTCCTGCAGGCCGGATCGCTGTTCTTCTTTTCGGTCTTCGATTTTCTTGGTGGCTTCTCGACCACCGCTTTGATGGCCATCGCGGTGCTCAGCTCGTCCGGCTTCATGGCTCTCGGTTTCGTCGCGCTTTACGCGCAGTTCATGCGCTGGTCAGATCCAAGACAGGCGGGCGTCGACTTCACGCTGTTCCAGTGCATGGACGCACTGATGAGCATGGCCGGCGGGATCGCGGCCGGCTACGCCGCGCAGTATCTCGGCTATGGCGCGTTCTTCGCAGGCGCCGGCCTCGTCGCGATGCTGGCGGCCCCGGCGATCATCATCGTATCCGACCGCCGCTGACCGCGGAGCATCGTCGCGCGCTATTCTTCGCCGCCGTCCGCTTGCGTCCCGCGGCGCCAGTAGGCGGTGACCAGGTGCCGGTCGCGCGGCACACCCCATTCTTTGCGGACGATCCTGCGGATCTCGCGGAAATCGCCGAACTCGCATCCGGCCCAGACATAGAGATTGTCGATAAGGGCAGTGCGGTTCCGCTGCTGCAGCACCGCCGGTAACAGCCTGGCTGTACCGGCCTCGCCCCCATGCCGATAGAGCCAGGTGACGGCAACGGCCTCGCCCGCGGCCAGCGGCATCCGATCGTCGGGACCATCGACCTCGATGAACGCTTCGGCGCGGGTTGACGGCGAAAGCTGCTCCAGGATCCTGCCGATCGCCGGAAGCGCGGTGTCGTCGCCGAGCAGCAGCAGGTTTTGCGCCTCGGGCACGCCGCCTCCGCCCGGTCCGATCATGCCGATGATCTCGCCGGCAACTGCCTTTTCGGCGAAAGCGGCCGCCGGCGTCTCCATACCGGGGTGGAGGACGAAATCGACATCCAGCCAGCCGCTTGCGGCGTCCAGTGCCCGGATCGTGTAGACCCGCACGACGAGCGCGTCCTTGCCCGACGGCCAGACCATCAGGCCGTCGGCGCCCATCGACGGCCACACCGGCAGCCTGCCGCGCGGCGGCAGCAGCAGCCGCACATGCAGGCCGCCACGGCCAAAGCGGCCGAGATCGTTGCCGGTGAAGCGGACGCGCTGCATATGCGGAGAAATCCGCGTCGAGGACAGCACCGTGATCTCGCGGAAGAACACCGGCGTGCCGGCATCGCTGCCGTCGCCCTGCCAGGCGATGCCCCTGGTCGTGCCGAGATGTTGCGAAAAATGGCCGGCGACCGCCATCTTCATGTAGGACAGGCAGGTTTCATCCTCGGCCGCGACGCGGATCAGCACGTTGTCGTCACCGAGCGTCGCCTTCAACGAGCCGTAATGCGTGCGAAATTCCCAATGATCGGCAAGGCCGGTATCGATCTCGGATTCCCCATGCTCGGCGCGCAGCCTGTCCATCACCGACCGGATGGCGGCACCGCTGATCCGGGTTTGCGCACTCAATTGCTCCATCGCTAAGCCTTTCGATGCCGTTGAATTCGAGATCGCCATACGGCGGCCTCGCCACGCCGGAATGCCACAGCCGGCCCGGCGTTTCCACTAAAAGATGATAAGTATAGTCATGTTTTGAAATCAGGCTGAAGGGAAGTCCATTTGCAGGCCGCATCACCTAGATATCGACATGCAATAGGTCGTAAACTCGTAAAGCGGGGCGTCGCCAGCGGCAGGGATCGAACCCGCACCTGAACCAAGAGGCTCAGGATCACTGTGGTGATACGTTTACCAATTCCGTCACGCTGGCACCTGCCTCGTAGCGCAAATTTGCGCGGATTGCCATTCGAGGCTTCTCTTGTGGCGTCCGAGCCGATTCAGCGTCGGCATGAGCCGATACGACCTGCCCGACTTCGAGTGGCGTGATCGAGCCGCTCCTGCCCAACAAGCCGCCAGGCGTGCCGCGTGTGGATGATCGCCGCGTGCTGAACGACATCTTCTCAAGGCGACTGTGGCTGCGCTTGTGAGTCTACGGTAATCTAATCCAGCCGGTGCATCAGATCGTCGTCCAGCCAGCGGGCGAAGAAATAGACCAGTTGCTTGTGCCACCACGGCCAGTCATGGGCGGCATCGCCGCCCCAGTAGTCGACCCAGGCCGGAATCGACTTGTCACGCAGGATCTGTTCCAGCGCCTGCGTATCGGCAAGCATCCGTTCCTCCCAGGCACCCTGCCCGCAGCAGAAGATCAGCCGCAGCGCCTTCAGCCTGACAAGCAGCCCCGGATCGACGATACCCGGCAGGTAGTCGAGCGGCGAGTTGAAGAAAATTTGTCCGTCGAGCGCGCTGCCGAAGAAATCGTGGGTGGAGTAAACCCCCGACAGCGCGATGACGCCGCTGGCCAGTTCCGGAAAGCGGAAGACGAAATTCGATGAATGGTAGCCGCCCATCGAGCAGCCGCAAAACAGCGGCTTCAGCGTACGCCCGCCATTGGCCTCGGCCGCGGCAGACAGGAGTTCCGGCAGCGCCTCCTCGCGCACATAGCGGAAATACGCTTCATGCCGGGCGATGCGATGGGCCGGCTCGGCATGGCGGTCGAAGAAGGATTCCGCATCGATGCCGTCCAGCGTGAACAACTGGATGCGACCGGTGTCGACGAACTCGGCGAGAGCCGAGACGGCGCCGGAATCCTCGAACTGGTAGAACCGCCCTTGCGAAGTCGGGAACACAACCACGGGTCGGCCGGCATGGCCGTAGCGCTTGTATTCCATGTCGCGGCCGAGGTTGCGGCCAAAACCCTTGTGGTAGGAAACGTCCATCGCCTCACGCCTTTTCCGCATGGATGTAGTCGACCGCCCGGCGCAGCGCCTTCGGGTCGGTGGAGCGCAGCTGATAGGCGTAGTTTCCCATGGCGCGGCTGAAAACCTCCTCGATGGCGTGATGATGGACGATCATGCCGCCATGGGCGGCCAGCACGTCGGCATGGCTGTGCACATAGTTGAGGTGCCGCTTGCGGCTGGCATAGGCGGTGAAATACTTGCCCCTGTAAGGGCCGCCGGCGGCGTCCTTGACCACCATGTCGGCCCATGCGGCATAAACATCGATATCGAAGGTGTAATTGATGGCATCGGTCATCCAGGCGCCAGGCGGCCGCATGTTGACCTCCAGCGCGATGACCCTGTCGTCCCTGGTTTCGAACAGCTCGATGTGGAAGAAGCGCTCGCGCACGTCGAACGCCTTGAGGATTTTCCTGCCGGCCTCCTCGACCGCCCGGCTGATCTCGGGAAAACAGACATAGCTCATATGGCGGTCGCGGTTGACCACCTCCATGACGCTCTGGTCGTAGCGGTGGCTGGCGGCCAGCACCACCTCGCCGTCGCGGTTGACCAGCCCGTCATAGGTCACCACCAGCCCTTCGATGAATTGCTCCATGACGAAGCTGACGCCTTCCGGCTTGTCCCTGAAGAAGCTGTCGAGTTCGCCGGTGTTGGAGATTTTGAAAGTGTTCGAGGCGCCGGAGCCCGAATCCGGCTTCACCACCACGGGATAGCCGACACGTCGGATGAAGGTCATGGCGCCGGCGCGGTCGGAGCATTTGCGTTGCGGGATGGTTTCGACGCCGCTCTTGCGGAAGAACGCCCGCATGCGGCTCTTGCGTTTCAAATTCTTGACGAAGTCGAGCTTGGTGCCGAAAATGTTGAAGTCGGTGCGGATATTGGCTTCCAGCTCCAGCCAATGCTCGTTGAGCGATTCGAACCGGTCGACGCGGCCCCATTTGTGGATGAAATGGCCGATCGCCCGGAACACAGGCTCGTACTCCTCCATGTCGTCGATGCGGTAATATTCCGAAAGGGCTGCCTTCAATTTGCCGTCCAGCGCATCGAACGGCGCGTCGCCAATGCCGAGCACGGTGGCGCCGGCCTTCTTCAGCCGGTCGCAGAAATCGGCGCCATTGGCTGGAAAATGCGGCGAGAAGAACACGAAATTCATGGACCATCCCTCCCGGCGGCGAGCCATCGCACCCCGCCGACAATCGACTCTGGCGCATTTGCCGGGCTCGGGGAAGAGCAACTGGATCAGGTGAGCGGCTGGGCCCGCGAAAGGTGACGCCAAAACCGTGAAATAAAAAACCCGCCACGACAGCGGGTCCTCGGCGCCAGTCAGCACCATACCCAAATTAGTAGCATAGCTGCCGGCACAAAGCAAGAACAAAGTTGCTGTAATCAGGAAAAATCGCTTGATGTCGGCGCCGCGCCTTCATTGCAGCTTGGGTTCCTCTCCCCCGTTTCGCGACGGCGAGGAACCCAGGTCTTGAGAGGCTGGATCGGCAGCTTCACCCACCTCCAATGCCCCCACTTGCCTCGCTTTGCCCGCTCCTGTATGAAAACCGCATGAGCCCGCGCGCCACCTCTTTTGCGTCTCGTCCGACCGGCATTGCCGGCCAGACCGTCCGCGCGTTTGCCTCCACCCTGCTGCTTCTCGGCCTTATCGGCGATCGCCGGGTTCGCTGAAGGAGCGCCCGGCGGTCGAATTCGCCGCTCACGCGCACGCTCCTTGGCCAGTCACAAAATTGGCACGTCACATCAAGCGAACGAAATTCTGGTAAAGGCGCCGCTCGCCACCAATCCGCCTGAAGCTGGATCCGCGAGCCGCCGGGAGAAAAGACGATGAACGCACGAGAAGATATCCGTCTGAATGTAGAGGAAACCGCCAGCCCCGCGAGGGGCATGCCGGATGCTGCCCGCAAGTACCAGCCCTATCCGACCGTCGGTCTTGCCGATCGCACCTGGCCCTCGAAAGTGATCGATAAGGCGCCGATCTGGTGCTCGGTCGACCTGCGCGACGGCAACCAGGCGCTGATCGATCCGATGGGCCAGGAACGCAAGGCGCGCATGTTCGCCCTGCTGCTCGACATGGGCTTCAAGGAGATCGAGATCGGCTTCCCGTCGGCCTCGCAGACGGACTTCGATTTCGCCCGCTGGTGCATCGAACAAGGCAACGTGCCCGCCGACGTCTCGCTGCAGGTGCTGGTGCAGTGCCGGCCGGAACTGATCACCCGCACTTTCGAGGCGCTGAAGGGCGCCACCAATCCGATCGTCCATTTCTACAACTCGACCAGCGAGCTGCAGCGCCGCGTCGTCTTCGAGAAGGACGTCGCCGGCATCAAGCGCATCGCCACCGACGCGGCCAAGATGATCACCGACATGGCGGCCAAAGCCGGCGGCGGCTACCGTTTCGAATATTCGCCGGAGAGCTTTACCGGCACCGAGCTCGAAGTGGCACTGGAGATCTGCAACGCCGTCACCGAGATCGTCAAGCCGACGGCGGAGAACAAGCTGATCATCAACCTGCCCTCCACGGTCGAGATGTCGACGCCCAACATCTACGCCGACCGCATCGAATGGATGTGCCGCAATCTCGACAACCGCGAGAACCTGTTGATCTCGCTGCATCCGCACAATGACCGCGGCACCGGCATCGCCACCACCGAACTCGGCCTGATGGCGGGCGCCGACCGCGTCGAAGGCACGCTGTTCGGCAACGGCGAGCGCACCGGCAATGTCGACATCGTGACGCTGGCGCTCAACATGTACACGCAAGGCGTCGATCCCGGGCTCGACTGCTCCGACATCAACCGCATGAAGGACGTCTACGAATACTCCAACCAGCTGAAGATCCCCGAGCGCCATCCCTATGTCGGCGAGCTCGTCTACACCGCCTTTTCCGGCTCGCACCAGGACGCTATCAACAAGGGCATGAAGGCGCTGCGCAAGGCCAACACGCCGCATTGGGAGGTGCCCTATCTGCCGATCGACCCGGCCGATGTCGGCCGCAGCTATGAAGCCATCATCCGCATCAACTCGCAGTCCGGCAAGGGCGGCATCGCCTATGTGCTGCATGCGGATTACGGCCTCAACCTGCCGCGCAACCTGCAGATCGAGTTCAGCCAGGCCATCCAGGCGATCACCGACGCCGAAGGCAAGGAGGTGCCGGCCAGGCGCATCTACGAGCGCTTTCTCGACACCTATGTCGACCAGCCCGGCGCGCGGCTGAAGTTCCTCGACCACCACACCTACCCCGACACCGAGGTCAAGGGCCGGCGCGTGGTTGAAGCGGTGATCCTCGACAGGGGCAAGGAGGTGACCATATCGGGCACCGGCACCGGCCCGATCGACGGCTTCGTCGATGCGCTGTCGCGCCATGTCGGGGTGCCGATGTCGGTGCTCGATTATTCCGAGCATTCCATGCAGCGCGGCTCGAACGCCTCGGCCATTTCCTATGTCGAGATGGAACATCCCAGCGGCAAGCTGTTCGGCGCCGGCATCAACACCAACATCGTCGCCGCGTCGCTCGAAGCCGTGGTTTCGGCCGCCAACCGCATCGTCGGCCGAAAGGGCGGCTAGCCGGGACTGCCAGGCCCGCGCATCAGCCCACCGGAAATTTTATCCGGTGGGTACGCTATCGCACCATAAGCACATGCTTGTAAGGCGCCGCCAGCGCGATATGATTGTACCTCAACCTGTGCCGAATTCGAAGGGATCGACACTTGCAGCATACCACGCCTGCCGCCCCCGCAGTGCGCGAAACGCTGGAGCGATTGCTTGCCAGCGAAACGTTCGGACGATCCGAGCGCGCGCGCAAGCTGCTCCGCTACCTGGTCGAGCGCGAGCAGGCAGGCGAAGCCGACAGGCTCAAGGGCTTCTCCATCGCGATGGACGTGTTCGGCAAGGACGGCGATTTCGATCCGTCGACCGATGCGGTGGTGCGGGTGCAGGCCGGCAGGCTGCGCGAGCTTCTGCAGCAGTATTTCGCCAATGAGGGCGTTGCCGAACCGGTCCGCATCGCCATTCCGCGCGGCGGCTATGTTCCGTCCTACGAACTCAACGCCATTCGCTTGCCGGCGGAGGTGGAGCCCAAGGCAGAAAGCAAGCCGGAGCTGGCAACAGAGGAAGCGGCGACGACCGCCCCGCCCGGATCGCTGGAGGACGCCCGCAACCGGGCACATCCGGCCGCATTGCTGAGCGTTCCAGCCGTCGCCCCTGCTGCTCCTTCGCTGCAACGCCATTTGCAGTTCTTCTGGCTGGCGATCGCGCTGGTCATCCTCATGCTGGGTGTGCTGATCCTTCGCCAGGGTAGCGTGGTATTGCTGACCGGCGGCGACACGGCGGTCGAGACTGCGGTGGCGACCGGCAGCATAGCAGCGCCTCCGGTTGAAAACCTCCCCCAGGTCTACATCGCCATCAAGGCCGACAGCGACCTGGCTCGCCGTGTCGCCGCATCGCTGCGCGCCGGCCTCAGCGGCTTCGATACCATCAATTTCATCGGCCGTGATGCCGACAGCCCGCCCGATCCAGTAACCGACGCCGCCAGCTTCGTATTCGATGTCCTGCCCGGGCCGCGTAGCGGCGACATCATGCTCGAGCTGCAAAGCGTGGCGACCGGCCGCGTGCTGCTCTCACGCAACCTGACCGCCGGCGACAGCGCGAACACCGCCATCGAGGACCAGATCTCCGGCATTTTGACCTCGGCTCTTCCCGCCTCGGGCACGATCTACAACTACATCGAGCAGAGCGGCATCCAGACCGGGCTGACGGCGTGTCTGGTGCTCAACGGCAAATATTATCTCGACCAGAATGCCCAGACGCACGAAGCCGCCTACCGCTGCCTCGAAGATCTTGCCAACCGGGAGGCGAAGTCGTCGCTCGTCTATTCGGAACTTGCGTCCTTGCATCTCGAAGCGGTCACCGACCACTATCCCTACCCCGCCGACGCGACGATCGACAAAGCCATGACGTTTGCCCATCGCGCCATCCAGATGGGCCCGACCAGCCCCTACGCGCACCGCGCCCTTGGTTACCTCAATTCGCGCATGGGCGATTCCGCGGAATCGATCCGCTGGATGCGCAAGGCCTATGAGCTCAATCCCTACGATCTCGCAATGGCCGCCGCCTACGGCTACGGGCTGGTTTTCGCCGGCAAGTACAGCGAGGGCGCCCCGATCCTTGCTCACGCGGTGGACATCGCCAGCGCCCATCCGACATGGTGGGATTACGGGCTGTTCGCCGGAGAGTTCATGATGGGCGACATGAACAGGGCCACGCTTGCCAGCGACGGCTTGCGAACGACTGAAATGAAATCGCATTATCTGGCGGCGCGGCTGATCGGCGCCAAGGCTGCCGGCCGCGAGAAGCTGGCGAGCAGGCTGCTGCAGGAACTGACCACCAAATTTCCGAAATTCGCAGCCGATCCGCGCACAACCTTCGTCGAACGAAGATATCCCGCCGATCTGACCAACCGGCTGGTGGAGGCCCTGCGTGCCGCCGGGCTTGGCGGCGCCAGCTGACGTCTCCCGGCGCGTGCACGACGTCAGGTGATCGCGAAGATTTTACTGGCCATCCGGACGGCCAAAGCGCAATTCAGACACAATTTGAACCGGCCAATCTGATCCCCCATAGGTCTGATCCTGCATAGATTGATCTCCACATAAGTCTGACCTCCCGCAAAGACTGATCCTCGCATAAGACCGCCCCGGCATCCTGACTGATTCCGGCACCAAGCCATAAAGTTTGCATGACCCCATCCCTTTACGCTGCCGAACGGGGCGCCGGCCCGACAACGATCGCCTTCCTGCATGGTTTCGGTGGCTGCCACGACGACTGGCGCGATGTGGCCGAGTCTCTGGCGCCCGGCGCGCGGACCCTGGCCTATGATCTGCCGGGACATGGGCTGTCGCTCGATTTTCCGGGCGGCGGTCCGGCCAGGATCGCAGCGAGTGCCGTCCTTGCGGATCTTTCCGCTCGCGGGATAAAGCGGGCCCATCTCGTCGGTCATTCGATGGGCGGCGCGGTGGCCGCCCTGATGGCATTGAGCGAGCCCGAAAGAATGGCGTCGCTGACGCTGCTGGCGCCGGGCGGTTTCGGTCCTGAGATCAATGGTCCGCTGCTGCGTCGCTACGCCGCCGCTGCCGGCATGGATGAAATCCGCGCCTGTCTTGCCGCCATGTCGGGACCGCAAAGCCGGCTGCCGCAGCATAGGGTCGAACTCGTCAGCGAGATGCGCCAGCGGCCCGGCCAGTTGCGTACACTTGTCGAGCTCGCAGCCGCCATGACCAGGGATGATCGGCAAGGCGTCATCCCGAACGAGCGGCTTGAAACGCTGAATATGCCAATCATGGTGGTTTGGGGAACCGACGACGCGATGCTGCCCGTCAGCCAGGCGGACAGCGTGCCGAAGCATTTTCATCTGCACCACGTGCTGGAAGCCGGCCATATGCTGGTCCAGGAAGCGCCCGGCCTGGTCGTCGAGGCCGTCCGTCGCAATATGCGGCGCCGCAGCAGGCGACTTCGTCCAGCATTCGCCGCTGCGGCGAGCTGATCGGTCTTGGCGCAGGCACGGCGGCGGCGCTTGTGCTCATCCAGCGAACCCCTTGCCGGCCCATCGATCTCGCAAGTGCATTTTGCCGGCGGCTGTGTTAATTCGGTGTTAACCAAACCCGCGAGGCAACGCCGATGAAGGACGCAGGCGAGAACATCACCCAGATCGATCAGTCGCGAAAACTGTCCGATGCCATTCGCGACGTCAAGAACGCCTTCGCCGACCGCGATGACGTCGTCGTCGACATGCGCGAAGCGCATCGCATGCGGCTCGATCTGCTTGCCGCCGAACTCGCGTCGGTCTTCGCCGACGTGCCCACCGACATGGACAGTTTCGACTTCGCCGTCTCGTCCGGCCTGCAGCCACGGCTGTGGATCGACGCCGTCAGCCATGTCGCCATGGGACGCGACCGTCGCACCTACCGCTTTCTCAAGGACACGCGCATCGGCCGCGTCGTCCTCGCCGAATCGACCGACATGAAGGTCGTTGCCGACCAGGTGACGCGCTATGTCGCCGAGCGCGTTGTCGAACACCAGAGAATGATGGAAGGCGGCATCGAGCAAGCCGTCGCCGGCCTGAAACGCGCCCTGGTGGCGGAGGCCGAGCCGCCGCTGCAGATCGCTGCGCGCAGCAACGGCTGGTCGGCGTTCTTCTCGGGCCTCGGCCTGATCGCCGCCGGCGCGCTGGTCGGCCTGGCGATTTCGCTCGTGTTGTTCTGGGACCGCATCGTCGCGATGAAAATCAGCTTCTAGAGCGGTTCAGCGTTTCACGGAACGCTGAACCGCTCTATTTCTTTGTTTTGACGCAATTCCGGACTGAAAACCGCTTCACACTTTTCCTGGAATTGCTCTGGCCATCGACGCCTCGGCCCCCACGCCAAGCTCCAGCGTCTGCAGATCGCTGGGCGGCAATGCCGGCCCGGTCAGGCCGCGGCGCGTCAGCCTGATCCGCCAATTGTCCTTTTCACCGTCGATGTCGAGCAGATTATATTGCGCCGGCGCATGCGAACTGCCGGGCGCCTGCCCCGCCGCGGCGACCCCGACCACCGGAATTTTGATCTTGCGGGCGCCGATGAAGAACAGCGACGGCACATGCGAATGGCCGTGCAGCACAAGCTCGGCACCATGCCGGTGAAGAACCTTGTGGAAGCGCGAGATGCCGAACAGCCGCTTGTTCTGCGAAACCGCGCCGCGCACCGGCGGATGGTGGATCATGATCACCCGGAACAGGCCGCGCTTGCCCGTGGCGTCGAGCATGTCGCGCAGCCGTTCCGCCTGGCCCTCCAGAAAGAAGCCGTTGGCCATGAACGGAGCCGTGGCGCGCGCCGTCGTGACGCCGACCAGCGCAACATTGCCGCGTACGCGCAAATAGGGAAAGGTGTTGCGATCGACCGGCGTATTGACGCCGTCGCCGGTCATCCACGCCGCCCAGGACCGGCAGGTCTTGTCGAAGGCGCCCGGCACATAGGCATCATGGTTTCCCGGCACCACCGACACGTCATTGGGCGAGCCCAGCGTCTCCAGCCAGTGCTTGGCCATCTCGAGCTCACCGTCGAGCGCCAGATTGACCAGGTCGCCGGTGATGGTGAGATGGTCCGGCCCGCTGGCCTTCATGTCGGCGACGATCGTGTCGATGACGGCATCGTGCATGTAGCGGCGGCGGTTGCGCTGCCAGTTGACGTAACCGACCACGCGCTTGGAGGCGAGATCGCGATAGGTTACATCGGGAAGCGGCCCCAGATGGACATCGGAAATATGCGCGAGCCTGAACATCTTTTCTTCATAGGCGAGCCGCGCGCCGCTTTCCACTCACGGTTTCGCGGACGATGACGCCGGATCCCGAGCAAGCCCTGCGCCAGACCGGCTGGCCGGGCTTCAGGGCAAGGCTGTTTCACCTGTATTTCGTACTGCGGCGGCCGATGACGCTCGGCGTGCGCGGCTTGATCCACGACCGCCCCTCCAATTCCGTCTTCCTCATCCGCCACACCTATGTCCCGGGCTGGCACCTTCCGGGCGGTGGCGTCGAGTTGGGCGAGACGATGATCGAAGCGCTGACACGCGAAATCTTCGAGGAAGGCAACATCGCGCTGACCGGACCGCCGGTGCTGAAGTCGCTGCATTTCAACCGCCGCGCCAGCCGCCGCGACCATGTCGGCCTCTATCTGGTCGAGGCGTTCAACCAGACAGCGCCCAAGCTGCCCGACCGCGAGATCGCCGAAGCCGGCTTCTTCCCGCTCGACCGCTTGCCCCAGGGCACGACACCGGCGACGCTGCGGCGGATTGCCGAAGTTTTTGGGGGGAATTCGGCATCGCCTTACTGGTAGATCATCTCTTCAACAGCTTTGGCTACGTCGGTATAGACCGGCAGCATTCATTGTTCTCAGAGAGATAAATGCTGAGCGATGAGGAGAAAAAATGCAACACAGCCAAAACGATAGATTTAGAATCGCGCTCTATGTATCACTTTACACGGGAATTAATGTGACAACATTTTCCGTTATAGCGTTAATTTCGACAATAGTTCTTGGGATAGATCCATACATGTTAGCAAAAGTTGGAAGATTCATCCAATTCACAATACAATTAGTTGCGGCATTCGTGACATATTTCGTTTTTATAAAGCGACATGCTCAGCTTTTTACTCGCACTGAATTCTGGAAAATGGTCGGATTCTCAACCCTGATAGAAATGATTTTGGGAATGGCTGTGCTTCTGCCGTCGGGATTGTTACGCGCAATCCCGCCCCAGATGTCGGTCGTGATCGTCATGATCAGCGGCATCGTTGCGTTCCTTGCAACGTCGCTCGGCTACTCCAATCGATTTGGAAATACCATATTGAAAGCTGAACTCGTTAGAAGGGCAAAGATGGACTCCGAGACCTTCCGCTAGATCGCTGATTTCACGCCGCCTTCCTGAACCTGTCCCGGTCATGCGGCGCGCCGTAGTCCAGCTCCGGCCCGACCGGCACGATGCGCGTCGGGTTGATGGTCTCGTGGCTGCCGTAATAATGCGCCTTGATGTGGTGCAAATTCACCGTGCCGGCGACGCCCGGCACCTGGTAGAGATCGCGCAGGTAATTCGACAGGTTCGGATAGTCGGCGATGCGGCGCAGATTGCACTTGAAATGGCCGATATAGACCGGGTCGAAGCGGACCAGTGTCGTGAACAGCCGCCAGTCCGCCTCGGTGATGCGGCCGCCGACGAGATAGCGCTGCCTTGACAGACGGTCCTCCAGCATGTCGAGCGCCGAGAACAATTCGCCGAATGCCTCCTCGTAGGCTGCCTGCGTGGTGGCGAAGCCGGCACGGTAGACGCCGTTGTTGACCGCGGGATAGACCAGCGCATTGATCGCATCGATCTCGCCGCGCAACGGTTGCGGATAAAAATCGAGCCTGGCATCGCCCCATTCGTCGAAGGCCGAATTGAGCATGCGGATGATCTCGGAGGATTCGTTGGAAACGATGGTCTGCTCGCGTTTGTCCCACAGCACCGGAACGGTGACTCGGCCCGAATAGCCGGGATCGGCCCTGGTGTAGATCTGGTGCAGGAAATCGAGGCCGTAGAGCGTGTCGCCGGTGGCGCCGTCCTCGGCCAGGAACGTCCAGCCGTCGGCGCCCATGAAATGATGGACGACCGAGACGGAAATCACGTCCTCGAGTTTTTTGAGCACGCGAAAGATCAACGTCCGATGCGCCCACGGGCAGGCGAGCGAGACATAGAGGTGGTAGCGGCCGGGCTCGGCCTTGAAGCCGCGTTTTCGCCCTTCGGCCGGCGCGCCGTCGCGGGTCACCCAGTCGCGCCACTGCGACTGCGCGCGCACGAATTTGCCGCCGCTCTCCCCGCTATCGTACCGGCGGTCCTGCCATTGGCCTTCGACTAGCAATCCCATGCAATATCCTTTCGCGTTCCTACCCGATGTAGGGCACCAAGCGGCGCCGCGGAAATCCCCGATGCTGAACAGATCGTCAACGGCTGCGTCGTCGAGTGCGCGTCGGCTGCGCGGGCCGATTGCGGCGGCTGAAAATTGGTGCTAGCGGACATCCGCATGTTCGACTTTGCCGTGATCCGGTTCGACCGACGACGAAAGAGCGCCCGCGCTTGATGAAGCGCTGACTGGCGAACGCTGCCGCTTGCAGCAAACCTTTCCTCGCATACCGGAACGCAAAGACCATGAGCCTTGCCGACTTGAAATACCTGGCCGACGTGAAATACCTGCCGGAAACTCCGGCGCACGATCCTGAAATCGAAGCCATCAATGACGAGGCCTTCGGGCCAGGCCGTTTCGTGCTCGCCGCCTACAAGATCCGCCAAGGTGGCCCGCATGAACGGGCTTTGTCCTTCGTGGCCGTCGATGGCGCAATCGTCGTCGCCTCGGTACGGATGACGCGCATCGCCGCCGGTGCCGGCCGCGCGCTGATGCTCGGGCCGCTCGCTGTGCGGCCGGCCTTCAAAAATTTCGGCATCGGCCGCCGGCTGGTGGCAATCGCGCTGGAAGCCGCCGCCAAGGCCGGCGCGCCGGCGGTGATGCTGGTCGGCGACGAACCCTACTACGGCCCGCTCGGCTTCAGGAGGCTGCCGCGCGGGCAGATCTCGATGCCGCGTCCGGTCGACCCCGACCGGCTTTTGGCGCACGAGATCGTGCCGGGCGCGTTGGCGAGGCTGGCGGGCGAGGTTTGCCACGCCGACCAGGCAAGGATTGCCGCGCACATCGCCGCGATGGCATGACCATGCCGGTGCTGTCGCACGGTGGCTTGGCGGCATAGTCTGGGCACGGAGGAGGACGTCGAGATGAACCCGAACGGCCAGATTGCGATCGTCACCGGTGGCGGCTCCGGCCTTGGCGAGGCGACGGCGCGCGCTCTTGCCGCCGGCGGCGCCAGGGTTGCCGTCCTCGATCTCGGTATCGAGCGTGCGGCCAAGGTGGCGGCTGACGTCGGCGGCATCGCCGTCCGATGCGATGTGAGCGACGCCGAGAGCGGTGCCGCCGCAGTCGCGGAAGCGGCAGAGACGCTCGGCGCGCCGCGCATCCTGGTCAATTGCGCCGGCATCGTTGTCGGCATGAAGACGATCGGCAAGGACGGACCGCATCCGCTCGATCAATACCGCAAGGTGATCGAGGTCAATCTGATCGGCACCTTCAACATGATCCGCCTGGTCGCCGACCGGACCGCCAGGCTCGAGCCGCTGCAGGGCGGCGAGCGCGGTGTCATCGTCAACACCGCGTCGGTCGCGGCCCATGACGGCCAGATCGGCCAGGCCGCCTATTCCGCGTCCAAGGTCGGCGTCGTCGGCATGACGCTGCCGGTGGCGCGCGATCTCGCCCGCTCCGGCATTCGCGTCTGCACCATCGCACCCGGCATCTTCAGGACGCCGATGATGGCCGGCATGCCGCAGGAGGTGCAGGATTCGCTCGGCGCCGCTGTGCCCTTCCCTTCCCGTTTGGGCGAGCCTTCGGAATACGCGGCACTTGCCTTGCACATCATCGAGAACCAGATGCTCAACGGCGAGACAATTCGCCTCGACGGCGCCATCCGCATGGCGCCGAAATAAATGCGACGGTGATGCCTTGGACGAACCCAGGAAAGACGTGATCCGCGCGACCGATACCGAGGCGATCAGGCTGGCAAAGACGCTGATCCGCAGCGCCCGTTTCGGTGCGTTGGCAGTGCTCGAACCAGGAACCGGTTCGCCGCTGGCCAGCCGGGTCGGCGTCGCCACAGACATCGACGGCACGCCATTGATCCTGGTATCGATGCTGTCCGCTCATACCGGCGCCATCCTTGCCGACCCGCGCTGCTCATTGCTCGTCGGCGAACCCGGCAGGAGCGATCCGCTGGCGCATCCGCGATTGACGCTCGTCTGCCGCGCCGTGCGGCTGGAGCGCGGATCGAACGAACACGCCCGCGCCGAGCGGCGCTACCTCAACCGCAACCCCAAGGCAAAACTCTATGCCGGGCTCGGCGACTTCTCGATTTTCCGGCTCGAACCGGAGCGCGCCAGCCTGAACGGAGGCTTCGGCAAGGCCTATCTGCTCGACCGCACCGATCTGGTCGCGACGGGAGCGATCGTCGAAGAGCTTGCCGCCGGCGAGCAATCGGCGCTCGACCACATGAACGCCGACCATCTCGATGCGATTGCCCTCTACGCAAGTCATTTCGGCGGGGCCGAGAGTGACGGCTGGATCGTCACCGGGTTCGACGCCGACGGGATGGATCTCATATCGGGCGACAATGTCTGTCGGGTTTTCTTCCCCGAGCCGCTGAGAGCGGCGCGCGACCTCAGGCCTGTCCTGGTTGACATGGCCAAGGCGGCCCGATCGGCAAATTAATCACAGCCGCACAGTTAATCGGCTTGCGTGGAAAGCAAGCCTTGAGATTTGAGCGAAATGTTCTACCTTTGCGAGTGACGCTGAATCGCTGGCGTGCATCTATAGGGAAAGTCTATGGAATCCGACGCTATTGCCCCCATAGCGGCGGATGAGCAAGAAGGCATGGGGGATCTATGGTCTCGAACAAACTAGTCGCCAACGCCGGAACCGCGGCTGCGTTTCTGACGCTGATGGGCAACGAAAAACGTTTGTTGATCATGAGCTATCTGGCCGAGGGCGAGATGTCGGTCGGCGCCATAGCCGAGAAGGTGTCGCTCAGCCAATCCGCCCTGTCACAGCATCTGGCCAAGCTCAGGGCTTCCGACCTTGTCGAGACCCGCCGCGACCGGCAAATGATCTATTATTCCTGCAAGTCCGCGGCGGTGCACGAATTGCTGCACATGCTGGACGGCATTTTCGGCGAAGGTGAACTGTCGCAGATGGCTCACCGGCTGCGTCGCGCCGGGACCTGAGCGGCCGGAGCGGAGAACGCCCCGCCAAATCCGCTTTGCTGCCAAGTCCGCCTTGCTGCCAAGTCCGCTTTGCTACTGAACGCGCTCGTCGGCGGCCTGCGCAATCTCGCCCTTGAACTCGACATTCGTGCCCGGCTGCACCATGGAGGCAAGGTCTTCGGCATCCCAATTGGTCAACCGGATGCAGCCATGCGAAAAGGTCGTGCCGATCTTGCCCGGTTCGGGCGTGCCGTGGATGCCGTAGCTTTCGATCGAGAGATCGATCCAGACCGATCCCACGGGGTTGTTCGGCCCGGCAGCGATGGTGAAGGGCCGCTTGGTCTTGACCCCCTTGAAAGCGAAGTCCGGATCGTAGTGATAGGTAGGGTTGTGCACCACGCGCCTGACCTCCGCCATGCCGCTTGGCGCCGGCTTCTCCTCGCTCCCGATCGAGGCGGGGTAGACCGCCAGCCATTTGCCGGCACGGTCGAGCACACGCACCAGGCGAGCGCCCTTGTCGACCTCGACGGTGGCGACGCCGGCGGGAGGGTCGCCTCTGCCGACATCAGGCACCACCAAGGTCCTGCCTGGTTTCCTGAGGCTGGTGCCCGGATTGAGCATTCGCAGCAATTGGTCGCTGACGTGGAAGCGCTCGGCCAACCTCTCCACCGCATTGCGGTAGCCGAGCCGCCGCAAGCGGGCCATCCTCTCCAAGCGAGCCGGAATACGCCTGGTGAAAGGTCCGCGCACATCCTTGCGCATCACCTCATAGGTCACCAGCACCGGCCTGGCGGAGGTTGCGATGAGTTTGCTCCAGGTTTGTGGACTGAGCTTGCCCTCGGGCGGAAGTCCGTTTGCCGCCTGAAACGCGGCGACGGCCTTGGCGAAGTTCTGGGAAAGGCGCCCGTCGATCAGGCCCGGCGAGAAGCGGGCCCGATCCAGAAGGATCTGCGCCTTCAGCAGCATCGGATCGACACCCTTCGGTTCGCCGATAGTGAATTGGGCCTGATTGACGGTGGCTGGATCGAGCTTGGCCGCGCTGGCCACGCCACATGCAAGGGCAAGCGTGGCGGTAAAGACGAGGAGGAGCCTGATCATCGATGTCCTCCCAGGACCGCAGCAGGAGCCCGCCTCTATGACGCGGCATGGCCCCGTGGGGTTCCTTCGCCCCATCGAAATTCTGCATTGAAGCGGCTTGGCCGAAGTGCCGTGCCGCGGGAATCAATATCTCCATGCCGCCAGGAGGCCAGGCAAGGCGTCTCGGCCCGGCGCCTTGTGATTGGATTTGACCGTTAGAGCGGCGTGCATCCATTTGGACGCTGAGATACGGTCAGAGCTTCGGATCCGGCATCATGCCTTCCGAAGCCGAATCCCGATTCGCGGCCGACGCCAAGATCCGCCCAGGAAGCCATGAATCCGATCCGCATAGACGACCCGCAGGATCCTCGCGTCGCCGCCTATCTCGACATCCGGGAACGCGATCTTGCCGGCCGGCAGGGCCGTTTCGTCGCCGAAGGCAAGGTGGTGCTCGACACGCTGCTTGCCGCCCGTCGCTTCGAGGCAGAATCGGTGCTGGTGCTCGAGAACCGGCTGGCCGGCCTCGATGACGTCCTGCGCAAGGCGCCTGCCGGGCTTCCGATCTATGTCGCATCCGGCGAAGTCATGGACAGGATTGCCGGATTCCACATGCATCGCGGCATATTGGCGATCGGCCGCAAGGGCGCGGCCGTCTCCGCTGAAGCTTTGCTCGGCGCACTGCCCGCCCGCGCGCTGATCGTGGTGCTGGTCGGCATCGCCAATCATGACAATATGGGATCGATCTTCCGCAATGCCGCCGCCTTTGGCGCGGATGCCGCGCTTCTCGATCCGACCTGCTGCGATCCGCTGTACCGCAAGGCAATCCGCGTCTCGGTGGGCGCGGCCTTGAAAGTCCCCTTCGCCTGCTTTGCCGATACCGCGGGCTGCACCGCAATGCTCGACCGGCAAGGCTTCAGCCAATTCGCCTTGTCGCCGCGCGGGCAGATCGACATTCGCGATGCCAAGAGAAACGAGCGGCTGGCGCTCTATCTCGGCACCGAGGGCGAAGGCCTGCCGGAAAGCCTGCTTGCCCGCCTGCAGACGCTGCGGATCGGTATGGCGCAGGGCTTCGACAGCCTGAACGTCGCCGCCGCATCAGCCATCGCGCTGCATCATTTTTCCGGAGCCTAATTTAGAGCCGGGGCGTCCCGCTCGCGCTTGTGGAATCTTAGTCGGTCGAAGCGGCCTTCTGCAGCGCCCGCACCCGATCGGCAAGGCTGCGTCCGCCGCTCCCCGGCCGCGTATCCTCAGGCGCTGCAAGCGCCCGGGCGATCGGCGAATCCGGCCCGTCGAGCTTTGCCGTCAAGGCCACGACTTGCGCCGCCAGATCGTTCATCTCTTCGCGCAATGCCGCGCTGGCGCTGCCGGTATCGTCTCCGGTCCGCGATTTCGACGTTTCGACGGCAGCAAGATCTGTCTTCAGCCGCCTGTTCTCGCGTGCCAGCGACGTCAGCCTGGCCTCCAGCCGCTCGCGGTCGGCGTCGAGCTTGGCGGTTGTCTGTTCGATGTCGCCGTTGGCGGCCACATTGACCTGACTGCCTGGCACGCCGGCAAGACCCACCGCAGGCGCCCTTTCAGCGCCTTTCGGCTTTTCGCGAAGGCGCACCAGTTCCTTCTCGCGGCGCTCGAGCCTGTCCTCGCGATCGGCCAGCGAGGCGAGCAGGCGTTCGACCTTCTTTTCCAGGTCGCTGGTTCTTTTCTTCTCGGCCTTCAGCGCGTCCCGCAAAACCTTGCTTTCGGCTGCCAATTCCTGGCTGCGCCTGTCCGCCTCCTTGCGCTGGCCGCGCAGCAGCGAAATGTCGCTTGCCAACTTCTGCAGCTCGGATTCGCGCGCCACCAGCTCGATCTGCCGGCTGCTGGATGAAAAACTGGCGTCGTCATACATGTGCTCCAGTTTCCGCAGTTCGAGCCCGCGCTTTTCGAGGGCGCGCTCGGTCTCCGCAAGCCGTTCCGACAGCTGCTGCAGTTGCTCATCGCGCTTGCGAAGCTCCTCGCCGCTGGCTGTAAGATCGGCGACGACCCGGTTCTTGTCCTGTCGCTCGGCCGCCAATTCCTTCAGGGCTTCGCGGTCGCGGCCGATCTCGACCAGCTGTTCGGCGGCTTTCTCGCGCAATGACTTGACGTTCATTTCAAGCCGGCGCACCGAAACCGCGAACTCGGCGCGAATGCGATCCTTGTCCGCCTGGATCTCGGCCAGCGTCAACGGCATCGAGCCCTCGACGCGCTTGCGCGTCAGCGCCACCGCCCGCCGCCACACGGCCGGAGCAATCATCAGCGCCAGAAAGCCGGCGCAGAGAAAGCCGAGAACAAAGAACAGGATCGACTGGACCAAGATGACTATCCGTTGTGCATGGCAACCGCCAAAGGTCGACTTTGCCATCTTCGCATGACGGAAATCCGGCACCACGGCAAGAGTATGCTGCGGCAAAGCTCAGACCGTGGGATCACAGCTCCAATCGCAGTGGCGCCATCATGCAGGTCAGAACGGATTCCAGGTCGCGCGCTGGGTGAGCTTGAGGTAGCCGAGATTGACGCCGAGACGAGCGCCGACGCCGGTACGGATCGGCACGAGCAGCACATTGTTGTTCTTCAGCACGTTGAAGCCGACGCCGGCGACGACATAGGCGGAGCCGGCGACGCCGCCAAAACGATTATACAGGCTGCTCACATCGTCGAGATTGTAGACCAGCATCATGACGCGCGAGCCCTCGCCGCCGAAATCCCAGCCGAGCGAAGGGCCTTGCCAGAACACTTTGTGGTCGCCGGCATTCTTGGTGTAGAGCGTGCCTTCGCCATAGGTCAGGCCACCGATCAGCGCCCCGGACCCCTCTTCGCCGAGCAGATAGCCGTTCGGCAGGCCATAGGTGGCGAAAATCTTCTCGACGACGGTGGCGAGCCCGCCCGACGTCGCGCCGAAGAATTTATGACCGGAATCGACGATCTCCTGCGCGGTGTATTCCTGCGCCCGCGCGGCCGATGCCGAAAAGGCGACAAGGCCGATGAGCGCGATCGTCATTGAGATGACACGGAAAAAAGTCCGGTCGTAGAATCGGGAAACCATGCTTCCAATCTCCGTCAGGGAGCACTTTCGCCGACGCCTCGCACCCGTACGGCTCTTTGGCGGCCGTTAAGGATGACTGTTAGGGGCAAACTATGCCGTAATCCTTTTTCAACCATTAAACTCCCACATGAAGATGGCGGTTCGAAGGCTGTTTTCACATCGCCCGCGCAGCACCCTGCTGCGTGAACACGCCATTTTCGACAATCATGATTTCGGATTTGTTGCTGCACGCACAAGCGCTGTGTATTCAGAATGCTTGGGAGAGAGCGTGATTCGTGTGGACAGGCGTGATCATGATCGCCCGGTCATTGTGTTGTGAAATTTGCAGGGATTTTTGCCGATGGCCGAGCTTTTCACCCTTTCCGCACCCGATCTGGCAGCGCTGCTGTGCAGCCGGGTCTGCCACGACATCATTTCGCCGGTCGGCGCCATAAACAACGGGCTTGAGCTGCTCGACGAAGGCGGCGCCGACGAAGACGCCATGAAGCTGATCCGCCAAAGCGCCAAAAACGCCTCCGCCCGCCTGCAATTCGCCCGCATCGCCTTCGGCGCCGCCGGTTCCGCCGGCATGCTGATCGACACCGGGGACGCCGAGGCCGTGGCCATCGCCTTCCTGAAGAACGAGAAGCCGGAACTGATCTGGAACGGAACCCGCGCACTGTTGCCCAAGAACAAGGTCAAGCTGCTGCTCAATCTCATCCTCGTCGCTAACGCCGCCATTCCGCGCGGCGGCAGGCTGGTGGTCACGCTGGAGAACCTCGAGACCGAGCCGCGCTTTGCGCTCGCGGCGAGCGGCCCGATGCTCCGCGTGCCGCCCAAATTCCTGGAATTGCATTCCGGCCACAGGCCGGAAGAGCCGATCGACGCGCATTCGGTGCAGCCCTATTACACGCTGCTCCTGGCCCGCGAAGCCAACATGACGATTTCGATCCATGCGACCGCCGACGAGATCGTCCTTTCGGCAGCCTGAAGTTCTCCTAAAGAGTGGGGAAAGTATTTTTCTCAAGTCATATTTGCGGCGTTGTTCCTAACATCTGTGGGGCGGGCTTGCGGATTGATTGCGTGAAGCATTGCGAAAGAAGATTTCACTTAAAACACCTTCAGGAAAATTTTACCTAACGGCTTTTCGGCTTCTTTACCAGATCGGCCTATGTTCCCCGGCAGATGCCACGACGCTGCCGGTTCGCCGCATGGCAAAGAGGGTCCCGGAATGAAACGCTGCATGTTCGTCGACAATTCGAGCGTCATCAGGAAGGTCGCAAGGCGTATCCTGGGCGGTTCCGGCATGATGGTGATCGAAGCCGCCAGCGGCCACGAGGCGATCGAGATGTGCGCGGCCGACATGCCTGATATCATCGTCGTCGACGGCGCCTTGCCGGACATGCAGGCGCAGGACCTCATCCGCCGCCTGCGCGCCATGGAAAGCCCGGTATTGCCGCAGGTTTTGATTTCGCTGGTCGAGGTCGATGTCGGGGCGATCATGCGGGCAAAACGAGCCGGCGCCCAGGGCTACCTGCTGAAGCCGTTCAACCGGCCGCAACTGCTCGAGTGCTTCCGCGCCTTGAAGATTGCCGCCTGATCAGAGCTGTTCCATTCCGACGAAAATCGGATCGGCTCTATCTTGTTGTTCTGCCGGGTTCTTTTCCGAAAAAATCGGCGCCCACCTTGGGATCACGCCCCTAGTTCAGGCGCTGACGCGGATATCTTCGGGCTCACGCAGCACATAGCCGCGGCCCCAGACGGTCTCGATGTAATTCTGCCCGCCAGACGCGGCGTCAAGCTTCTTGCGCAGCTTGCAGATGAAGACGTCGATGATCTTCAGTTCTGGCTCATCCATGCCGCCATAGAGATGGTTAAGGAACATTTCCTTGGTCAGCGTGGTGCCCTTGCGCAGCGAGAGCAGTTCCAGCATCTGATATTCCTTGCCGGTCAGATGCACGCGCTGGCCACCGACCTCAACGGTCTTGGCATCGAGATTGACCACTAGGTCGCCGGTGGTGATGACCGACTGGGCGTGGCCCTTGGAACGCCGCACGATGGCATGGATGCGGGCGACCAGTTCGTCCTTGTGAAAGGGCTTGGTCATGTAATCGTCGGCGCCGAAGCCGAGGCCGCGCACCTTGTCCTCGATGCCGGCCATGCCGGAGAGGATTAGGATCGGCGTCTTCACCTTGGACAGGCGAAGTGTTCTCAAAACTTCATAGCCCGACATGTCGGGGAGATTGAGGTCGAGGAGAATGATGTCGTAATCGTAAAGCTTGCCTAGATCGACGCCCTCTTCACCAAGGTCAGTCGTATAGACATTGAAACTTTCCGATTTCAGCATCAGCTCGATGCTTTGTGCGGTTGCACTGTCGTCTTCTATCAGCAGAACGCGCATTTCATTCCCCTTTTCTGCTGCCGGACCATTTCACGACCCGTCCAGGACCGGAGCAGTGATTGCCTGAGCAGAGGCTGCCATCGAATGGTTAATAAAACCTAATTCCCCGTCCATGACGGTATCAGATTTTTTAACCCCTTTCTACACCTTGTTGAATCCAATAACGAATCACAGACCCAAACCGTTAACGCAGCACATTAATAAGCCAGACTAAGTGACTCTTCGGACTCGTTGGCCGGGTTTCCCGACGAGAAGCAGAATTTTTACCCGCCCTTAAGTCCTGAGCCGTATGATTAACAATGCCCGTAAACGAATGGTTACCGCCGGCAAAAAACTTTAGGAGTTTGTTTCCCATAGTTCGGGGAAAGCCGGTGGAAACGGGTCAAGCCTGGGCCTTGCCGGGTGAATTGGACGATATGTGCAGGTGTGCGTTTCCGGGAGTACCGAATCATGAAGTCACGTGAAAACCTCGTTCGGCTGAAGCAATTTCAGGTGAGCGAGAAGCGGCGGCAGCTGCTGCAGCTCGACATGATGATCGCCGAATTCGAGCGCATGGCCGTCGAGCTGGAACTTCAGATTGCTGCCGAAGAGAAGAAGGCCGGCATCACCGACATCAATCACTTTGCTTATCCGACCTTCGCCAAGGCGGCACGTCTGCGCCGCGACAACCTTAGAAATTCGCAAAGCGACCTCGCCCAGCAGCGAAATGTCGCCGAATCATTGCTGAGCGAAGCCGAAGCGGAGCTTTCCAAGGCCGAGATGCTGGAATCGCGCGACACCAAGGCGCGCGACACAGAAGCCGGCGGCCGCAGCGCCATGATCGGGTGAAAACAAGACGTTAACGCGCGTCGCGCTTGCGCGCTATTGCTGCGCACCGAACTGTGCCCGCCTCAGGCATCCAGATCTTCTTGCTGTTCCGCCGCCCGTGCGCGCGCATTTTTGATGTCGGGCACATGCTGCTCCGACCAGGCTCTGATCTGATTGAGCAGCCCTGCCAGGTTCTGGCCAAGTTCGGTCAACTCATATTCGACCCGCGGCGGAATGACCGGGAAAACCTCGCGCCGCACAAGCCCGTCGCGTTCCAGGATACGCAGCGTCTGCGTCAGCATTTTCGGCGTGATGCCTTCGAGCTTGCGCGCCAATTCGCCGTTGCGGAGCCGGCCCCGGCGCAGCGCACAGATCACCAGGTAGACCCATTTGCTGGCGAGCGTCTCGAGCACGGCGTGTGACGGGCACGACCGCCGAAAGGCGTCATAGCCAAAAGGGGAACCATCTTCACTATCCATGGGGTGCATATATATCAAAAAGGTACATACTAGACAAGAGAAAATAACTATCCAAATGATAGTGGCACATCAAAACCAGCAGGAGAGCCTTCCATGCGTGCCATTATCCAGAATTCCTTCGGCGGACCCGATGTCCTCGTCATTGCCGATCGCCCCGCGCCATCACCCGAAGCCGGCGAAGTGCTCGTCCGCATCGAAGCGGCCGGCATCAATCCGGTCGATGGTGCGGTGCGCGGCGGCCACTATCCGCTGCTTGGCGAGCCGCCTTTTGTCCTTGGCTGGGATGTTTCGGGGACTGTCGAGGCGCTGGGCTCCGGCGTCTCCGGCCTCAAGGTCGGCGATGCCGTGTTCGGCATGCCGCGCTTTCCCAAACAGGCGGCAGCCTACGCCGAACTCGCCGCTGTCCCGGCTGATGAGCTTGCGCCGAAACCTGAAGGCATAGATCACGCGCAAGCCGCCGCGCTGCCGCTGGCCGGCCTGACGGCCTGGCAAGGCCTTGTCCGCCATGGCCGGCTCGATTCTGGCAAGCGCGTGCTGATCCACGCCGGAGCCGGCGGCGTCGGCCACCTGGCGGTGCAGATCGCCAAGGCGCACGGCGCTTACGTCGTCGCGACCGCCAGCCCGGAAAAGCTCGATTTCGTCCGCTCGCTCGGCGCCGACGAGGTGATCGACTACACAAGGGATGATTTCACCGCGAAGGCCCGCGACATCGATCTGGTTCTGGACCCGTTCGGCGGCGTGCATGCGGAGCAATCACTGAAAGTGCTCACTGCCGGCGGCGTTCTGGTGTCGCTGCTCGATGTCAGCGATGCCACCAAGGCAAAGGCCAGGACGCGAGGCATCCGCGTCGAGCGCATGTCCGTAGTGCCCGACCGTGCCGCTCTGGTGGAGCTCGGCAAATTGATCGACGCGAAAAAGCTGGCCGTCCACGTGGCAAAGGCGTTTCCGCTCGAACAGGCCGGTGCCGCCCATGCCTTTCTCGCCACCAGGCCGATCGGCAAGGTGGTGCTGACGGTCTGAAATTGCAGATCGTCGACCCTCGCAGACGTAAGGGCGCTGATCAGCGCCCTTATCGGCCTAATGCCGGTATTGCTGGATGCGCGTGGTGCGCAGGCCGGCAAGGCCGTATTCGTCGATCGACGCTTGCCAGGACAGGAATTCCTCGGTGGTGAGCTTGTAGCGCTGGCATGCCTCTTCGAGGCTCAAAAGCCCGCCACGCACCGCCGCCACCACTTCCGCCTTGCGCCGGATAACCCAGCGACGTGTGTTTGTCGGCGGCAGATCGGCGATGGTAAGTGGGCTGCCGTCCGGCCCGATAACATATTTGACTCGCGGTCTAATTAGATCGGTCATCGTACTCTCTACAAAAAACTCAAAGACCCAATCCCCACCACATTACCGCCACAGCTTTAAAATTTGCCTAAGCAGACCCTAATGGTTAGGTAAGGATCATGAACGCGGCGTTAGCCTTTTCATCGGCATTTGAAACATCTGCCGGCAAGCGCATTGAACCCGGCAGGAAAAATGAGCCGGCCCGGCAAAGCTGGCGCAGCCGAGACGCTTGACCTATATTCCGGCCATTGGCATTGAAGCGCCGCGCAGAACGAAAGAACCATGAACAGCCTCGATCTTCCCGGACGCCCCGAAAACACCCGCGTCGTCGTCGCCATGTCGGGCGGTGTCGATTCGTCGGTCGTTGCCGGCCTCCTGAAGCGCGAGGGCTACGACGTCGTCGGTGTCACGCTGCAGCTTTATGACCACGGCGCGGCAACGCACCGGGCCGGCTCATGCTGCGCCGGCCAGGACATCGACGATGCCCGCCGCGTCTCCGAGACGCTCGCCATCCCGCATTACGTCCTCGATTACGAGGAGCGCTTCCGCAAGGCGGTGATCGACCCGTTCGCCGAGAGCTATGTCGCCGGCGAAACGCCGATCCCTTGCGTTTCCTGCAATCAGACGGTGAAATTCGCCGACCTTCTTGCGACCGCCAAGGAACTCGGCGCCGACGCGCTGGCGACCGGCCACTACATCCGTTCCGGCGCCAATGGCGCCCACCGCGCGCTTTACCGGCCGGTCGACGCCGACCGCGACCAGAGCTACTTCCTGTTCGCCACCACCCAGGCACAGATCGACTATCTGCGTTTTCCGCTCGGCGGCCTGTCGAAGCCTGAGGTTCGCGCCATCGCCGAGGAGATGGGACTGACGGTTGCGGCCAAGCAGGACAGCCAGGACATCTGCTTCGTGCCGCAGGGCAAGTATTCCGACATCATCGCCAAGCTGAAGCCGGCTGCCGCCAATCCAGGCGACATCGTCCATATAGACGGGCGCGTGCTTGGCCGCCACGAGGGCATTTTGCGCTACACCGTCGGTCAGCGCCGCGGCATCGGCATCGCCTCGGGCGAGCCGCTCTACGTCGTTCATCTCGACGCCGACCGGGCCCGCGTCGTCGTCGGCCCGCGCGAGGCGCTGGAGACCCACAAGATCTTCTTGCGCAACATGAACTGGCTGGGCGATGGCCCGCTGACCGCTATCCCGGCGGCCGGGCTTGAGCTTTTCGCCAAGGTGCGCTCGACGCGGCCGCCGCGCCCGGCCGTGCTGCATCACCGCGCCGGTGTCACTTCGGTGGAACTGGTAGACGGCGAATCCGGCATCGCGCCCGGTCAGGCTTGCGTGCTCTATTCCGACGATGGCAACGAGGCGCGCGTGTTCGGCGGCGGCTTCATCGAGCGCTCCGAGCGCGGCGCCGAGGCCGAGGCGATGCTGACGCGGCTTGCCGTCCAGCCGGCGCGGGTACCCGCCGAATAGACGGCGTTTTCTCTTAGGGCCTTGTATGGGCGACGGTGCCGGCGGTCAGGATGCGCAGCACGCGGATGGCCTCCTCGCCGCTGGTGCGCGGTTCGGCCCGCGTCTCGATGCAGTGGATGAAATGCTCCAACTCGCGCGTCAGCGGCATGCCCTCACCGACCGCGACATAGGACGGCTCGTTGGCGGTGAACGCCCATTGGCCGCTGTCCTGCCACACCGCGTGGCGATAGACGGCAAGCTTGCGCTCCCACGGCTCGACATCGTCGAACACCGCCATCGCCTTGGTGCCGACAACGGTCAGCCGCCGTTCGCGGTAAGGGTTGAGCCGCGAGGCGAACAGATGGCCGCGCAGGCCGTTGGGAAAGCGCATGTGCAGATGCGCAAAGTCGCTGAGATTGTCGAGAAGAGCAGCGCCTTCGCCGCGCACTTCGACCGGTTCGGTGCCCGTGATGGCCAGGATCATCGACAGATCGTGCGGCGCCAGATCCCATAGCGCGTCGTTTTCGGTGTGGAACTTGCCGAGGCCGAGCCGATGCGAATGGATGTAGCGGACTTCGCCGAGTTCGCCATTGTCGATCAGCGCCTTCAGCGTCTCGAAGGCGGGATGAAAGCGCAGCACGTGGCCGACCATGAAGACACGGCCATTATCGGCGGCCGCCTGCACCGAGCGTTCGGCATCGGCCACCGTCAGCGCGATCGGCTTCTCCACCAGCACGTCCTTGCCGCCGAGCACGGCGCGCACCGCCATGTCGGCATGGAACTGCGGCGGCAGCGCCATGACGATGGCGTCGACATCGTCGCGGGCAAACAGCGCCTCCGGCTCTATGGCCAGGCAATCCTGCTCGCTGGCAAAACCCTCCGCGCGCGCGGGGTTGACGTCCGAAACCGCATGCAGCGCGCCGAGCGCCTTTAGGGTGCGGATGTGGTTGCTGCCCCAGTATCCGCAACCGAGGACTGCAATGCGCGGTTTCATGAATTCATGACCATGACTTTCGTGGCCGAGACATAGCGACGTGCCTCGCTGAACTCAACCCCGGCCTGTGCGCCCAAATGTCTGCCCGGCAAAGCTTTCGGCGCCAGCAATATGCCGGCGCGGCAGCCACTTCGATGCTTGACAGGCTTGGCCTCGCAACCTTATATCCGCGCGACCTTGGCGAACGCGCCGATATGCCTGCCGATTTAAGCTGGATTTCGGGCCTTCGCCGCCCTGGCGGGGTAGCTCAGTTGGTTAGAGCACGGGAATCATAATCCTGGGGTCGGGGGTTCAAGTCCCTCTCCCGCTACCATCACTGCAGCGCTAGGCGCTGTTCCTGGTTTACGATTTGGCAGGTTCAGAAGCTCCGCCAGCGCACCGCGGACTTTCAGCTCAACCTTTCCCCTACCCTCCGTCGGAATGATATCAATCCCCGTGACCAGCGAGCGGATGATCCTCGCCGCCTCGTGGCGCTCGCGCTCATCGGATTGCAACGCGTCCTGGAGCTCGGATACTTGCCGACGGTAAACCTTCACCGCAGCCGGATGAAACTCCACAATGCTGTCCGCGGCCGCCATCGCCTGAAGCTCTCGGGCTAGATTCTCCTTTTCGCGCTCGAGGTCCAGCAGCTTCGATTTCAAGCTGGTCGTCGCGACACCGTCAGCGATAGCATCAACGATATTGCCGATCTGCCTGTCGATGCCGGCATGCCGCCTTTCGGCTTCCCTTTGCCGTTCGCGGTTCATGGCGTTCAGTCGCTTATGCTCAGCATGATATTCAGCAAGGAAGCCCGCAATGGCATCTGGCGCCAGCAAGCGCCGCTGGATGCCTTCAAGCACGCGCTTCTCTAACTCGCCAACGCGGATCGTCTTGTTGTTGGTACAAGTGCCTTTCTCACGGTGCGCGGCACAAGCAAGCTGGTCTCTGTTCTTCACCGTATAGGAAGCGCCACAGCAGCCGCACCGCACAAGCCCCGAGAACATGTGCTTTGGCCGCCGGCGGTGATGGAGTTTCATGCCTCCATAAAGCTTCTTGCGGGCTTGCACCGCATCCCACAGCTCATCGTCGATGATACGCAGATGCGGCACTTCAACAACCTGCCAGGTTTCCGGCAGATTTGGCCGCGAGATGCGCTTCCCAGTCTCGGGGTCCTTGCGCATTTGGATACGATTGAAGACGAGCAGCCCGATATAGGCTTCGTTATAGAGAAAGCCGCTTCTCCGCTTGAGATTGCCATTGATGGTCGAGGCGCCCCACGCACCCCCGAAGGGTGATGGAATACCTTCCTTGTTGAGGCTTGCAGCTATCGTACGTGCTGATTGACCAGCCGCGAACTCCCGAAAAATCCGACGCACGACCTCGGCTTGATCCTGATCGATCTCGCGTAGACCGCGGATCGGTTCGCCGCGTTCATCGAGCTTCTTGATCACACGATAGCCGTAGGAGAGACCGCCGGCGTTGTAGCCGTTCAATATGCGGCCGCTTTGGCCCCGCCTGATTTTGGCGGCAAGATCGCGCAGGAACAACGCGTTCATCGTTCCTTTGAGGCCCACGTGCAGTTCGTCCACGGCACCCTCCGAGAGGGTGACGATCCTGACCTCGGCAAAGCGCAGTCGCTTGAAGAGGCCGGCTACGTCTTCCTGATCGCGAGACAAGCGATCGAGTGCCTCGGCTAGGACGATCTCGAATTGCCCGCTTTGAGCATCTGTCAGAAGGCGCTTGATGTCTGGTCGACGGATGATGCTTGCACCGGATACGGCGGCGTCGGCATAGGTCCCAACGACAGTCCACTTCTCCCTGGCCGCGTGCTCTCGGCAAAGCCGCAACTGATCCTCGATAGAGGCTTCGCGCTGGTTGTCGGATGAGTAACGAGCGTACAGCGCGACACGGGTCATGGATCGCTCCTCAGCCTCTGCTTGCTAATGTCCGCCGCCGCCGTCCACACCCTCCCCTTCTGACGGTGCTTTCTCAGGAGGATGAACTTTGTTGTCGTTGGCCGTCTGCAATTCCTCGAAATGCTCCCGAGCAACCCGCCGACCCAACAAACAGGCGATCGACAGGACGGCTCGTTCAGCCATGTCTCGTGCCGACATGTCAGCTTTGTAATCATGGCTTGCGCTGTCGTTCCCAGGTTTGGCCTCGTCCACCATGGCATGCCCGCTCTTCTGTGTAGATCAAGGGCATTGAGCGGCGTGATGATCAGCAAGACAAGTTCAGTTGCAGCGCGGTCGTACGGTGGCGTGCAAATACTTGCGCGCTGCGATTTGGGGATTCCGAAACCAAGCCAAATTGTCGAGGCTCCTGCAATATTACAGGCGATATCCAATATGCTTGCATGAGACTGCTTCTCGATACGGCGACCTTGGTGGCGGCGATCCGAAGTGACGCTGGCGCCTCGCGCCAACTGTTGGTGGCGGCTTTGGAACGCCGGTTGACACTCATTGTTTCGGTGACGTTGATGATCGAGTACCAGGCGGTCATGACAAGGCCCAAGCACCTTGAGGCTTCCGCCCTGTCGCTTCCACTTCGGAGTCGGGCCGGCCCAGTTGAAGACAGGCGAATACCCGAAACCAGAATGGGCAGTTTCATGTCCGACCGTCGTAACGCCCCGACACGGCGCACCAAGCGATTGCGGTCGCGGCTGTCTCTCCCCAAAGGGCTTTCGCTGCCTCTGCCGCTTCAGGCACGGTCCATTTTTCCAAGGCGGCATCACGGTTGAAGGCGTCCAGCAGATCGGGATCTGCTCGCCGCCGGATGGTGAGATGCCGCAGAAGCGTCCAGTCCTGCCAATTCCCTGGCGGTTGAAGGTGACGGGAAATAGATGCTTCGCTGCAAGTCGAGGGATTCTCCGCTGAAGCGGGACGTTGAGTTGGGTGGATCTTCATACCCCCTCCTCCAGTTTCATCGTTCAGGCACGGAAACAGCAGCCAGCCCCGGGCCTGCGGAGCTTGGGACGCCGCTCGCCGGGAAAGACCTGCTCCGGCGTCATCTGCTCGGCGATGCGCACAAGATCGCTGAGCGCCGAGCGGATTTGCGGCCAGGGAAACTCGGAGCATTCCTCCCAGGCCTCGCCCTCGCGCAATACGGCATCGAGCTTGCCCGCCACCCCGGCGAGAGTCGTGGCGGGGGTGGCTGAGAACGCTTCCAGCAGATCCTCTGCCCTATCGCCAGCCTCGCGCTCGGCCCTGAGCGCGGCGGTGTAACCGGTCTCCTCGGCAGCCGCATTCCAGCGTGCCTGGTGGGCCGCCAACTCAGCTTCTGCCTTCGGGCGGAGAGCCGTCAAATCCGGTCCTTTGCCGAGCACTTCATTGAGCGCCTCGATCGAGTGGATCGTCACGTCCCCACCCTCGGGCAGGCGGACGGTCACACAGGGAAAGCCGACACTCTCGACAAGCCTCGTCTCCATGCGCTGTTGGCTGCGGCAAAGCCGCTCGGTCAGCGTGTGGGCTGTCTCCCATTCCCGCCAAAGCGTTAGCGCTGGGTCGGGCAGCGTACTTGTTGCAGCTCCGTTGCTGGCAAGCGCGCTTTTCTCAAGCACCAAAGCGGTGGACGTGATCATCCCTCCCGCAAGCACTCGCCTGCGGGTGACGAAAGGCAGAGTCATGCTATTGTCGGAATCAGCCATGATCCGAGCTCCCTTACAGCTTGGGTGCGGTCAGGTCGGGCGGTGTGTGTCATCACTCCGTCCGACGTCTTGTGTGCAGTTTCAGAATACAGGTCGAGACGTGAGCGGGCAACAAAAATCATTACAGTGTGATGAAATCAGCCCTATCCAGTGCAGGATGGCGCGAGCAGCTCTCGGTTGGGGGGTGCGAGAACTGGCAGAGGTTGCTCAAGTCGCAACGCAGACGATTACTCGCCTGGAGCAAGGCGATCAGCTCAAGCCCAGCACTCGTCAGGCCGTTCGTACCGCCTTTGAAGCAGCAGGAATCGAGTTTATTCCCGAGAACGGAGGGGGACTAGGCGTCCGGCTTTCCCGTCGGCAGGACGGGAAATGACACCAGTCGAAAACTGATGCTTCCTATGACTTTTGTCGCCCACCGCGAATGAAGTGTCCTGACGCAAGCGACGACTACTCCTCAAGATCCGCGTGTTCCGCCTACCGGCGTTTGGGAGCCAGTTCCTCATCGTTCTGGGTGTTCGGCAGGCTAAGCTCCTCTCCCAACGCGGCTATCAGGGCCGAGACACGGTTCCGAACTCGCGGATGAAGGCGCATCAGCCCCTCGACTAGCCGCCGGCCTTCCGCACTAGCGATGAAATTTATGCGTTCATCCACCGGCAAAGGCGAAGCTTCCCCATTAGCTTGCTGATTCCCCGGCAGCCCCTCAAAGAAGCGGCTGACGGGGACACCCAGCGACTTGCCGATTTCGTAGAGCATCGACGCGCTCACGCGGTTCCGCGCGTTCTCATATTTTTGAAGCTGCTGGAAGCTAATGCCGATCGATCGGGCGAGCTGTGCCTGCGAGACATCCGACTGCACGCGAACCGTGGCAACCTGCCTGCCGACATGCTGATCGGCAGGCCGCCGCCGCCAGCCGACTCCCTCTTCGGAGCTTCCGCGATCATGGCCTCGGTAGTGACAAGCAAGCCGGCGACCGAGGCCGCGTCTTGGAGAGCCGCCCTCCGCGAACTGTCAAACTCTATGATCATCCCGACATCCGCTAGTTCCACGCTTGAAAATTGCGCATGGCTTGCGCAACCGGCCTACAGGATGGCATCTTGGCTCGCGATTAATAGCATGGCACTTAAAATCTCGCTCATGACAACTGAGGACTATTTCTGACCGCGAATGCCTCTTCCTCCAAGCTGCTGAGCAATCACCTGGTCTGGACGGTGCTGCGGGATCGCCGGAGTTTCGTGGTTCGTCTCGTCGAGCCCAGCGTTTACGCACCTGCCGCCCACGGCGACATCTTCGAGCAGGTCATCATGGAACTTATCAATCCGACGCCGCGTGCGATGGATGGCTATACCAGGACCAGCTTCCAAGCGGGTGCGCCCTTCGACCTGCTCACTTTCCCCGAAGCGTTCGCGCCGGCAGAGGCCTTGCTGTCGGTGTTGCGGTCGCTCAGCCAAGTTCAGACGCTTGGCTGTATTCATGTCGGCCTTCGGCCGGATGGTGATGATGAGAACCATCTCTTCTCGAACGCCGAGATCACGTCACTCCTTAAGGCGCTGCTCGCTATCCCGGCCATTGTGCCGCAGGATCTGGCGTCCTTTCGTTCATGGTTCGAGAAACAGCCGGCCCACTTCCATTTCAATCTGGGCTGCCTGTTCACGCTAGACGTGGACGCGCGCCCACGTATCTGCATCCATCCCAAGCTGGTGCGTTCGCAGTACGAGAATAGCCCGCTTCCCGAGAAGACGATGGCAGAAGCGAACCTGCTTTCGCTCGTGACGCTGTTGCCTGCAGACAAGCGCTACCTGTCGGTTACGATCCAGCCGTTGATCTGCTCGGACGCTCTCAACCTCCCCACGGACCGCGCCACACCCCCGCCGCTTACTGCTGTGAACTCCGCCGAGACACCGTTCGACATCCCACCTGATCATATCGACGTGGTGTCCATCTCGACTCACACGCCACAAGTCGAATATGGGCCGCAGGCGACCCAGCCGCGTCCGCGGGAATGGCACCTGGAATTTCGCGACACCTTCTGCCGCGCGGCACAAGACGGCGAGTTGCCGCGCCACCATTTCGCGACCTTCATCCTTTCAAACTTCGAGACCCTGAAAGGAGGATCGAAAGGCGGGCTCTCGGGCATCTTCCAGCCGATCGATCCGCGTGAGCAGCAATTGCACCGTGCGGTCGGCCTGAACCGTTATGGGCGCAGCAAAATTGATGGTGGGAACAATGGCTGGCATCAGTCCGCGCCAGGCAAACCGGGAGACTGGCAATGGCGCGGCTATATCGCCGCACTGACGCAGCCCTCCAAAGACGAGGCGGTGCGCGTTCTCGGGTTCAATCTCTCGAGTATGCTGCGCGATTCCTCCATGTGGCGGCCGATTGGCGCGCCAAATAGCTGTGAGGTATTGCTTGGTCGCTGGCAGTCGCCGAACCACCTCGCATTCGCCGATTGGGAGGCAGGCCAGACATGACGGATCCTAGCACGCTACGAATGATCAGCTTCGGTAGCAACGCTCCGGCATGGGCTGCACTGAGCCATTTCCTCTCCGCCGGTCTGGTCCGCGAGCTCTGCGCTGCGACCATCGACGCGACAAGCGACGGCACGATCCAACTCGGCGACTTGTGCATCGAGCAGATGTCGGGCGGCCCGCCGCACCTGGCTACCTGGACGATCCGCCTCAAACCCGGCCAGGAAGGCTTGGCGGGCTATCTACAGAATGTGCTGCGTGTCTTGACCTGGCAATCCGATGCGAGCGTCCACTACGACGACAGCCGCATCCCAGAAGCTTTTCGTGAACGCTGCCGGACGATCGCATTTGCCTTTGAACTGGCCACCGTCGACTTCGGCTCGATCAGCTCTTGGCTCGCCAACACCGAGGGTGGATCCGCCTCCCTGAACGTGATCGGAAAGGCGATCGGTCTTGTCGCCGCCATTGGCGACCAAGCGGACTCGGCGACCATTCGAACGGCCGACGAGGCCCTTGCGCCGCTCGACCCTGCACTGCGGATAGTCGCCACAAAGCATCTGGGCGACCTCGCGCTGGACGCGGACCGACCGAGTCTCGCCGGCGCGTTCTACGGGACGACGCAGCGCTTGTGCGACGGTTTTTCCGATCCGAGCTGGTCCGAGTTCGTCGAAGCCGTTGCGGACATGACGCTCCAATCGCTTGCCACCGTCTCCGGCATGACGGGTTCGCTCAAAACCACCCACGCCATGCTCGGTGCGGTCCAGGCGCCCGAAACCCTTGTGACCAAGCCCTTGCTCGCGCTGAATGCAGCGCTGGCGGCAATGCATGCCGCTTATCAAAGCAGAGAAGGGCTGTTTTTTCCGGATGTGCGCGCCTGCGTGCTCGACACGCCCTTGCTCCAAAACTCGCACGATCTGGGCGCCCCTCTCGATCATTGGGCAAACAGGAAGTTCACCGACGCTCATCGACGTTTCTGGGCTGCGCTTCGCCGCCTGAACGCGCTGGGCGGCTCCACGCTTTCGAGCGAGGCTATGGCATTCTACGGGCGGTCGGTTTTCGACGAACTGTACGAGCAGATTGGGCGTCATCGTCGGCCAGAGAGTTTCGATCTCGCGCTTCGGCTGGTGATCACCAGTGGGCGTGAGGGTGCCGTTGGCCCCGAAGCCAGCCGCGAGGATCTTGTTGATGCCTATGTGACACAAGAGGTGATCGGCGTGGCGACGGAAGTCGCCCAGAGGCATACCGGCGTCCGGCGCGAGCGTCTCAATGTGCTGGTGAAGCTCTTCATCGCCTGGCTGGGCACGTTAAGCGCCGAAAAGGAGCATCTCGCGCGTCTGTTAATTGACGCCATCGCAAAGCTTGCTCAGGAACCGCCAGGAGACTCATTCATCCAAGGGCATAGCCTGCCGAAGACAAGCCTTGTCGCAATTAAGGACATTGCACGGAAACGCCCTGAATTTGTGCAGCCCGCTTCGCGGATCATTGCCGACGCGATCCTTGCCGGGTTTGCTACCAAGCAATTTGACCTGACAGTAGCTGGTCTGGAAGCGGCGGTCGATTGTGCGGTAGCGTTCGCCCCCGATGATCTGAACCGTCTGGCAGATGTTATTCTCACCATTCTCGAAGACGGGCCGCCTTCAGAAAGCGCCTGGCCGATCGTCTCACCCGCCATCACCTTCATTTCCTGCGACGAGGTGCGGGCGCTTTGGGCTGAAAACTCAGAATTCGGATCCCGGTGCGCACAAACGATCTTGCGACACGGTCTCGGCGCCGCAACTGAAAGCACCCGTCTCCTCGCGTTGCTCGACGATATTGTTCCTTATCTCGATGCGCCGGTTGTGAAGGACGAGCGCATTCAGGAGGTCGTTCGGGCGGTGCGGGATGGCGCCCTGAAGTCGAATCACTCTGGCGTCACGGGAAATATCGGTGTGCTGTTTGCCACGCCTGCGTTGGCCGGCCGAGACGGGATCAACGATGCCGTGCGCGGCCTGATTGTCCTGCTGGGCACGGCAACCACGCAGCGGCACAACATTGCCATCGCGACTGCCTACCAGCCTCTCAGCACCCTGACCTACCAACTGGACACGATCGCCGATACCCTGTCCCTCTCCCCAAGCAACGTGGATGCACTGCTTGATCCGATCGTGAGCGCACTTGAACAGTTCTGGCGAGCGGCTCGGCAAAATGCGTTGCTCTTTGCACCCTTCGCAATCCCATTGCCCACGGCGCCGAACGTCATCACGGTACAGAATTGGGCTTTTGTGACCCTCGGCTTCGCGCGCCGGGCAGGCGCGTTCGACCGCCTCAGCAAGGTCGTCGAAGAGGCTGCGGACAACGATCAGCTTGCTGGCCCCATCGCATTGGCGAAGGCTGTCCGCATGACCGCAGGCGATCCGATCGTGCTCGATCCGGACGCCGTCCGTTTGGAGCGTCGCGAGCCCTTCTATGCAGCCTTGGGCGAGCGCATGACCTACATCGCGGCGATGCCGCCGAGCGAGGATACGACACGGGCGGTCGCGGCTCTAGTCGAGCGGTGTCTGGTACTTGGCCCCGACGGCCTTGATGCCGGCGTGTTCGTCATCGCGTTGCGCCAAGAGGCGATCGACCTTCCGACTGCCGCCGTCAAAGGCTATCGGCAACGTCTCGAACGCAATCGCGCATTGATGCGGGGCTTGTTCCCGCTGTTTCGATCACTGACAACGCAAAGTCAGTAATGATCGTCTTTCGTTGCAGCGTAGAAGCTGCCGAGCGAACGAACGACCGCATTTGGGACCGGCGACGCAGACAGCGAACGACCATTGTTGGGCGCCAAGCTGCCGTTCGCATTTCGCGAAGTTGTACGTCGACTTCGGGTCGGACGAGGCCTTTCGCTTGAGCCATTGTCGACCCGTTCTGACCGACATTTGCCATATAAGCCGCCACGCTCACAGCCCCAGCCCCCGCTTTCTGCCGAAAGTCCATTCGATACCGCCGCCGTCACGTGCGATGCCGGCGATGTGCTGGCCGATAT
Organism: Mesorhizobium sp. M0998; assembly: GCF_040318885.1. Lineage (NCBI taxonomy): Bacteria > Pseudomonadati > Pseudomonadota > Alphaproteobacteria > Hyphomicrobiales > Phyllobacteriaceae > Mesorhizobium > Mesorhizobium sp. M0998. The sequence continues at coordinate 72,129 of NZ_JAMYND010000028.1, forward strand.
GTTTTTCGAGTGTTGGTTGCCAAGGCACCAGCTGGAAGCCTGTTGCGTCGTCGATCATAGCAAAACGGCCGGAGGCGAGATTAGCCACTCCGACCAGCCGGCCGCTGACATATTCGTCAGCCTGAGCCTTCATGAAGCTCAGCCCGCGCTCGGCCGCCATCACACGGCCGACGCGGGCGACTTCGGCCTGCTCGAGCCGCTGCAGCAGATCCTTCGGCGCCCGGATCCGGCCGTCGTCCAGCCGGCTGGCGTAGCCCATGTCAACGAGGCTCTGCCGGCGTCGATCTATTGCCTCGGTGACGTCCCGGCCGAACCCGACCTGTGTGAGCGGCGTCCGGGTTGCCGACGCCAGTTCCCGATCGAGCCAGGTCGCGCCATCGCTTGTCACCTGGTTGTCGAGGTCGAGGAAGGAGAGCGTGCGGACAGTAAAATCCCTGCCCCGGTTGCGGGCGTCGTAGGCCGCACCTTGCTCGGCGATGTCGTCGGGGATTTTCCAGTGGTCGGCATCGATGCGTTCGACAACACCGGCACGCCGCAGCGCTTCAAGGCGGCGCACGTGCGCGCGAATGAAAGCATCGGGATCACCCTTCACGCGCTCGATCCGCGGCCGTGCCGCTTCCAGATGCTCGCTCGGTCGGTAGATACCGCCGTGTTCGGCTGCTATTTCGCGGATGTTGAGATCGGCTACGCGGGGCTCTGCCTTTGCCGGGACCGGCTCGAGGGCGACGATGTGGCCGCGCGTAACCTCGTCGAACTTGGTGTCGTCGCCGGTCTCAAAATAGTGGGTGCGTCCGTCGACGCCATCGACGACGACATAGAGCCCGCCATCCATGCCGTCGCCGGCAAGCCCCTTGGCCAGCACCCGTCCTATCACCGGCTCGGTGATCTCTCTGCCATGGGTGATGTACTGGCCGGGGCCGCGCTCCTCGGCGATGCCATGGTCGGCGAGCGCTTGGTGCATGGTCTTGATAATGTCGTTGCGCGTGCCGAGATCGCGCAGAACGTGCTCGGCATCATCGGCAATCATCCACCGGCCGGGCTCAGTCTCGGAGGCGAGGCCATACTGCTCCAGACGCTTGGCACGATCGACCAGGAGATGGCGGTTGGCGCGCAACGTATAGGTCTCGCTTACACCGGGCCTTAGGTCGACGATGCCACGTTCCTCTTGCTCGGCAAGCAGCATCCGGTCGAGGCGGGTCAGCCGCTCGGCCTCCACCTCGGCTCTCAGCTTGTGGGCGATGTCGATCTCGGTCTGCGGTCCGAGCTCAAGCGTCACCAACTCGCCAGCGCGATGGCGGATGCCGTGGGCGATATAATCGCCGGCGATGTTGAGCACCTTGCCCTGATCAGTCACGCCGCGCACCAGGATGTGAGTGTGAGGGTGGCCGGTGTTGTGGTGGTCGACGGCGATCCAGTCGAGCCGGGTTCCGAGATCGCTCTCCATTTGTCGCATGAGATCGCGGGTGAAGGCGCGCAGATCCTCCATCTCGACGGCATCCTCGGGTGCGACGATGAGGCGGAACTGATGCCGGTCGCCACGGCAGCGCTCGATGAACGCTCTGCCCTCCTCTCTGTCGCGACCGTCCTCGAGCGCGGAATAAACCCGGCCATTCTCTCCGTCGCGCGCCACGCCGTCGCGTTCAAGATAGCGCAGATGCGCATCGACTGCCCGGGTTGAGACGCCACGCATCTTCGGGCCGCGCGCGCCACGCTGGGACGTGAACTTGACCACGCGTGCCTTGACCATCACCCGCCGCGTCCGGAAGCGGCCTCGGCCCCCTTCCCGGCCCCAGCCGCTGCCGTCGTGCGACAGGCCGGCGGCGATGCTTGCGCCGCGTCCCCTTGTGTTAAACCGGCCGCCGCCCTTGCTCCCCGCAGAACCACCGATCCTGCCTGGGTTGCCGCTGGCCTTGCGCACGGCGATTTTCACCTGCGCGAGGAACGGTTTTGCACCTGGGGCGACCCGCGTGCCACTGCTTCGCACACGCCCAGGTCTGACACGGAAATCTCTGTCGTCACGGTCCACCATGGCGGCAGAATCAGCGGCGGATTGCGGCTCCGCAAGACGCCGCAAGCGCTGATCGTGCTCCAGCGTGCAAAGACAGGCTGTGGCGCGGAAACGTCGGATCGCACATCACGGCGGCAAATCGGATTTGCAAGCATCACCAGTGCTTTACCGGCAATTCCGCCGCTGCCCATACACCTCAAAGTTCCGGAAGGGCTCTGTTTTCGCAAGCGAAAACAATGTGCAGACAACAACTTACCGAGCAAAGCGAGGTGCGAGCGCAAGCTCGCTTTATCTTGCCGTCTTAATTGGTTATTCTTCCGGTGATCTTTCTGAAATCGTGGTCCCTCATCAAAGTTGCGATAATACACGAATCTATGCTCAGCGCTACGATTCCGCTTTTGGCGTCGAGTTCCGATGCGCAGTGCAGTCTTCCGCGCTCTGCGACCGAGTAGTTGCGCTGCTTATTTGCAGCTCTCGAATCGCCGTGGCGCACTCTTCCATCGGACTAACGGAGCGTCGTCACAAGCAATCGAGCGCGGTCCGACCGTCTGTCGCCGGCGCGGCCGCAGGCAGGATAATTTGCGTTCAGTCGTTCCCGGTCGGCATCGGTCCTCATCCGCCGGAGCGGATCTCCTTGTTCAATTCACGTCCGTCAGCGTGCGGACGTGATGCATTTCAAACGCCGCCACACGGCTCATCGATGTGCACCCAGAAGCTTGCGGGCCTTGCCATGCGCGCGCCATGCGGCGTCGCCCTCACCCACCGCCGCATCACCGAGGTAGAACATGCCGTCGGTCCAGATAATGGTATGGACCGGCCGCGCTCCGACGGCGCGACGGCCATGCTGTAGATGCGCAACCGCAAAAGGAGCACACCATGACTGAAACCGTTGGGCATCACGATAGTATCGCCACGATCGGTATGGATCTCGGCAAAAGCAGCCTTCATCTCATCGGGATGGACGCGCGTGGGAAGGTAATCTTACGGCAGAAACTGTCGCGTGGACGATTGGAAGGCCATATTGCCAACCTTCCGCCTTGACTTGTGGGCGTTGAAGCTTGTGCAGGCGCGCATCACATTGGCCGTCGACTGAGGGCCTTCGGCCATGACGTTCGGCTGATCCCGGGACAAGCCGTTGCGGAAAGGGCAGAAGAACGACTACCGCGACGCCGAAGCGATCGCCGACGCGGTGCGGCGGCCTACGATGAGCTTTGTCCCAATCAAGAGCGCCGAGCAGCTCGACCTTCAGGCCTTGCATCGAATTCGCAGCAGGCTCGTCGGCCATCGCAACACGGTCGTCAATCAGCTCCGCGGCTTTCTTCTCGAGTGCGGGGTTATCGTCCCGCAAGGGCCTGCGAGACTGTGCCAGATGCTGCCACCTATGTTGGCTGAGCGCACCGACGTGCTTTCGCCGCGCCTGGTTCGTCTTGTCGAGGAATTGGCGCAGGACTGGCGTTGGCTGGACGATCGGGTCGATGCAGTCACGGGTGAAATCCAGGCGCTCGCGCATCAAGACGAAAGCTGCCAACGGCTGATGAGCATTCCAGGGATCGGGCTTTGACCGCGAGCGCGACGATTGCGACGATCGGCTATGGCGCCACGTTTTCGTAGGGACGCGACTTTGGCGCCCGGCTCGGCCTGGTGCCGAAGCAGCTCTCCACCGGCGACAGAACGGTGCATGGTGGGCTTAGCAAGCGCAGCAAAAAGTATATGCGCGCTCTTCATCGTCGGTGCGCGCGCCGTACTGGCGAAGCCCGCGAGTTGGGCCAAGTTTGGCCTTGAGGGATGGCCGAGTGCTGCGGCCAGGCGGCTCCATCACAACGCCCTGGCTGCGGCACTGGCCAAAAGCTCGCACAGTTTTCTGTAGCCGCGGGGCCTACAGCATCGCCTCCATCAGCTCCTCGGCCAGCGGATCGCCGGGCATCACTTCGCGCATCGCCGCAGCAAAGCCGACGTGCCCGGTGCGCTTGAGAAGGTTGCCGAATGCCTTCAGCGAGTGGCAGATGGTGTTGTCGAGTCCAGGAACTTGCGCCTCCTCTGCGGCGGCAGCAGCCACGGCCTGTAGCAGCCCGCGCTCCTCACATGGGCGCTGCGGAACCAGCCGATGCGCATGGCGAGCGATCCCGAGCGCGTCGGCGGCGCGTTGTGCCGATATCGCGGCGCGCGCATCCTTCGTGAGTCTACTTTGAGACCTAATTGAGACCGACTAGCTGGCATCAGAGGTGGGAGGCATGCTATCGGTTGCGGACCGACACCTACAACGCCAAGACACGACTTGCCGAGTCAAATTCTTTTGACCTCCTGTTCGCGTAGGCGATTGGCTCAAAGGTTCGCCTTGAAGGCCCTCCGAGATGGTCGGGCGGTGGCATGGGGAAGATAGTTGCCGTCCCCAGGCTTGATATTTTAAATGCTTGATTCAAAACTTAGGTGGCACAATATACAGATATCCGATACTGTGGCAAAAAGGACATAAGTCTCTCAATTCTAGAGGACGCAAGATGGGTAAGACGAAAACATTTGTAAGCTATGACCATTCGGAAGACGTACACTACAAGCGGCTCCTGCAGGCATGGGATGCCAATCCGGAGTTTGATTTTGATTTTGATAGCCGCGGCCCTGACGTAGCCATCAACAGCAGCGACGCCCCTGTCATTAAAGCTGCGCTTGTAAAAAAGATGAAAGAGGCAACGCACTTGCTCGTCCTTGTTGGGGAGAAGAGCGCCAATAGCTCTTGGATGGAATGGGAGATCGACCGGGCGAAAATGGACGACACCAAATTGAAGCTCGCTGCTGTAAAACTGGGAAAGTCGAATACGACGCCCTCCGGTCTCCTGGGTGTTGGGACATCTTGGGCAACAAGCTTTGAACGAGATCGAATCGTCGAAGCACTTCGCAGCGCGACTAATCGCTATTGATGGAAAGCGTCGCGGCATTGGCTGGTAGGCGTATCGACGCGGTGGGGGCAGAGCGACGATTCCCTCTGAGCAACCTGCCCGCCGTAAGAGCGCGGATCGGCAAGGCCTTTAAGCAGCTAAAGGTAAAACAGCTGGTCTGCTCCGCCGCATGTGGCGCGGATTTGACTAGTTTGCAAGTTGCATTGGCCCATAATATTCCCCGCAGAATTCTGCTCCCGTTCGACCCAATGACCTTTAGGAGGTCCTCGGTTGTCGACAGACCTGGTAATTGGGGAGAAATGTTTGACTACGTTTTGGCAAACACTCCTGTCGAGGATGTAGTAAATATGGAACTCCAGAACAAAGACCCCGATGAAAGCTATTCGCTGGTTACGAGAGAGATTGTAAGGCAGGCTTCCGAGATTGCAATTACATCCGGCCTGAAGCCAATCACCCTATTGGTCTGGGACGGTCATCCTAGGGCTTCAGGTGATGCCACACAGGACATGCTTGAGGTATCCGAGGCGGCCGGTTTCGAAGTCCATCACATTCATACTGGCAACGCATCTTAGGGTCAAAACTGCATCTTAAGGGTCCACTTCATTGTCAGTGGAGTCGCTGATTGCCCCCTTCCGTCCTGGTCACTCGCAAGAGACTCAAACCTTGCCAATTATCCCAGGCATGTATCTCAGCACCCTGTCGGCTGTGTCCTCCGGCGACAGACTGAAATCAGCAATCACAGGCTCACGTGATGCGAGCAAACTATCACCAGCAACACTCGCTTGGGGCGAGACTATCGGTATTATTTCAACATCGTTTCTAACCAGCTCAGTTACCTCTCTAGCCTGCCACTTGCTTAAATTTTCTCCAACGAACACTAATGCAACATCCGGATGCAAGCTATCGAGCTTATCCTGTAGTGTCTCTCCGGATGCAACGCTAGAGTTTACCGCGTTGACCACCCTTGCTCCTTTGTCCCTCAGAGCGTTTGTAACTTTTTCGACTGCTTCAGTATCTGAAAAAGCATAGGAGACGAAAACACGAAGTTGGTTGGGTGCGATTACCCCCTCAATCGGTCGGGAGCTTAATCTTAACCAATGAGCAAGTCGCAAATCATCCCCGCTAGTTTTGAACTTAATCGAAGCGTGAAGCAGAAACTCACCCCACCCCGAAGACGCCAATGAGAACTTACTGGAACGATCCCGCACTGTCCGAACGGGTTCCGGAAATGTCGGGTGCAACTCGTATCGGACCATCTCAATTCGGTCGAGTTCTTCTGACGATGCATCAATCCATACCCGCCAGCGCCAACGATCATCCGGGTACTCGGACTCGACTGCCACGGCCTGCTCAATGCGGTAAGTCACGAATTGACCCTTTCGAATTTGACCGAAATGTATTGACGCGATACCGCGCATATCCACTGCGCTCGGTCGGCAGAAATCTCGACTTCGACGTGATGATCCCTGCTCGGAACTGTTGGCAGTGTGATTACCAAGCCTCCTGCATCTAGCATAACACGGTCCGTGTCTCTGAATTGGGAGAAGCGGGCTTCACGGCCACAACGGTATCGCACCTGAAAACTCCTCCGATTTGTAAGGAACGCCCGAATAATTTCCTCGTCATCAATCAGCAGTTGGATCGGTGCGCCCGCGTCGGCCCTCCAAACACCTAGATGCTCAACCATATCCAACAAGGCCAGGTATGGCGCTCCCGCATCGAACGGTATGTATTCACGATCCGGGTAGGGCGTCTTGTCCCATGCAACTCGGCTATCGACCAAGGCAATGCAAGGCCTATTTAGTTCAAGAGCGAAGCCAAACTCAGTCAATACCCACGGGTGCGTAGGCCAGCCACTCTTGTCCTCGCGATAAGTGCAGAGCGCGATAAGGACATCGGCATCTGATATTCTTGATTTTATCTCTTGCGTCAGCACTGCCCCGCCAAGGCGGCGTCCCGTCACCGGGGTTGCGCCAAAAGCATGGACGATGTCGCCGAGGCGTTGGACCAGAGGACGGTCGGCATCAGAAAATGAGTGAGCGATAAAAACCCTATCCATTGATTGACCGCTTGCTATGGCCTGCCCGAAGAGGCAATTTGACACTATAGATATAGTTTTGGCAGCGAAGCATATTCGATGCTTTCTTGACGCCAGGGGCGACACCTCTGTGCAGGATTCTTTTCAGCAGCGAGAACAAACTCATGCCCCATGTTACGTTCATTCACGGTATTGGCAACAAACCGGCACCCGATCCCCTGCTTAATATTTGGCGGAACGCGCTAGGTTCCGGCCTCGACGGGTTGGATCTAGGAGCCGAAGGAGTGTCCACGTCAATGGTTTACTGGGCGGATGTAATGTATCCGGAACCGGACGCAAACGTCGCTGCCTATGAGAGCGTCGGAGAACTAGTTCCCTCAGATGTCGATGCATCATCATCAGCCTTAGTCCCTGGGATAGAGACCCCTAGTGAGGCGCTTTTCTTAGCTATGATCGCGGCGAAAACCGGAGGCCTCCTCGCAGCCGCTGAAGCTGCCGAAGCCGTTCCTGAGAACCGTATGCTCGACGGTGTAAGCTTGGAACGGGTGCCGCTACCCTGGGGGTTAAAAGCAAAATTTTTGGAAACCTATCTCAGAGACGTTCACCATTACCTATTTGATGCGGACTTTGAATGCAGGCCAGGAAGCCGGTTCCACGTTCAGCAGGAGATACGCTCACGCTTTGTCTCAGCTCTTGCTGCCGCTCCGAATGGCGAGCGCCATTATGTTGTCAGCCACAGCATGGGTACCGTTATAGCATATGATTGCCTAATGCGGGTTCCTGAGTGCCCTCCCGTTGACGGGCTAATTACTATCGGAAGCCCGCTCGGCCTTGACGAGATTCAGGATAAGCTTGCTCCCGAGTGGTCTAGAGCAATGGGATATCCCATAAAATTGAGAGGTGATTGGGTTAACATATTTGACAGATTGGACGTTGTTGCTGGATTTGATCCATTTATCGCTAATGATTTCCTTAAAGATGGGATCAAAGTCGTTTCCGACATTGCGGTTCGCAATGATGGTGCTTGGAGACACTCTATTACGAAGTATATGCGGCAGGCATCACTCCGAAAAGCGTTGACTTCTATGCTTGGCTTCTGATTTTAGCCATACTAGGAGCCAACGTGATTATATCACATTTGCACAAAGAAGAGGCTTTACGCTTTATACACGAGCTGGCCGTGGGGAATCCCCCTCCCGCTAATGACACCGCCATTGTTGCATTGGGCTTAAGAGATTCTCGGGATTTCGGTTTGTTGATTGATCTCGCCAAATCCGCTAGGAACCACCGCTCAGATTCACCAATTCTTCAGACGTACCACGCGCAGGCGGCGATCGAGTTGGGTGACTACCAAGGCGCACTAGGTATTCTCTCAACCGTCGAACTTATGCCAGGACTGAACAGCACGATATCTTCGGAAATCTACGGCCTTCGAGGTCGAGCTCTGAAAGAGATTTTCCTCCATCTTCCTGACAAGACTTCCGAGATCGGTCACGCCTATCTTTCAGGCTCAATTGCGGAATATAGAAAGGCGTTCAGGCTTGGGCGAGATTGGGCCGCCGTCAATATATTGGCACTTTCGCGGCTGGGTCAGCACAACTTCGGACAATTGGACCAGAATTTCCAATCTGAAGTTGAAGGCCGGGAATTGCTGACAAAGCTTGATCAAGCTCCCCACTCAACTCGTGACCTTTGGTATCACGCTACACGTGCAGAACTCCGAATAGGGTTCGATGACATTTCTGGTGCCCTTGACGAGATCGCTGCGTATCTAAGCGATCCCAGCGTTACCAGCTTTGCTGTCGCGGGCACGCTCAGACAGTACACCGAAGTTTGGAACCTGCCAGCCGTGAGCGACGAGGGCGCGGGAATAGTCGAGGCCCTACAGGCGCGATTGTTGCAGATGAATTACGGCCAACTCAGACTTAACCATGCTGTGGATGCGGCGGCAGGTAAGGCAGAGGCACTTGGAACCAGAAACCTAGAGGCCTTACTTGGCCCAGAGGGAGTAAAATCTATACAGTGGATGAGGCGTGGTACCGAAGTGGCCCGTTCGGTATGCGCAATTCGGCAAATCGGAGGGGGAAAGATTGGCACAGCATTTGTAGTCGCTGGCGGCGATTTCATTCCATCTCTCGGCGCTGAGCGTGTCGTGCTCACGAACTCTCATGTTGTCAGCGGAACGCAACCAGGGTCGTTACATCCGGACGAATGTGAAGTAGTATTTGAAGAGATCGGTGAGCTCTCTAATACACCGATTCCAATCAAAGAGCTGGTTTGGAGTTCACCAATCGAAAGGCTTGATGCAGCCATCATTAGATTGGTTCTACCCATAGTTGCCAGCCCACTTTCGCTCGCCCCGAGACTACCACTGGCCGATGGCCTGCAGAAGGTCTACCTGATCGGTTACCCACGTGGTGACAACTTGAGCATCTCGATCGACGGCAATGTGTTGCTAGACCACGAAGGGCCGGCTACCGGAACTCCACCGGAGCCAACTATCCGACGACGTTTACACTATAGCGCTCCTACGGAAAAAGGCAGTTCAGGCAGTCCAGTCTTCAATGCCTCGAAATGGGAAGTCATAGGATTGCATCACGCGGGAGGGCAAATACCGCGCCTAAACGGGAAGAGTGGCCTTACCAGTGCAAATGAGGGCCTGTGGATCCAAGCCGTTGCCGAGGAGGCAAAGCTCACGTCTAACATCTAGCTGGCAATTGAGAGAGCGCGCCTGAGAACAAATAAGGACAACCGGAGGTCGAGGACGTTCATCCGAAACTCCCTCGCCAGCCAATCTTCACGGCGTCTTATATTGTGCTCATTGAATAATATTTCTGAGTTGATAGATTTCAAGCACGGATCTGTATGTCTTACATTTTAGCGGCGGCGGAGGGGAACCAATGGGGTACAGAAATAAGACGTACGTCATTTTTGACGGCGACAACGACATGTGGGCATATGCCTACATGAAAGGTTGGAAGAAAAGTGAGCACATAGATTTCGATTTTCACGACGCTCATGACATCAACGGCATCCGCGACGGATCGAGTGAGGATACCGTCAAAAGGAGACTAAGGGAGAGGCTTAAGAATACGAAGCAAGCAATAGTTCTTGTCGGCACCAGCACGAAGAACCTTTATAGATATGTCCGATGGGAAATTGACATGTGCTTGGAGCTCGGCATCCCGGCTTTGGTTGTCAACCTTAATGGAAGCAAAGCAATCGATGATTATTGCCCCCCGCTTCTTCGGAAGAAGGACGCAATGTTTGTGTCGTTTAGGGCAAAGATAATCTCGTACGCGATGGACGACTATTTCGATAACTATCGGGGATCTTATCACGGCCACTCAGACGATTGGCATTATCCTGATAAGATATACCAGAATCTAGGCCTATGACTTCGGCATATTTGCCAGCTTTTCACCTTACAGGAACATCGTTCGATGTGGTGTCACGGCAGATGCGGAATGCTTATAGCTTCGCTTCAAAAGGCACGATGTAGGTGCGAATCGGCGTGCAAAATTGGACGCCAATCCATGGTCAATTTTGAAAGCCATTCGACATTCGGCTAACGCCGGCCGTGCGTAGTCGTCGTCGCGTCCTGACTGACCTTGATAGTACGTTTGCCGCGGCTGGAGGCGCCAAAGCAGGACAAGGAGGGTCGAACCTTCGAGGCATCCATGCCCGCCAAAGAATCTCTCGATGCTACATCCGAGGATGCTGGCCGGATCGCAGCCGCCGTCTAGTGGGCGACTTCAGGCCGGAAGAGGCGAGGCGGATTTGGTCGTGTGGCAGCAGGCCACATCGAGTAAAGAGCCGTCTGAACGGCGGCTTCAGGCCGGGACCAGAACTCTGCCTGGACTTTAAGGGCAGCGATGCGCTGCATCATTTCGCGGAAGGAGTCATTGGGAGAGGGCTTGGGTCAAACCCGACCACATCCTTGAGCAGGCGTATCAAGTTAAATTGGTACCGCTATGATATAGACTACTACAACGGTACTCCGCTGGATTCGGACCGTATCGTGTTCGAGGTCGAACCACACAGGCACAAGTTTTTACGAGGGCGTATTGGCGAGCGTATTCTTCTCATATTCTCACGCGGACGAGGCACTCAGGGATCAGCTCGAAAAGCAGTTGTCGATGCTCAAGCGCCAAGGAGTAATCGATACCTGGCACGATCGCAGGATCGGAGCCGGCCAGGAATTCGCCCAGTCGATCGACGAGCAGATCAACCGTGACGACATTATCTTGCTGCTCGTCAGCGCTGACTTCCTAGCCTCCAACTACTGCTACGACATCGAGATGAAGCGGGCGATGGAACGCCATGAGGCCGGGGAGACGATCGTCATCCCGATCATCCTGCGGGCTTGCGACTGGCATCATGCGCCATTTGGCAAGCTCAACGCGGTGCCGCGCGACGGTAAGCCGATCACCCAGTGGGCGGACATCGACGAGGCATTCCTTCAGGTCGCGAAAGCCATCCGGGAGGCAGCGGTTGGACGAAACAAGGCAGCGCCATCACAAGTATCTGCCATGGACACATCGGCCATCGCCCAGCCAGCGCCAGGTGCCGCTGAAGGGCCCCGTTCCAGCAACCTGCGCTTGGCCAAGTCCTTCACACAGCGGGATAAGGACCGCTTCCAAGAGGAAGCATTCGAGTTCATGGCGCGCTTCTTCGAGAATTCACTGGCCGAGCTCGCAGAGCGCAACCCGGGCATCGAAGGAGTGTTTCGACGGGTCGACGCAAACCGTTTCTTCGCGACCGTCTACCGTGACGGCAAGGACATTGCCAAGGCAACCATCTACATGGGAGGCGACAGCTTCGGACGGGGCATCAACTACGTCCAGGGTCACACGACGGCCAGCAACACGATCAACGAGTCCATCAACGTCGAAGCCGACGATCAGACCATTTACCTGACGACTATGGGCATGATGCATTTCGGCGGCCAGAACGAGAAGAAGCTCTCCCACGAAGGCGCTGCGGAACTCTATTGGGAGAATCTGATCCGCCCGCTGCAGGAAAGGTAATCGATGCTTGCACCTGAAGAGTTTACGGTAGGAACGTTTGCCTCGGCACCCGCCGGATGCCTGATCCTGCCCCGCAACAAGCACGAGGCGACCGCCATTGTCGGGCTACTCAACGAGGCACCGACAGCTGTCTTTCTCGGCGATCGGTTCCAATTCCACTATTTCCCAACTGCCGGCTCGCAGAATTGGTCCGGCCTGATCATTCCGAATGTCCGTGTTGAGGTCGATGAGTCGACTGCCTTCGATCCCGCTTATGGCAATTCATCCTTAGGTACCATGGTGAGGGCAGCCACCCAGTTGAGCATCTACGCCAGGACAGAACGATCTTTTGGCCGGCACGCAGCGGTGCCGCTGGTGTCAAACCTGCCAGCTACCTATGACGGCGAAGTCGGGTTCACGAAATGGCAAGTCGTGCTTGGGTCAGGCCCCGAGAAGCGGATACTCCTCAAGATCGACGTTCAGACCGCAGATCAATTGACCTGAGACCCTTGTCTCCTCTGGTTTGGGAGAGAGTCCGGGGTTTCGTTTCTGGCCTTAGGCGGCCTGTTTTTCCAGTGTGCATTTCATTGCGAGTTCGGCCGGCGTCATGTTGCCGATGGCCAAGTGTGGTCGGTGATGGTTGTACAACACGACGAGAGAACGCCCACGGGACCGAGGAACGCAAGTTTCTTTATCCATGGCATCCCTGGGCCGGGCGTTGTGTT
>NZ_JAMYND010000029.1:0-83224 GCF_040318885.1 Mesorhizobium sp. M0998
CAGAAAAGAGGCGCGGCGCGCGCCCACCCCCCCCCGGGGGGGTGAGAGAGGGGCCCGACGACGGGGGCGCGGGGGGGTTGGTAGGTAACGCCCACCGCCCCCGTGCGACTGGGGTTGATGACGCGCGCGCCCCCCCCCCCGCCCCCCAGCCCTGGTCCATGCTCAGGCGGCCAAGACTGCTGGCATCGGATGGATTGCATGAAACGGAACGCAAAGCCGGTTCCAGGTGTTGATCATGCCGAGCGCAACCGAGAGCTTGACCAGCTCCTCTTCCGAGAAATATTCGAGCGTCCTTGCATAGAGTTCGTCCGACACACCGTTGTCGGCAATCCTGGTCAGCGCGTCGGTCCAGGCCAAGGCCGCGCGTTCGCGCTCTGAAAACAGCGGCGATTCCTTCCAGGCGGAGACGAGATAGAGCCGCTGCTCGCTTTCGCCGTCGCGGCGCGCTTCGCGGCTATGCATCTCGACGCAATACGAGCAGCCGTTGATCTGCGACGCCCTGAGCTTGATCAGATGCAACAGGCTTTTTTCGAGCCCGCATTCGTCGACTGCCTTGTTGAGCGCTGACACCGCCTTCATGATCTCCGGCGCCGCGCCGAAAAATTGCAGCCTCTGTTTCATCGTCTGTAGCCTTTCATGCTTGCTTGGTTGAACTTGATTTCTGCGGCCGCCGATGGCGCTCGACGAAGGCGCAGTTCGCGGCGACCGAACGGGAATCGGCATCGGCGGTGTATTCTGCAACGATGTCGGACAGCCAGGCGTCGGCGAGCGCGGCGCGATAGGCGCGCTCGGCCTTCAGCATGGCTACGTTGATGCCGCAGGGTTTGGCATAGACCGAGGCATTGAGCTTCGCTGGGCCGCGCTGGCGGATTTCGGCGCAGCGGAACGCCGGTTCACGCCCCTCGACGGCCAGCACGATATCGAGCAGCGTTATGCGTTCCGCCGGCCGCGCCAGCCGGTAGCCGCCGGACGGCCCCGGCACTGATTCCAGAATGCCGGACGCAGTCAGCGCGTTGAGATGCTTAAGCAGATAGCTCGGCGACAGCCCGAACGCTTCGGCCATGGCAGCACCTGGCAAGGTCGCGGCGCCATCAACGCCGGCGAGCATCGCGGCGCAGTGGATGGCTGCTTCGACGCCTTCGCCCAGCTTCATTTCGCTCTCCTGTTCATGGATATAGATTATCTTGGATATCTTTTATCCGCAATAGGAAAGTCAAAAAGCGGCGCCCATGGACGCCGCTTTTTTCGAAATGCTATTCCGCCGCCACCTTGGCCATCGGATTGTTGGGATGCGTCGTCCAGTTGGCATAGATCGGCGACACTGGCCTACCAGTGCGCTCATCGATCGCGCCAACCGCCAGTGGCTCCATGGTGATGCAGTTCTCGACCGGGCAGACATTGACGCAGAGATTGCAGCCGACGCATTCGGCCTCGATCACCTCGAAATGCCTGACGCCGTCGACCATGCTGGTGATGGCCTGGTGCGAGGTGTCCTCGCAGGCGATGTGGCAGCGGCCGCATTTGATGCAGGCCTCCTGGTCGATATGCGCCTTTGCGACGTAGTTGAGGTTGAGATACTGCCAGTCGGTGACGTTGGGAGTGGCGCGGCCAATGATGTCGTCGAGCGAGGCATGGCCCTTCTCGTCCATCCAGTTTTCCAGGCCGGCGATCATCTCCTGCACGATCTTGAAGCCATAGGTCATCGCCGCCGTGCACACCTGCACATTGCCGGCGCCAAGCGCCATGAACTCGGCGGCGTCGCGCCAGGTGGTGATGCCGCCGATACCGGAGATCGGCAGGCCCTTCGTTTCCGGGTCGCGCGCGATCTCGGCCACCATGTTCATGGCGATCGGCTTCACCGCCGGGCCGCAATAGCCGCCATGCGAACCCTTGCCGTCAATCGTCGGCTCCGGTGCGAAATTGTCGAGATTGACGCCGGTGATCGAATTGATGGTGTTGATCAGCGACACCGCGTCGGTGCCGCCGGCAAGGGCAGCTCGTGCCGGCTTGCGTATGTCGGTGATGTTGGGCGTCAGCTTGGTGATGACAGGCATGCGGGTGTTGGCCTTGCACCAGCGCACCACCATTTCGATGTATTCCGGCACCTGGCCGACCGCCGCACCCATGCCGCGTTCCGACATGCCATGCGGGCAGCCGAAATTGAGCTCGATACCGTCGGCGCCGGTCTCCTCGACCACCGGCAGGATCGCCTTCCAGGCATGCTCCTCGCACGGCACCATCAGCGAGACGACGATCGCCCGGTCGGGCCAGTCCATCTTGACCTGCTTGATCTCGCGCAGATTGACCTGCAGGTCGCGGTCGGTGATCAGCTCGATATTGTTCAGGCCAAGCAAGCGGCGGTCGGCGCCCCAGATCGCGCCGTAGCGCGGCCCGTTGACGTTGACCACCGGCGGCCCTTCTTCGCCGAGCGTCTTCCAGACAACGCCGCCCCAGCCAGCCTTGAAGGCGCGGATGACGTTATAGGCCTTGTCGGTCGGCGGCGCCGAAGCCAGCCAGAACGGGTTCGGCGATTTGATGCCGACGAAATTGTTGCGGATGTCTGCCATGCTCATGCCCTCCCGTTCGAGGTCAGTGCCCGATGAATGCTCTCCGCCGCATCGCGGCCTTGCGCGACGGCTGAAACAGTCAGGTCGTCGCCGCCGAAAATGCAGTCGCCGCCAGCCCAGACATTGGCCAGCGAGGTGCGCCCTTCCGCGTCGACCTTGATGCGGCCGGCTTCCAGCGCGACCTCCGCACCGCTGCCGTTGAGCGCAGCTGGGACAAAGCTCTGGCCGATCGCCTTGAACACCTGATCGGCGACGAGCGTCAGCCGCTCGCCGGTGCCGACGAGCCTGTCGCCGTCCATCGCGGTGTATTCGAGCTCGATCGCCGACACCTTGCCGGCATCGGCAATGACCCGCTTCGGCTGCAACCAGTGCCGGATGATGACGCCGTTGGCGGCAGCCAGATCCTGCTCGAATTCGGAGGCATTCATGTGCTCCGGGCCGCGCCGATAGCAGATCGTCACCTCTTCGGCTCCGAGCAGCTTCGATTGCACCGCCGCGTCGATCGCCGTCATGCCGCCGCCGATGACGACAACACGCCGGCCGACCGGCAGGCTGGCCAGATCACTGGCCTGACGAAGCTCGGCAATGAACTCGACGGCATTGGTGACGCCTTGCGCCTCCTCGCCATCCGCTCGCAAGGCATTGACGCCGGCAAGCCCCATGCCGAGGAACACCGCATCGTAATTCCTGGTCAGGTCCGACAGCTGGTAATCACGGCCGAGCGCCTTGCCGTTCTGGATGTCGATGCCGCCGATCGACGTGACATAGTCGACTTCGGCCTGGGCAAAATTGTCGACGCTCTTATAGGCGGCGATACCGTACTCATTGAGGCCGCCGGGCTTCGGGCGGGCTTCCAGGATGGTCACGTCGTGGCCGTGGCGGGCAAGCCGATGCGCGGCCGCAAGCCCGGCCGGTCCGGCGCCGACCACGGCGACCGTTTTGCCGGTCGGTTCGGAGCGGTTGTAGAACTGCTTGTTTTCGGCCATGGCGACATCGGTGGCGTAGCGCTGAAGGCGACCAATCTGCACCGGCTTGCCTTCGGCCACCTCCCGCACGCAGACCTCTTCGCACAACGTCTCGGTCGGGCAGACGCGGGCGCACATACCGCCCAAAATGTTCTGATCGAAAATCGTCTTGGCCGAACCGATCGGATTGCCGGTCGAAATCTGGCGGATGAACAGCGGGATGTCGATCGAGGTCGGACACGCATTCATGCACGGCGCGTCATAGCAGAAATAGCAGCGGTCGGACTCGACCAGCGCCTCGTGATGATCGAGCGGCGGGTGCAGGTCGGCAAAATTATCGGCATATTGTCCCGGCGAAAGCCGCCCGCCGGCAATGCCTTGCTTGAACTGGCCTTCTGGCATCGTCAGTTCCCCATGTTCTTGTTTTGGAGAAGGCTAGCACGTTTTATTTTTTTATCAATTGGTCAATTTTCTGTGCAAACTGCTGAAAAGCCACGAATAAACATGACAAGTTTACTCATGTTACCAAAGCCGCCGACAGGGAAGCTTGGCCATAGCGGCACTGCCGTTGCTGGACTGAGTGGTCAGCCTGGTAAGCTTAGCGTTGGTTTTGATCACCGAAGGCAAAGGGCCCTGAAGTCTTCGTCCGTCAGCTGCGTCCAGCTGCCATCGGGGCCGGGATCGGCCTCCTCCCGATGGCACAGCGCGACAAGTTCGGAAGTGAGCGACATCCGGCGCATGGATCAACAACCCCTCGTTGACTGCGAGCAAAGTCGAAAACCGCAGGGCGCGCAACCCGGTAACATTTCCAATTTGCCGTCATCTTTTTTGGTTGGCTGTCGGATTTTCGTCGTGAAGATCGTCCTAGAATGGATCGCGCATGATCGATGTACAAACCGCAAGGAGCACGACAATGCCACAGTCCCCCATGCCCTTCTTCTGGTACGAGCTGATGACCACCGATCTCGACGCCGCCGAGGCGTTTTACACCTCAGTGGTGGGCTGGAGGGGGCAGCCTTTCGAAGGGGCCCAGGGCATGCCGCGCTATATCGTCATGAATGTCGGCGAGCGCGGCGTCGGCGGGATGATGACGCTGCCCGATGACGCGCGCAAGATGGGCATGCCGCCGGCCTGGGTCGGTTATATCCTCACCAGGGACATCGATGCCGCAACGGCCTCCCTCAAGAAGGCTGGTGGCGCGGTTCACCGCGAGCCCGACGACATTCCTGGCGTCGGCCGCTTCGCCGTCGTTGCAGACCCGCAAGGCGCGATGTTCAACTTCCTGCAGCCCAGCGGCCCCGACCAGCCGCCGCTACCGTTGGCGACCCCCGGCAACATCGGCTGGCATGAGCTCTACACGTCAGACTGGAAGGCGGCGTTCGATTTCTATTCCAGCCAGTTCGGCTGGGAGAAGGGCGACGCCATGGATATGGGTCCGATGGGCGTCTACCAGCTTTTCGCCTTCGGCGGCGAGCCCGTTGGCGGCATGATGAACAAGCCCGAGCAGATCCCGACGCCGGTCTGGCAGTTCTATTTCAACGTGCCCGGCATCGACGCGGCAGCCAAGCGCGTCACCGACAATGGCGGCAAGATCCTGATGGGTCCGATGGAGGTCCCCGGCGGCAGCTGGATCGTACAGTGCACGGATCCGCAAGGCGCCCATTTCGCGCTAATGGCACCGACGCGGTAACAGGCCGCGCCAATTGCGGGGCCGCCATCGTGCGGCCCCAAGGCTGCAGCACGCCTCACGACTCACTCACCGACAGTTGAATGCAGGCCGGACTATGTGAATGGTCCGGCCTTTGGCGATGACCTATGGCCGGGCTAGGTGAAAAATGGAGTCGTAGATGAAGCTTTTCGAAGGCCTCGCCGAATATCAACCGTTCGCCCTTGCCGCCTTGCGCATCATGACGGCGCTGCAGTTCATTGAGCACGGCACCCAGAAACTGTTCAATTTCCCCGTCAGCGACCATGCCGGCACCATGAGCGGGCTATCGCTGACCGCGGCCATCCTGGAATTCGGAGGCGGCATCCTGCTGGTATTGGGGCTTTTCACCAGGCCGGTGGCATTCCTTCTCAGCGGCGAGATGGCGATCGCCTATTTCATGGCGCACATGCCGCAGAGCTTCTTCCCGGTCAACAATGGCGGCGATGCCGCGATCTCCTTCTGCTTCATCTTCTTCTATCTGGTATTCGCCGGCCCCGGCGCCCTGGCACTGGACAACCGCAAAACATCGTAGCCGGGCGGATCAGCGCGCGCTCAGCCCGACTTGCGCGCAATCAGGCCCGCGAAGGCGATGAACCCGAAGAACTCTCCGGCTTCGACACGCCGGCGCGCCTCGTGCTTCAGCCCGTCGCCAAGCGCCTTGTCGAGTCGCTTCCAGCCGGCCAGAATATCGGCGCCGCGATCGACCAGAGTCAGCATGTAGTCGGGCGCGGCAATTTGGGCGTAGCCGTAGCTGTCGAATTTTTCGACGACAAAGCCCGCCGATTTCGCCAGCAGCGGCAGCCGGCGCGTCAGCCAGCGGTCATTCACCAGCGCCGCCATTGCGGCATCCACGCAATCCTGCAGCGGATCATGATCGCCGATGGCGACCGTCGTCGTCGCGTAATCGCCGTCGAAGATCGCCAGGCAGCCGCCTGGGCGAAGCACGCGCAACGATTCCGTCAGGGCCTTTTCGGGACCGGGCACATGGGTCAGGCAGGTATGGAAGATGACCACATCGAACGAGTTGTCCTCGTGCGGCAGCGACCTGGCATCCCCTTCGACGAAGTTCAGGTTGGGGATATCCGCGGCAAGCTCGCGCGCCTTCGCCAGAAATATCGGCGACGGATCGAGCCCAACAACCTCGTTCACCCCCGGCCAGCGCGCAAGCTCGCGACTGATCGGTCCCGAGCCGCAGCCGCCTTCGAGGACGCGTGCCCTTTCCGGAAAATCGATCGAGGAGAAAAACGAGTGGCGAATTGCCTTCTGGCGCGGGTCTGCGGCCCGCAACTCCATCGCGTTGATAAGAACCGCGACAACAGCCGGATCAGCGGTTGTGATCTGCGCATACACGTCGGGCATGGTGGACCTCCGAAGCAATTGCCCAGCCTTCCGCCGCAGCTCGACAATAAAACCAAAGGTCACCGCGCGAAAGAATTTTCACTATCGCGAAATCGTCCTCCCCCTTTCATCGTGCCACCGGCACGGCGACTTCGCTATGCCACTCGGTTCCTCAACCGCGCATCCGCTCGAAATTGGCGTCGAACAGCGGTGTCTGCTGCATGCGTGCGGCGTAACGCTTGCCCAATAGCTCGATCTCGAAACCGTTGGCCTCATCGGCGATCTCTTTCGGCACATAACCCATGGCGACGGATTTTTTTGAATGATGTGCGTAGCCGCCTGACGTGACCCAGCCGCGCACGGCACCGCCATACCAGATTGGCTCGTCGCCGATGACGTCGGCATCGGCAGCATCGACGACAAAGGCCCGCAGCCGCAGTCTGCCGCCTTGCTTGCGCTCCGCCAGCGCTGCCTGCTTGCCGATGAAATCGGCCTCTTTGCCATACGCGACGAAGCGGTCGAGGCCGGCCTCCAGCGGCCCATAGATCGGCCGGTATTCGCGCGCCCATGAGCCGTAATTCTTCTCGAGCCGCAGCGCATTGAGCGCGCGCGAGCCGAACAGGCCGATGCCGAATTCCTCGCCCGCCGCCATCAGCGCCTGATAGGCTGCACGCTGATATTCCGGCGCCACCCAGATTTCGTAGCCGAGGTCGCCGGTGTAGCTGACGCGCCCGACCAGGCACGGCGCCATGCCGATATCCATCCTGCTGATGGCCATGAACGGAAAGGCCGTATTCGACACATCAGATCGTGTGACCTTTTCAAGAAGGTTCCGCGCGCTCGGCCCGGCGATCGACAGGCCGGTGAGTTTTGCTCCCAGCGCCTCGATGCTAACAGAGCCGTCCTTCGGCAGATGCGCTTCGAACCAGCGCATGTGGTACTGCTCGGCGACACCGCTGCCGGCCAGGAACCAATCCTTGCTTGCAGAATTTGGACCGCCGAGATTGGCCAGCGTGAAATCGCCGATCAACCTGCCGTCTTCCTTCAGCATCGGCGCCAGCGTCATGCGGCCGGGCCTTGGCAATTTGCACGCGAGCATACTGTCGAGCCAGGTTGCTGCGCCCTCACCGGTGACTCTGTATTTGGCGAATGACGAGATTTCCGACAGACCAACGCGTTGCCGAACCGTCTCCACTTCTTTAGCGACATGCTCGAAGTCGCTCGAGCGGCACCAGGAGAATTCGTCCTTGACCCCTTCGGGCGCATACCACAGCGGCACTTCCAGCCCATAGGCGACGCCCCATTGCGCGCCCTCGGCCGACAACAGATCATAGACCGGCGTCGTCTTGAGCGGTCGCCCAGCCGGCAACTCCTCGTTCGGGAAGCGGATCGAAAACCGCCGCGAATAATTCTCGCGCACCTTGGCGTTGGTATAGGCCATCGTGGCCCAGTCACCGTAGCGTGACACATCCATCGCCCAGATGTCGGCGCCGGGATCGCCCTCGATCATCCAGTTCGACAGCGCCAGGCCGACGCCGCCGCCCTGCGAGAACCCCGCCATGACACCACAGGCCACCCAGAACCCCGGCAGGCTGCGCACCGGCCCGACCAGCGGATTGCCGTCCGGCGCGAAGGTGAAGGGTCCGTTGATGATCTGCTTGATGCCGGTGTTCTGGAACGCCGGGAAATGCCGGAAGCCAACCTCCAGCGACGGTGCGATGCGGTCGATATCGGGCTCCAGCAGTTCGTGGCCGAAATTCCATGGCGTCTGGAATTCGGACCATGGCTTGTTGGCCTTTTCATAAGTGCCCATCAGCATGCCGCCGCGTTCCTGGCGCAGATAGAGCTCGCCGTCGAAGTCGACCGCATGGATGATCTCCGTGCCGGTCTTCTGGTTCCAGGCGGCGACCTCCGGCATGTCCTCGGTGATCAGGTACATGTGCTCCATCGCCAGCACCGGCAGCTCCAGCCCGACCATGCGGCCGACCTCACGCGCCCACAGGCCGCCGGCATTGACGACATGTTCGGCCACAACCTCGCCCTTGTTGGTGATGACGCGCCACAACCCGTCGGCGCGCCGCACAATGTCCTCGACCTTGGTGAAACGCTCGACCTCGGCACCAAGCTTCCTCGCCGCCTTGGCGTAGGCGTGGGTAACGCCGGACGGGTCGAGATGACCGTCCTCCTTGTTGCGCACGGCACCGACGAACTGCTTGGGATCGAGCAACGGCATCAGCTCGGCCGCCTCATCAGGCGATATCTCCTCGAGCTCGATGCCGAGATAGCGGCCCTTGGCGACGACGCCGCGCAGCCAGTCGAGCCGCGCCTCCGTCGCTGCCAGCAAGACGCCGCCAGTCAAATGCACGCCGGTCGCCTGGCCGGACAGTTCCTCGATCTCCTTGTAGAGCGAGATTGTGTATTTCTGCAGCTTGGCGACATTGGGATCGCCATTGATCGTGTGCATGCCGCCTGCGGCGTGCCAGGTCGAGCCGGAGGTTAATTCATCGCGCTCCAGAAGCACGATGTCTGTCCAGCCGTGCCGGGCCAGATGGAACAGCACGGAGCACCCGACAACGCCACCGCCGATAACCACGACCTTTGCATGCGATTTCATGGGATTCTCGTCGTTTCAAAGAGTTGGATGGGTTTCATGATTCTGGAGGAGAAGAGAATGAAGTCGAACAAGACGAGCGGCTTAAGGCTCGCCCGCCCCGATCGCTTCCTTGCGCTTGGCCACGTACGCCTCAAGCGCCTCGCGTCTGGAGATTTCCATCACCGGCTCGACATAGTCCTCCAGCGCCTTCTTCCACAGCCTCGTCGCTCGCGCCGTGGCGTCTAGCCCACCAGCTTCCTGCCAAGCCTCGAAATTCTGCCAGTTGGACAGCATCGGCTGATAGAAGGCCGTGGCGTAGCGCTCCAGCGTGTGCGGCTCGCCGAAGAAGTGGCCGCCGGTCGGAACCGCACCCAGAGCCTCGACGGCAAGCTCGGCCTCGTTGACCTCGATCGGGCGCAAAAACTCCATCATGTGCTGGATCATCTCGACGTCGATGATGAACTTTTCGAACGACGCTGTCAGTCCGCCCTCTTGCCAGCCGGCGGCATGGTAGACGAGGTTGCCATGGCCGAGCACCGCGCCCCACAGCGCCATCAGCGTCTCATAGGCGCCTTGCGCGTCGGCGGCATTGGAAGCCGAGCCCGGCGTTGTGCGATAAGGCAGGTTGTAACGCCGCGCCAACTGTCCGGACGCGATATTCGCCTTGGTGTTTTCAGGCGTGCCGAACGCCGGCGCTCCCGATTTCATATCGACATTGGAGGTGAAGGCGCCATACATCACCGGCGCGCCGGGGCGGACGAGCTGCGTCAGCACCACGCCGAACAGCGCCTCGGCATTCTGCTGGGCGAGCGCGCCGGCAAGCGTCACCGGGCTCATCGCTCCCATCAGCGTGAATGGCGTTACCGCCACCGACTGGCCGAACTCGGCCATCGTCATCAGCCCCTCGGCCATCATCTCGTCGAAGCGGCGCGGCGAATTGACCGAAATGATCGTGGTGACGCCGGGATCGTGGCGCATCCCGTCAAGCGTCAGTCCGCGCGCGATTGCCATCATTTCGATGCCGTCGAGCGCCCTGCCGCGGCCGATGGCCGAGACGTGAAAGCTTTTGTCGGTCAGTGTCAGATTGGCGAAATAGGTGTCGAGATGACGGGAATTCGCCGGCAATTCTACCGGCGCGCAGACCTGGTTGCCTAGCATGTGGATGCAGTTGAAATGCTGCGCCAGCCGGACGAGCTCGGAATAATCGCGCAAATTGCCGGCACGGCGGCCGCGCTCCATGTCGTGCACATTCGGCGGCCCGGCGACGAGCGTGAAGTTGATGGTATTGCCGCCGAGGTGGACGGCATGGGCGGGATTGCGCGGCGTCAGCGTATAACTGGACTGCGTCGTCTTCAGCGCTTCCTCGATCATGCCGCGATCGATGCGGACGTTCATCGTGGCATGATCGACCTTGGCCCCGGCCTTGTCGAACAGCGACAGCGCCCGCGGGCTCATCACCTCGATGCCGAAATTCTCCAGGATATGCATCGACGCCTGGTGGATCGCCTCGATCTGGTCGGCCGAGAGCATCGCCATTGGCGGATAGGGATTGGTGACGCGGCGCAACGGCAGTTGCGGGATGGCGGTCGGTCCCCTGTTGCTGGTTCGCTCGGCGCCGCGCTTGCGTCTTGGTTCGCTCATGCCGCGCATCAAAGCGCCGGCACGAGGATCGAGCTGTCAAGAATCCGCCACCTGCGGCGTGATTTTAGCCAAGGCGGCATTCCGGGAATTTCACATCGGCAAAAGCGACAACAAACGTCGGAATGGTTATACTTGTTCCGCGTCAGGCAAAGCGGCCGATGAGCCGTTAAGGAACGCAGCAAGATTCCTTTTATGTTTTCGGCCTAATGCTCTTCCAATGCGTAGGTCGAGTTTTAGCAAAATTATAGCGATTGCCGCGCCGCTGGCGCTTTCGGCCTGCGCGACGCCACCGAACCATATCAACGATGTGTGCGCCGTTTTCGACCAGAATGACGGCTGGTTCGACAATTGGCAGGCGGCGGCACAACGAACCGAGCAGAAATACGGTGTGCCGGTTCCCGTGCTGATGGCGACGGTGCGCAAGGAATCCGGCTTCAAGAGCAACGCCAGGCCGCCGCGCACCAAGCTGCTGGGCTTCATTCCCTGGAAACATATCTCCAGCGCCACCGGCTTCTCGCAGGCGCTCGACGGCACCTGGGCGCAATACCAGAACGAGACCGGAAGCTGGGCGGCGCGCCGCACCAGGTTTGCCGATGCCGTCGATTTCGTCGGCTGGTATCATTCCAAGACCGCCGACACGCTCGGCGTCGCCCGCAACGACACCTACAATCTGTATCTCGCCTACTATCTCGGCTGGAATGCCTACAAGCGCGGCAGTCGCGGCGACGCCGACGTGCAGCGCTATGCGCATGCCACCGAACAGATGGCGCAGGACTACGCCGCGCAGCTACGGCAATGCGCGCCCTAGCCTATTAACGGCTCTCAGCCGCCCTTGGGTTTGCGCGGCTTGCGCGTGGCGTCCTCGGCCTGTCGGCCGTCGCCGACAGTCGGCGGCATGATTGGTGCCACCTGGCTGCCGGCAGAGCTTGAGGTGCCGGTCTCTGAAACCTCGTCGCGAACCTCGTGACGGCGGGCTTTGGCGACCGCTTCGGCATTCTCCACTGCCTGGCCCTCGGCATCGGCTTCAACGCTGCCAGTCTTTCCATGCGGGCGCTTGGGCGGATCTCCGGCAAAGCCCGGGCCAACACCGTGGTTTGCATCATCCGGCACGCCCTCATTTGCGGCGTGCTCCTTGTCGAATTTGATCACCGGCTCCATTTTCGCCAGCACGTCGTCGGACAGCCAGCACAGGCTCATATGGCCGTCGCCGAGATTTTTGACTGGCGGCACCTTGGTTTCGCAAAGGTTGTCCGGCACCAGTTTCTTGTAGCCGCAGCGCGTCTGGAACGGACAGCCGGACGGCGGGTTCATCGCCGAAGGGATGTCGCCCTCCAGCACGATGTGCTTCTTGACCACGCTTGTGTCGGCGATCGGGATCGCCGACAGCAATGCCTCGGTATAGGGGTGATAGGGCGGCGCGAATATCTGGTCGGTCGTGCCTTGCTCAACGATATAGCCGAGATACATGACGACGACGCGGTCGGCGATGTAGCGCACCACCGACAGATCGTGGCTGATGAACAGCATCGTCGTCTTGTTCTTGCGCTGGATATCCATCAAGAGCTCGGTCACCGCGGCCTGGACCGACACATCCAGTGCCGAGACCGGCTCGTCGGCCACCACCACCTTGGCGTCGCCGGCAAAGGCACGCGCAACGCCGATGCGCTGTTTCTGGCCGCCTGAAAGCTGGCGCGGCTTGCGCGACTCGAACGCCCTCGGCAGCTTCACCAGGTCGAGCAATTCCAGCATTCGCTTGCGGCGGTCGGCCACCGTGTCGCCGACGTTGAACTTTTCCAGCGTACGGATGATCTGCGAACCGACCGAATGGCTGGGATTGAGCGTGTCGAACGGATTTTGGAACACCATCTGGATCGATGACACCGTGTCGACGCTGCGCTTCTCGATCCCGGTCGACTGAATCTCCTTGTTGCCGAGCTTGACGCGGCCGGAGCTTGCCGTTTCGAGGCCGAGCAGCACCTTGGCCAGGGTCGATTTTCCGCAGCCGGATTCGCCGACGATAGCGACGGTCTCGGATTCGCGCGCCATGAACGAGATCGTCTCGTTGGCCTTGACGACACGGCCCTCGCTCGAGCCGAACACTTCGCTGCCGCCGACCTTGTAGTACTTCCGGAGGTCTTCGATCTGGAGCACCGGCGCACCGGGCACCACCCGCTCGTTGACCTTCTTGGCGCCGGGTGGCAGCGCCTCCCAGTCGATCTCGTTGAAGCGCACACAGCGCGAGAAATGCCCGTCATGGCCTTCGACCGCGATCATCGGAATTTCGGCGGCGTTGCAGACGCCCTCGACGAAATGGTGGCAGCGCGGGCCGAAATTGCAGCCCTTCGGCCGCTCGTGCGGTAGCGGCAACTGCCCCGGGATGGATATCAGCGGCCGCGAATTCTTGTCGGCGCCCGGCAACGGGATCGAGCGGAACAGGCCTTGCGTGTAGGGATGGCGCATCCGGTCGAAGACGTCCTTGATCTTGCCGGTCTCCACCGCTTCGCCCGAATACATCACCGTGATGCGGTCGCAGGTCTCCAGGATCAGGCCGAGGTTGTGCGACACGAAGATCATCGAGGTGCCGAACTTCTCGCCCAGCCCCTTGACCAAGTCGACGATGCCGGCCTCCACCGTCACGTCGAGCGCTGTCGTCGGCTCGTCGAGCAGAAGCAGCGCCGGCTTCGACAGCAGCGCCATGGCAATGACGATGCGCTGCTGCTGACCGCCGGAAAGCTGGTGCGGGTAGGAACGCATCATGCGCTCGGGATCCGGCAGCTTCACCGCGCGCACCATTTCCAAGGCGCGTTTGTAAGCTTCGTCCTTCGACACCTTGTCGTGGATCAGTGGCACTTCCATCAGCTGCTGGCCGACCTTCATCGCCGGGTTCAGGCTAGCCATCGGTTCCTGGTAGATCATCGCGATCTTGTTGCCGCGGATAGCGCGCAGTTCCTCGTCGGACAATTCTCCCATGTCCTTGCCCTGGAATTTGATCTTTCCGCCGACGATCTTTCCTATGTTGGAGAGGTCGCGCATGATGCCAAGCGACACGGTCGACTTGCCGCAGCCGGATTCGCCGACAATACCCATCGCCTCGCCAGGCATGACCGTGCAGGAAAAATCCATGACGGCCGGGATCTCGCCCTTGCGGGTGAAGAAGGAGATCGACAGGTTCTCGATCTCGATGATCGGGCCATTCGTCGGCTTGGCGGGATTTCGAACTGCCTCATTCATGGGTCGCTCCAATCCTTGTTCTTCAGGCATGTCGGGCCGAACCCGGCATCGATCTTCCCGGCGTCAATCTTTGCCGGCATCAATCCTTCATAGACTGTTCGCGCAGCGAATCCGCCAGGAGGTTGAGGCCAAGCACGAACGACATCAATGCGATCGTCGGCGGCAGCGCCGGGTGGATGAAGGAGCGCAGCAGCCGGCTTGCATCCTTGATCGCCGTGCCCCAGTCCGGGCTTTCCGGCGCCAGTCCCAGCCCGAAATAGCCGAGCGTACCGAGCAGGATCGTGGTGTAGCCGATGCGCAGGCAGGCGTCGACGATAAGCGGCCCGCGCGCATTGGGCAATATCTCCCACAGCATGATGTACCAGGGCGATTCACCGCGCGTTTGTGCCGCCGCAACATAGTCGCGCGTTTTGATATCCATGACCAGGCCGCGCACGATGCGGAACACGCCGGGGCTGGAGGCGAACACCACCGCCACGAAGATGTTGAGCTGGTTGGGATCGATGTGGATGATCTTGAACGGATCGGCATCGAAGACAAGGCCTGCATAGATCCAGCCGCCAAGTACCAACGTCAGGCCAAGCAGGATATAGAGGCGGTCGGGGCGGTTCTTGTAGCGCGTCCAGAACAGCACACTGAAGAAGATGATCGGAAACAGGAAGAACAGCCCTGCCATCGCGTAGGGGATCGGCGTGTCCATGATACCCGGCGTCACCAGCAGGTAAAACAGGAGGATCACCGGGAAGGCCAGCACAAGGTTGGCGAGGAAGGACAGCACCGTATCGATCTTGCCGCCATAATAGCCGGCCGGCAGGCCGAGCGTAATGCCGACCATCAGCGCAAAACCGGTCGCCGCCGGCGCGATGATCAGCACGATCTGGCTGCCATAGACCATGCGGGAGAACACGTCCCGGGCGAGCTTGTCGCCGCCGAAATAGTATACAAGTTTCGACGCCGGCTCGATTGCGCCCGGCAGCGCGTCCTTCATGATCGGCACTTGGGCGAGCGGATCGAAGGGCGAGATGGTCGACGCGAAGATCGCCGTAAACAGCCAGAACAGGCAGATGCCGACGCCGACGATGCCGACGCCGCTGTCGAAAAGCTGGCCGTAAAGCCCTAGCTTCTTCTTGTAGCCGAAGCTCGCCCCCATCACCAGGGCGAGAGCGATCCAGACCGGCCAGAAGCGGGCAAGCACGCCGAGTACGACGTTGAAGGCGCTGAGATATTCGACCTGCATCCGCCCGGTCTCCTATTGAACTCTGATGCGCGGATTGAGGAACGCGTAGCCGACATCGGAGATGAGCTGTGTGATCAGGACGATAAACACCGAGACCAGCGAGCAGCCGAGCAGAAGATCGATGTCGTTGTTGCCGGCGGCCTCGACCAGGGTGTAGCCGAACCCCTGGTAGCGAAACATCACCTCGACGATGACGACGCCGGTGAGCAGCCAGGGGAACTGCAGCATGATGACCGTGAATGGCGCGATCAGGGCGTTGCGCAGAGCGTGCTTTATCACCACGCTGCCGAAGGAGAGGCCCTTCAGCCGGGCGGTTCGGATATATTGCTGGGTCATCACCTCGACCATCGAGGCGCGGGTCATGCGAGCGATGTAGCCGATGCCGTAGATCGCCAGCGTCATCACCGGCAAGGTGAAATTATAGAAGGTGATGCCCTGGCTGGCCGAGGCCGCCGAACCGTTCAGCACGCCGAGCCAGGAGGCAAAGATCACGGTGAAGATGACGCCCGAAACATATTCGGGCGTCGCCGTCGAGGCGATCGAAGCCACCGACAATGTGCGGTCGGTGCGTGAACCCTCGCGCATACCGGCGAGAATACCTATCAAAAGCGAGATCGGCACCATTACGGCCAGCACGCAGAGCATCAGGATGCCGGTGGCGCTGAGCGCCGGAAAGAGTTTCGAAGCGACCGTCGTCTTGAACTTGGTCGAGCAACCGAAATCGCCTTGCAGGATGCCGGAGAATGTCGGCACGACCGGATCGTTGCAGAAGGAGAAACGCTGTGCGGGCTTGCCGGTCGCCGGGTCGGTCACCGGCTGCTTGGGCATGATGCCCAGCCATTGACCGTAGCGGATAAAGAAATTCTGCCGATAGCCATGGTTGACCAGCCAAGCCTCAAGCTGCTCGGCGGATGTGTGCATTTCGGTCTGGCTGATCGCGAGCTTCTTCAGATTAGGCCCGAGATTGACCAGGAAGAAGACGATCATCGTCAGGCACAGCATCGTCACTGCCATGGTGCCGAGACGCCTGATAACGAAAGAAAGCATGGCGGTCCCCTGCCGGTCGGGTTGGGGGGTGGAACCGGTTTGCAAGCCGTGCGCTGCCGCCAGCGGCAGAACAAGCCTTCAGACCAGTCCCAGATGCAATACCCTTTTTATTGCAGACCCAGGCCGAAGAGTCCGCAACTTTTTGCCGCGCCGACTTTCGGACCAAGGACCATGCAAAGAGCGAGGGAAAGGGGCGACACGCCCCTTTCCGGATCGTCCGGTCAGGCCTGGTCGAGCCAGACCTTGCCGTAGTCGCGCTCGAAGGTCGGGTGCATCTTGTAGTTCTGCACCGCCTTGACCGAATGGCTGTAGAGCTTGCGCCAATAAGGCTGGATGATAATGCCGGAATCCTGCAGGATCTGCTCGATATCCTTCATCATTTCCTTGCGCTTGGCGGCGTCGGCAACTGCCAGCGCAGCGTTGAGCTTGGCATCCCACTCCGGATTCGACCAGGCCGTCTCGTTCCAGGCCTCACCTGTGCGATAGCCGATCGCCAGAACCTGGACGCCGAGCGGCCGCATGTTCCAGTTGGTCATCGACAGCGGATACTTCGTCCAGTCGTTCCAGAAGGTCGAACCCGGCAGCACCGTACGCTTGACCTTGATGCCGGCGTCGCGCATCTGCGCGGCGATCGCATCGCCTGTGTTCTTGTGCCAGTCTTCGTCGACCGTGATCAGTTCGTGCTCGAAATCGGCCTGGCCGGCTTCGGCCATCAGCGCCTTTGCCTTGGCCGGGTCGCGAGCAATCTTCGGCAATTCATAGTATTCCGGATGGATCGGGGCGACATGGTGGTTTTCGGCAACCGTGCCGGCATTGCCGTAGCCGAGTTGCAGGACGACATTGTTGTCGACCGCGAGCTGCAGGGCGTTGCGAACCTTCTGGTCGCCGTAAGGCTTGTTGGTCACATTGGTACGGCAGACGATCGTCGAGGCGGTGACGATCTCCGACTTCACCAAATCCATGCCGTCGAGGATCGACACATAGTCGGCCGACGTCTCGAAGTTGGTGTGCACCTCGCCTGCCTCGAAAGCGCTGACCATCGCCGCCGGATCGGTGCCGTAGTCGATGAACTCGATGCCGTCGAGGAAGACGTCACCATCCCACCATTTGTTGTCTTCGCGGCGCTTGTAGACCACTTTCTGGCCGACATCGTAGGAGACCAACTCGAACGGGCCGGTTCCGATCGGGCAGGACTTGAAGTCGCCGCCCTTCTCGTCGAAGGTCTTGTGGACGATAAGGCCGGGATAGTCGCACACGTTGGGAATGAGGGCGATATCCGGCTTGCTGAGCGTCAGCTTGACCGTGTGATCGTCGACCTTGGTAACCGCGCTCTCATCCAGCTTGTCATCCTTGACCAGCGAACCGAGGCGACCGGGCATGGAATTGCCTTCGGCTTTCTTGTCGGCCCAACGCTTGAGGTTGAAGATGACGTCGTCTGCGGAGAACGGATCGCCGTTGTTCCAGGTGACGCCCTTGCGCACATGCAGCGTGTATTCGGTAGCGTCGTCATTCACGTCCCAGCTCTCCAGCAGATAGGGGCGGAACGTGTATTCGGTGGTGTATTTGACCAGCGGCTCGAGCGCCTGGCGCTCGGCATTGGCGATTTCCGACCAGTCGGCCTTGCGCGGATCCTTCGGATCCTTGATCCATTGCGCGACCTTCAATACGCCGCCTTTCTTGCCCTGGACCTCTTCCGCCTTGGCCGGCGTCGGGTCTGCAAGGCCAAGCATGCCATAGGCCATCGCCGTCGACGCGCCGAAGACGCTGGCGAGAGCTAGAAATTCGCGACGATCCATCTTGCCTGCCTTGGCGTCTTCGGCCATGGCCAGGATGTGATCGGGAACGCGGTCGCCGTTACTCTTGTAGATCGTCATGACTTACTCCCATTGTTGGCTTTCTGCCTTTTAACATTCCGCATCCTCGCCATGATGTCAAAGACGGCAGGGATTGGGAACATGCCAAGGAATGTGCAACTTTGAAAGCAGGGCGGTTCGCGCGATAACGACAGTCTTGGCGCAAATTTGCTACTGCGCCAGGGATTTCGTCCGAAATCCCCACAGGCAATTAAACTGGGACATTCGCCGCTGCGCCACTCGTTCTCAGGCAACCAGTTGTTCTGCGCGAACGGCCGGTTTCAATATTCCCGTTCGTAGAAAACACCGCCTTTTGCTTCGCCGGCGTCGGTTGCCTCGCCACGCAGCTTGACGCCGCGCCCAACGTCGAGATCGACGGTTGCCTTGCCCGAGCCCGGCCTGTCGCCCTTCTGGATCGTCACATAGGTACGGTCGTTGAGATACTTGCCCGCCGAGACGGCGGTGCCACCCTGTTCATCGGTGATTACGTCGAGATCGTCGACGCCGATTGCGCTGCGCAGGTTCTGCAGCAGTGAGGTCGAGCCGCCGACGCCGGCCAGTTGTCCGGCAGCCTCGGCAAGCTGCGCGATCTGCAGCGGCGACAGGTTCGACATCGAACGGCCGAAGATCAGCTGCGCCAGCACCTCATCCTCCGGCAACGCGGGTACCGAGGAGAAGGTGAATTTCGGGTTGTTCGCCTCGCCTGACACCACGATAGTCACGGTGGCGCTGGTCGTCTTCGATTGCGCCGTGAGATTGAGGTAGGGCACCAGAGAGCCGGAAAAGCCGACGGTGCCTTCCGTGAAGGTCAGCCGCTTGGCAAGGATCGTCAACCGTCCGCGCCGCAAGGTGAAGGTGCCGACCGCCTGGGGTGACGATGCCGGGCCGGTCAGCCGCAGCGAACCGCCGAGCTCGGCGTCGACACCCCTGCCCTGGATGAAGATCTGGCTCGGCGCATTGACCGTGACGTCGAGATTGAGGCCGTTGCCGCCGCCGCCACTGCTTGCAGCGGCCGGGCGCAACGCCTTGTCCTGCGCACGCACGGCGGCCGGCGCATTCTTGTGCTTGACGTTGAGCTCGGCCAGCGAGCCGGGCAGCTTTTCGGGTACGGTGATGACGGTCTTGGCCAGGTTGACCGTACCGGAAATCACCGGCGCGGAGGTGAGCGGTCCCTTGACGGTCAGGTCGCCGCCAAGATTGGCGGTGACCACCTTGCCGTCGGTATAGCGGCCATCGACGAGCTTGACCGACAGGTCGGCCGGAAAACCTTTTGCCGGATCGATGCCGACGGTGCCGCTGGCCGAAAGGCTGCCGCGTGTCGACAGCGTGCCGGTCAGGCGGTTGATCCTGGCCACGCCATTGCCGATAGCGACATCGGCAGTGATGTCGTTGATCGCAAGCCCCGATCGCGCATCGACCAGACGGGCGCCCGACGTGCGGACCGTGCCTGAGATCACCGGCGACGTCGCCGGGCCGCGCACCTGCACATCGACGTCGGCCGTGCCGCTGAGGGACAGGCCTTGCGCGGCGAGTGTCCTGGTGAGGAAGGCGAACGGCACCTTGCCGGAAAAGTTGAGATCAAGGGTGGGCGCGCCTGATGTCGTCATCGTGCCGCCGCCCTTGAGGCCGAGGCCGGCGGCATCGCTCATGTTGGCGTCGAAGGTCAGTCTGTTGCCCGAATACGTACCTGAGGATGAAACGCCAATGCCGCCGAAACCTGCACCACGGGTCTGCGACGTCTGAACGCCTGCGGCGTCGATCTTGAAGGCAACGGCCGGATTGGCCGGCGCGCCCGTCACCTTCACCGTGCCCGAGATGGAACCGGCGGCATCGAGGCCCGGCGAAAAACTGTTGGCTATCGAGATCGGGACGCGGGCCAGCGTCGCGTTGAGGTCGAACGCCTGCCCAGCCTTGCCCGTGACCGTCGCCGTGCCGCCGCCGAGGTTGAGCACCAGCCTGTCGAGGCTGGTCACTCCATTGGCGATGTTGATGGTCGAGGCCTGGGCGATGGCCGCCTTGATGCCGCGGATGGTCGCCTCGCCGGAGGCAAGTTCGACCGTCGTCGTGCCCTTGACCGCCTTGACCCGGCCGGCCGCCCTCAGCGGAATATCCTTGACGGTGGCGCCACCGGAAAAGCCGGTCCATTCGCCGTCGCGCTTGAGATCGACGTTGACGCCCCGAATAGCCGTTCCGCCGGAAGTTACGCTGTCGGCACGGATTTTGCCCGAGATCACCGGTGCCGCCAGATAGTTGGCGATCAGCGCATCGATGCTCACGGCCTTGGCCGAGACATCGCCGCGCGAGATCGAGGCCGTCGTCGCCTTGACGGCGACTTGCGGCACGGTACCCGCCTTGGAGAAGGCGATCGTGCCGCGCACATCGCCATCGGCCTTTTCCAGTGCCAGGGCCGCAAGCGGACCGATATCGGGCAGGTCGAGCGCCACGGTGCCGGCCGGAACGAAGGCATCGTCGAGCGCCAGGTCGCCGGAGATACGGTTCTTGCCGAGCGACAGCAAAAGCCCGTTGATGGCGCGTTTGCCGTCCGATGTCGCCAGCACGGCGCTGCCCTGCAGCGGTTGGCCGCCGACATTTCCGGTGAGTCGCACATTCGCAGCCGGGTTGGCGGCATCAGCCTTGCCGGTGGCAGTAAGCTTCAGACCGGTGATCTCGCGCGCCGCGACCGAAAGCCTGTCGCTGTTGACAGTCAGCGACAGATCCGGCGCGATGCTGGCACCTTGCGCATTCAGCGCGAAAGAGATGGCGCCTTTGGCGTCCTTGGATAGCAGCGAGACGTCGCCTAGCGCGCCTTTGACGTCGGCGCTGAGCTTGTTGTCGGCAAGGCTCGCCTGGCCGTCTGCCGTCAGCGAACCGGACGACAGCCTGACGGTATTGGCGGTGACACTGCCATTGGCGTCCCGCTTCAGCGCGGCACTGAATTGCGTTCGCTCGGCGAGCACGCCACGTACCGCCCCCGGCAGTGCCGCCGAGGCGGCGTCCGCCTTGACATTGAGGTCGACGGCGCCGTCGGCCAGCGAGACCCGCCCTTTGAAGCCGCTGTTCAACGCGTCGCTGGTCACCGTGCCGCTATCGATGACGATGGCATCGGCGGCAAGGCTGCCGGCGAGTTTGGCGGTGACCTTGCCGGCGATCAGCGGCGCGATAGTCGGATTGTCGAGGCCGATTTTTTCGGCAGTCACGGTGCCGGAGATCGGCCCGCTCCGGGCTTTCACATCAAAGCGATCGGAGTGCAGCGCAAGCGTGATGCCCTCGATCATAGCTAGATTGGTGGCGGCCGATGGCAGCGTCGCGGAAATGTCGAGCTTCGGCTGGGCGCCCTGCCCGGCCGCCGTTAGCGATATCGCCTGTAGCTCGAGCTTGATCGGGCTCTCCTTGCTGCCAAGCGACAACGGCAGGCTCGGACCGGTAGAGGCCAGGTGGAGCGAAAAATCGCTGGCACCGTTCGGATTGATGGTGCCGGCTGCCTTGCCGGAGATCTTCTCGCCGGCAAGCGTCGCCTGCTCGATGGCCAGGCCGCTGGCCGACGAGAAACGGCCTGCTGCGTCGAGATCCAGCGGCCCGAGCCCAGCCTGCCGGGTCTGGCTGGTTTCGGCGCCGTTGAGCCGGGCGGTGAAGCGAATATCTGGGGCAGCCGACGATCCGGTGACCTGCGCGGTGCCGCTGAGCACGCCCACGGCATCGAGACCCGGTGAAAAATCATTGGCAAGCGCTGCCGGCACCGCCGACAAGGTGGCAGCGAGATCAAGCGTCTGGCCGGCCGTACCCGACACGGCAACCGAACCACCGCCGACACCGAGCGCCAATTTCTCTATGCTCACCCTGCCATTGGCGATTGTCAGCGCTGATGGCTGCGCGACAGCTGCCTTGATGCCGCGGATGGTCGCCTCGCCCGAGGCAAGCTCGATGCTGGTGGTGCCGTTCGCAACCCTGACCCACCCGGACGCGCTGGCCGGAATGCCGGCGACCGTGGCGCCGCCGCTAAAGCCGGTCCAGTCGCCATCGCGCTTCAGGTCGACATCGATGCCGCTGATCACCGTGGGTCCGGAGGTGATCGTGTCGGCCTTGATCTTGCCGGCGATTGCCGGTGCTTTGAGATAATTGGCGACCAGCGCGTTGACGGCGATTGTCTTCGCCGCCAGTTCGCCGCGCGAAATCACGGTGCTCGTCGCATCGATCGCGACCGTCGGCGCTCCGTTGTCGTTCGCAAAGCGGATGGTGCCGCGCACGTCGCCGGCTACCGACTGGCCTGTGAGTGCGGCCAGCGGAGCAATATCGGCGGCATCGAGGGTCAACGTGCCGAGCGGCAGCAGGTTGTCGTCGAGCCCGAGGTCGCCGGAGACCTTGTTGTCGGCTAACGAGACGGCAAGTCCATTGATGGAGCGCTTGCCGTCGGTTGTGACCAGCGATGCCTTGAGGTCGAGCGGCTGGTCGTCGACCGAGCCGGTCAGCGAGACATCGGCGGCGGGACTGGCGATATCGGCCTTGCCGCTCGCGCTCAGCTTGATCTGCTTCACCGTATGGCCGGACGCCGTCAGGCTGTCGCTGTTGGCCGAAACCGAGAAATCCGGTGCGCTGCGCGCGCCGCTTGCGGTAAGCCCGAAACCGACGGCGCCGCCGACGTTGGCGCCGACCAGCGGCGACAGCACCGACACGTCGCCCAGCGTACCCTTGATATCGGCTCGGATATCGGTGCCTTGCACACTGGCGGTGCCGCTGGCGCTAAGCGTACCGGAGGTGAGTTGCAATGCGTTGGCGGCGAACGCACCGTCCGGGTCGCGTGTCGCGGTTGCGGAAAACTGCACGCGCTCACCGAGAACCGAGCTGATTTGCGGCGGCAGCGCCGTCGAAGCCGCGTCGGCATTCATCTTGAGCGTCATCGACAGATCGGCAAGCGCCACTGTGGCTGTTACGGACGCATTGAGCGCGTCGCTGCGTAGCGTGCCTTTATCGACGACAATCTGTTCCTTGCTGACGGAGCCGGCGAGACCGGCGCTGACCCTGCCCGTTATCAGCGGCGCCAAAGTCGCGACGTCGGTGTTCAGGCCGGCCGCCGTCAGCTTGATGGTGACCGGCCCGCTACGGTTCTGGATGTCGAAACCATCGGAATGCACTTGCCCGATCAGGTCGTCCACCCGCGTGCCGCCCGCCACCACCGAGACCAGCGACGCGCCGATATCCATCATCGGCGCCTTGCCATCGCCGAAAGCGCGGGCCGTGGCATCCTTGATTGCCACGGTTATCGGTTGCGCCTCGCTGCCGAGGCTGAGCACGATCGGCGGCCCCTTTGCGGCGAGCTTCACCGAAAGGTCGCTGGCGCCGTTCGGATCGACAATGCCGGCAGCGGTCGCGTGCAAGGCGCCGCTGTCGATATTGGCGCGCTCGACATCGACGCCGCCGGCCGCGGTCGCCGTGCCGGCGAGGTCGAAGGTGGTCTTGCCGGCAAACAGCGGTTTCAGGGTTTCGGGCAGGAAGCGCTCGAATTCGCCATCGCCGTTGGCCTCGACATAATGACCCTTGTCGGTGAGCTGATGGCGACCGGTAAGCTGGGTGACGATCCGGCCGTCGACAACGAAGGTCCCGATGCCATTCCAGTTGGCGAGCGGTCCGGTGCCGGAAACGACAATGTTGACCGGCGGCGCGCCCGGCAGGTTGAGCAGGTTGGCGATGATGCCGCCGGCCGGCTCGGATGCCTTAAGGTCGAGGTCGAGCTTGTTGTCGGCCGGCGCGAAATGGGCTTTGGCGTCGACCGTGCCTTGCTTGCCGTCGTGGCGAACGATGTTGAGGTTGGTCTCGATCGCCAATGGAGAGGCGTCCGCCTTGAGCGCTCCCTTGGCTGCAAGTTCGGCCACACCGCTGCCGGCCAGAGCCTGCCCGAGCGCGATTTCGGGAAGGTCGAGTTGCCTGACGTCGATGGAAACCGGCAGCGTCGTCGCTCCGCTTTGGCTCGGCTGTGTATTGGCCACCGGCAGCCTTGCCAACTCGATACGCTCGGCCCCAATGCGATCGGCGCTGAAGCTCTTCGACAGGAGTGCCAGCGGCGACCAATCGACGGCCACGTTGCGCGCCACCATCCAGGCGCCTTCGCGATCCTCCAGAACGACATGATCGACCCTCAGCGCGCCCGACCAGATGCCGTCGATGCCGACGACAGTCACCTTGCGGTCGCCGGTCGAGGCCATGGTCGAGATGATGCCGGCAAGGTTTTCGCGGCCGCGCTCGGTTTTGGTCAGCACGACGACCGCCCCCACCGCCGCTGCCACGACGATGAGCAGCGTGTAGAAAAGAATACGGAGGATGCGCCTGAATATTGCCATCAGAATGCCTGGCCGATGCCGGCATAAATGCCGAAATGAGGATCGTCAGGACCGCGGTTGAGAGGCACCGCCGCGTCGACGCGCAGCGGCCCGAACGCCGTCAGATAGCGCAAGCCTACACCCGCGCCGACCTTCATGTCCGAAAAATCGGGGACCTGCCTGGTCGACACCGTGCCGGCATCGACGAACGGCACGACGCCGATCTTGTCGGTGACGGCGATGCGCATCTCGACCGAGGTCTCGAAGAAGGAAAGCCCGCCGATCGGTTCTCCATTGCTGTCCTTCGGGCCGATGCCTTGATAGGCATACCCGCGCACCGAACCGCCGCCGCCTGAGTAGAAGCGTCGATCTGCCGGAACATCTTGAAGACTGGCGCCGATGATGGAGCCGATGGCGACACGTTCGGCGAAAACGAATTTCGAGGCCGAATCGAGTGACTGGTAGGCCGACCCCTCGCCCTTCAGCTTGACAAACGCAGCCCCGCTCAAAATGTCGTAGCTCGGCTCACCATAGGCCAGCACCCTGAAGCCCCGGGTCGGATTGAGCTTGCTGTCGCGATTGTCGTAGACATATTGCAGTGGAATGCTGGCGATCAGATAGGTGTGCTTGCCGAAAGCGTCGTGGATCCTCGAATAATCCAGCGCGACTTGCGCGGAAACCGTCTGCTTCTTGTCCAATTCGTAGGATAGGCCGGTGCTGCCCTTGACCGAGAAATGGTCGTAGGCGTCGGGGTGTTCCAGCACGGTATTGACGCTGGCAATGAATTTCGACGCCGGCCCGACCACGCCCGGCTTTTCGAACATGACGCCGGCATTGTAATTGAGCTGGGTCAAGTCGTTGCTGCCGATGCCGCTGATCTTGCCGTCGATGCGCAGCTTTTCGGCGCGGCCAAACAGATTGCGATGCCCCCAATAGCCTTCGAGGCCCAGCCCTTCGGTGTTTGAGAAGCTGCCGCCAATGCCGAAATAGCGCGGCTTGCGTTCGCTTACCTGGACACCGATCGGGATGTTGCCCTCGGCGTCGAGTGCGTCGGCTTCCTTCACCGTCACGCTGTTGAAGACCTCGAGCCCGAGCAGCCGGTCACGCGCATCGTCGATCTCATCGGGCGAATATTGGCGACCGCGCTTAAGGCCGGTCATATATTCGGTGAAGTCGCGGTCGACCTTTTCCGTGCCCTCGACAGTGGTGTCGCCATAGCCGGCGACCGGGCCGGCCGCGACGGCAAGCGTCACGTCGAGCGTCGAACCGGCGTGCTCGGCGACGATCTCGCGGCCCGTCACCTTGGCCAGCGGCCTGCCTTCTTGCTTGAGTGCCCGCACGATCGCCGCCTCGGCCTTGAGCACGGCGCCCGAACTGGCGTCACCGCCGGCGATCAGACCGAAATCGGCACTTGCCAGCCCCGCCGCATCGCCTTCCAGTCTGATGTTGCCAAGCGTGAATTTCGGCCCGGCTGCTATGCTTATCACCACCGGTATCGGCTGCGGACCCGAAAACTCGGCATCGGGCGGCAGATCGTCGAGCGGCTTGCCCTGAATAGTGATGGTGACGACACCCTCGTAGCGGGCGTCACTGTAGAGTGCGGCAACAAGTTGCTCACGGTCGCTGCGCGCCTTGGCCAGCAGGCCGAGAGAACCGGATACCGGGTGTTCCTCGTCGGCCTTCAGCGCCGAGGCGTTTTCGAGCTTCTCGGCGAGATCCTTGTCGGCGTCCGGCGCCTCGATCGTCACCGCATAGCGCAGCGGGTCGACGATATCGGCATCTTCGTCTTTGGATCCCCACAGCTTGATGCCGAAAATCTCGAAGGCCGCCGCACTTCCGGTTTCGGCAACAAGTGCCGTAGAGCACAACAATGCGAAAAGCAGGGCGCGCGAAAGCGCGCGCCGTGGCGCGGTTCCTCCCGACATCTGCCTTTCATACGCCGGCATTACGCTCCTAGCCTAGCTCGCAAACCTAAAATTGGAATGAAGTTCTGAAGCACTCGTAAAGGGGCCACAATCCAATTGCTGAAATAGACAGGGCTTGGAACTCACACCTTCTGCGTCGCCGCAAGAAAGCGTGATCCCCTGTCCTATGGAGCTACTACCGGTCACCGGCCGGAAAGCAAACCGTTGGCAGGCGGATCCTGCCGCGTCCCGATGTTGACAAGCGCGACTGAAGCTTGAAGATTTCTGGACGTAAGCACTTGTCTGGAGGGGTTTATGGCAATGCGCGCGGCTCGTGGTCTATCGATTCTTTTCCTTCTCTTTTTTGCCTGGAGCGGTGTCGCGCAAGCGGCCGAAGCCCGGCGGGTGGTGACATCGGACAATTCCGACTATTTCGGTTTCGATCTCAGATCCGACCAGAATGTCAGCCTCGACCAGTGCAAGACCACCTGCCTCGGCGACCCGGCCTGCCGCGCCTTCACCTACAACCTCAAGGCCAAATGGTGCTTCCTTAAATCCGA
Source organism: Mesorhizobium sp. M0998 (assembly GCF_040318885.1). Lineage (NCBI taxonomy): Bacteria > Pseudomonadati > Pseudomonadota > Alphaproteobacteria > Hyphomicrobiales > Phyllobacteriaceae > Mesorhizobium > Mesorhizobium sp. M0998. The sequence goes on from NZ_JAMYND010000029.1 coordinate 26,956, forward strand.
TTACAATTCGTTGAAACCCTTCGGTGGCGCCGTCGCCGGCAAGGTCGTCAACATCGATGGCGATCCCGACATCGGCGCGCCACCCGAACTCGCCTTCTTCCCCAACTGGATGGCCGACCAGGCCCAGCAATACCGCAACAACCTCACTGGCCCGACCTACACCAAGCCGACCGAGGGGCTGACGGCGCTGAGGGCCGCCGCCGAACGGTCGGCGCTGACGGGCGACCATCGCTCGGCCATGCACAAATACGAAGCGGCGGTTTCGGTGCTGCCGGATGATGGCCAGCTCTGGCTCGAGCTGGCGCGCGAAACGCTTGCCGTCCATCCGACCGCCAACAGCTCGGAGCCGTCGACCCTGCCGGCGAACGCCACTTCCGCCGCCTTCAACGCCTACAAATTGCTGCGCACCACCAAGACGCGCGCCGACGTGCTGGCGCTGCTCGGGGATGGCCTTGATCGCCGCGATCTCTACAGGCCGGCTCTGCAGGCCTACGAGGCGAGCCTCGCTCTCGTCAATTCGCCGGCAGTCAGGGCCGCCTATCAGGATCTCAAGGCTCGCAAGGGCTTCCGCGTCATCGATCATACCGTCGATGCCGACACCAGCGCGCCACGCATCTGCGCGCAGTTCTCCGAGGAACTGGTCAAGACCGGCGTCGACTACTCGCAGTTCGTTACTGTCGACAACGCCGCTCCCAAGGGCGTCGAAGCCAAGGACAAGCAGATCTGCGTCGAAGGACTCGAGCACGGGCAACATTACGACGTGACCTTCCGCGCCGGCTTGCCGGCCGCCATTGGCGAAGTCACCGCGGCACCGGTGGTTCTGTCGATCTACGTGCAGGACCGCGCGCCTTCGGCCCGCTTCACCGGCGACAGCTTCGTGCTGCCCGCAGGCGCACGCCGCGGCATACCGGTCGTCACCGTCAACATGAATGCCGCCGAAATGAAGCTCTTCCGCATCGGCGACCGCTCGCTGGCCCAGCTTCTGTCGGGATATCAGTTCCTGCGCCAGCTTGACGGCTACGACATTTCGAACATCTCCGAACAGATGGGCGAGCCGGTCTGGCAAGGCCAGCTCGACATCGCCAACGACCTCAACAAGGAAGTCACCACCTCCTTCCCAATCGACGAGGCTTTGCCGAAGCGCAAGCCCGGCGTCTATGTGCTGACCGCACAAGCCGTCGACGATCGCAGCGACGACTATGATTCGCACGCCACGCAATGGTTCGTCGTCTCCGATATCGGCCTGTCGACCTATACCGGACAGGATGGGCTGAACGTCTTTGCCCGTTCGCTCGCAACCGCCAAGCCGATCGCCGGCGCCGAGCTGACGCTGCTGGCCAGGAACAATGAAATCCTCGGCACCGCGACCACCGACGCGGAAGGGCGGGCGGTGTTCAATCCCGGCCTGACGCGCGGCGACAGCGGCATGGCGCCGGCCGTGCTGATGGCCAAACAGGGCGACGACGATTTCGTCTTCCTCGATATGGGCCGCGCCGGCTTCGACCTGTCCGACCGTGGCGTCGCCGGACGGCCGGCACCTGGCGCGCTCGACGTCTATGCCTGGACCGAGCGCGGCATCTACCGCGCCGGCGAAGATGTCCATGTCGCGGCCCTTGCCCGCGACAGTGCCGCCAAGGCGGTCGAGAACCTGCCGCTGACCTTCATCTTTTCGCGGCCCGACGGCGTCGAGGACCGCCGCATCGTCAGCGATGGCGCATCGGCCGGCGGTCACGCAGTCGACCTGCCGCTGGAACCCAACGCCATGCGCGGCACCTGGACGGTGGCGATCCATACCGATCCCAAGCAGGCGGCGGTCGCCAGCCAGATGTTCCTGGTCGAGGACTTCGTACCGGACCGCATCGAGTTCGACCTGTCCTCCGACAAGCAGGAGATCGCCCAGGGCGAGACCGCCAACATTACCGTCGACGGCCGCTTTCTCTACGGCGCGCCGGCCGCGGGCCTCGCGCTCGAAGGCGAATTGACGCTGTCGACCGCCAGCGATTGGGACCGCTTCAAAGGCTATTCCTTCGGTCTGGCCGACGAACAGTCGGCTGAACCGACTGTGACGCCCTTCACCGGCCTGCCGGTGGTCGGCGAGCACGGCAAGGCGACCTTCCCGGTCTCCGTCGATCAATTGCCATCCACCACCAAGCTGGTCGATGCAAAGGTCACTGTCAGGATGCGTGAAACCGGCGGCCGTGCCGTCGAGCGCTCGCTGAATATCGGCATCCGCCCGCAGGGCCACATGATCGGCATCCGCCCGGATTTCGACGACGACGAGGTGCCGCAAGGCGGCACGGCCAAGTTCAGCCTGATCGCTGTCGACCCAGACGGCAAGCGTGAGGCGCTGAAGGGCGCGCAGTGGTCGCTGGTCAAGGTCGAGCGCAGCTACCAGTGGTACCGCTCGAGCAACTCCTGGAACTATGAGCCGGTCACCTTCACCAAGGCGGTGGCCAACGGCCAGGTCGACCTGAGCGCCGATGGCGAGGCGACGGTGTCGCTGCCGGTCGACTGGGGCCGCTACCGGCTCGAGATCGAGACAGCGGATCCGGAAGGCCCGGCCACCAGCTACGAGTTCGACGCCGGCTGGTATGTCAGTTCCACCACCACCGAAACGCCCGACGGCCTAGAGATCGCCCTCGACAAGGATACCTATGCGGCGGGTGAAGTGGCCAAGCTCAAAGTGTCGCCGCACTTTGCCGGCGAGCTGCTCGTCACCATCGGCGCCGACAAGCTCCTGAAGACCGTCACCGCCAGCGTGCCGGCCGGCGGCAGCACCGTCGACATCCCGGTCGGCGACGACTGGGGTGCCGGCGCCTACGTCACGGCAACGCTGTTCAGGCCGGGCGATGCGCAAGAGACGCGTATGCCGGCGCGCGCCATCGGCGTCAAATGGCTGAAGCTCGATCCCGGCTCGCGGAAGCTTGCCGTCAGCTTGGCGCCGCCGGACAAGACCATGCCGCGCCAGCAGCTGTCGATCCCGGTGGCCGTAGCCGGCGTGCAGCCCGGCACCAACGCCTATGTCATGGTCGCGGCCGTCGACGTCGGCATCCTCAACCTGACCAACTACAAGGTACCGGATCCGGAGAACTGGTTCTTTGGCCAGCGCATGCTCGGTCTCGAGGTTCGCGACATCTATGGCCGGCTGATCGACGGCTCGCTGGGCACAACCGGTAAGCTGCGCACCGGCGGCGACGGCGCCAACATGCAATCGCAAGGCAGTCCGCCGACCGAAAAGCTGGTCGCCTTCTTCTCCGGCCCGGTCCAGCTCGACTCCGACGGCAAGGCGCGGATCGACTTCGACATACCGCAGTTCAACGGCACCGTGCGCGTCATGGCCGTCGCCTGGACAAAGGAAGCAGTCGGCCATGCCCAGTCCGACGTCATCGTTCGCGATCCGGTGGTGATCACCGCCGGCCTGCCGCGATTCCTGGCGCCCGGCGATTCCGCCGTCATGCGGCTCGATGTCGCCGACACCGACGGCCCTGCTGGCGACTACAAGCTGACCATTGACACGACGGGCGACCTGTCTACCGGGAGTGCCGCCTTGCCTGAAAAGCTGACGCTGGCCAAAGGCAAGCGGCAGACGCTGACCGTGCCGTTGATTACGCGGACCGCGGGCAACGCCTCGATCACCATCAAGCTTGCGCATGCCGACGGCACCGCCGTCGAGCAGACGCTCTATGTGCCGGTGCGCCCAGCGCAACTGCCGGTGACCACCCGCATGGTCGTCGACCTCAAGGGCAATGGCGGCGCGCTGCGCGTCGACAAGGAACTGCTGGCGGCAAGCCTGCTCGATGGCGCTTCGGTCAGCGTCGGCGTTTCGCAGGCGGCTGCCTTCGATGTACCGTCGCTGCTGATGACGCTCGACCGCTATCCCTATGGTTGCGCCGAACAGACCACCAGCCGCGCCATGCCGCTTCTCTACGTCAACGAGATGGCTTCCGGCATCGGCATGGCCAGCGACCCCGATCTGCATGGCCGCGTCCAGGACGCTATCTACAAGGTGCTGAGCTACCAGGCATCGGCCGGCAGCTTCGGCCTGTGGGGTCCGGGTTCCGGCGATCTGTGGCTCGACGCCTATGTCACCGATTTCCTGACCCGGGCGCGCGAGCAGAAATACGACGTGCCGGCTTTGGCGATGAACCAGGCGCTGAGCAATCTGCAGAACGCGATCGGCTACGATCAGGACGTCCAGGATCGCGGCAGCGAGATCGCCTATGCGCTCTATGTGCTTGCCCGCAACAAGAAGGCCTCGGTCGGCGATCTGCGTTATTATGCCGACACCCAGCTCGAAGCCTTTACCAGCCCGATGGCCGTCGCCCAGTTGGCGGCGTCTCTCGCGCTCTACGGTGACACCCAGCGCTCGGAGGCAACCTTCCAGGCCGCGCTGCAACTGGCCAAGTCGACGCCCGAATATGACTATTACCGGTCCGACTATGGCTCGCCGCTGCGCGACGGCGCGGCGATCCTGGCGCTTGCCGCGGAAAGCAAGCCGGTGCCGACCATCGTGCCGGCGCTGATCCAACTAGTGACCAGGGAACGCGCCGACGCCAGGTGGACCAGCACACAGGACGAGTCCTGGATGCTGCTGGCGGCCCGCGCGCTGAAGGCCGGCAATGATTCGATCGCGCTGACCGTCAACGGCGCACCGCATGCCGGCGGCTATTCGGACCAGATCGCTGGTGGCGACCTGGCCGACAGTCCGCTGACCATCGTCAACACCGGCAGAAATCCGCTGCAGGCGGTCGTCACCACCGTGGCCTCGCCGATCCAGCCTCTGCCGGCCGGCGGCAACGGCTTTACCATCAGCCGTACCTACTACAAGCTAGACGGCACAGAGGCCAACGTGACGGAGGTCAAGCAGAACGAACGCTATGTCGTCGTGCTCAAGGTTTACGAGCAGAACACCTGGCCTTCGCGACTGCTGATCACCGACCTGTTGCCGGCCGGCTTCGAGATCGACAATCCGGGCCTGGTCTCCAGCGCCCAATTGACGAACTTCTCCTGGCTGGCGCAGACCGATGCCGCTCATCTCGAATTCCGCGACGACCGTTTCGTCGCGGCTTTCAATCCCAACGACGGCGACGGCGACCGCAACATCACGCTCGCCTACGTCGTGCGCGCGGTGACGCCGGGCACCTATGCCCACCCGGCGGCAACGATCGAGGACATGTACCGGCCGCAATATTCGGCCCGCACCGCCACCGGCATGATGGAGGTCAAGGCGCCGTAAGGATAGGAATATGGCGGTGGCGCTGCCCCTCATTGCCCTGCCGGGCATTTCTCCCCGTATAGAGACGGGGAGAAAGAGCCATGCGCCGAAGTTTTCGCCGAACTTTAACGTCGCAGAAAAGGCGCCAAGGGTCGCGACAGCCCGCTTCTCCCCGTCACTAAACGGGGAGAAGGTGCCGGCAGGCGGATGAGGGGCGGCGCCATGCTCTCCAGAAAATTCCTGCGCCGAGCGGCCATCACGGGCATTTCCTTGGCCGGTCTCGCGGCAATCACCGCCTTCGGCCTCTGGCAGCTCGACCGCGCATTTCCGCCGCCGCTGCCGGCTGCTTTGACGGTCTCGACCGAGGTGCAGGACCGAGACGGCCAGCTGCTGCGCGCCTTCGCTACGCCGGATGGCTACTGGCGGCTCGCTACCAGCCTGGACCAGGTCGACAAGCAGTTCGTCGACATGCTGGTCACCTATGAGGACAAGCGTTTCTGGGATCATCAAGGCGTCGACGTGCTGGCACTGGCGCGTGCCGCCGGCCAGTTCGCGACCAGCGGCCATATCGTCTCCGGTGGTTCGACGCTGCCGATGCAACTCGCCCGGCTGATCGAACCGCGCGACAGCCGCAGCCTCGGCTCGAAGATCAAGCAGATGCTGCGCGCCCTCCAGATCGAACGGCGGCTTTCCAAGCGCGAGATCCTCGAACGCTATCTGACGCTGGCGCCCTATGGCGGCAATCTCGAAGGTGTGCGCGCCGCTTCGCTTGCCTATTTCGGCAAGGAGCCGAAACGGCTGACGGTCTCGGAGGCGGCCCTGCTCGTCGCTTTGCCGCAATTGCCGGAAAAGCGGCGCCCTGACCGCAACCTCGACGTCGCCCATGCTGTCCGCGACCGCGTGCTGACCCGCATGGTCTCGGCAGGCCTGCTCGGCGAACGTGAGGCCGCGCGTGCCGCGCTCGACGATGTGTCGGGGCTGCGGCGGACCTTGCCGGCGCTCGCTGCCCATGCGGCCTATACGATGCTGTCCAAGGCCATTCCCGGCCAGAAGCTGCAACTGACGATCCGCAAGAGTGTCCAGGAAGGGCTGGAGCAGGTGGCCAAGGATGCGGCCGCCAGGCTCGGCCCTCGCCTCTCGGTGGCCATGGTACTGGCCGATGCCCGTACCGGCGATATTCTTGGTGAGGTCGGCTCTGCCGATTTCTTCGATGCCAGCCGTTCGGGCTGGATCGACATGACCAAGGTCGTTCGCTCGCCTGGCTCGACGCTGAAGCCGTTCATCTACGGCCTCGCCTTCGAACAAGGCCTGGTGGCGCAGGAGATGCTGATCGAGGACAGCCCAGCCGATTTCTCCGGGTATCGGCCGAAGAACTTCGACATGGGCTATCAGGGCGATGTCAGCATCAGGCAGGCGCTGCAATTGTCGCTCAACGTGCCGGCGATCCGCGTGCTCGACGCGGTCGGCCCGGCCCGGCTGATGGCACGCTTTCGACAGGCCGATGTGACCCCTATCCTGCCCGTCAACGAAGCGCCCGGCCTGGCGATCGGCCTCGGCGGCGTCGGGGTGACCCTGCGCGACCTGGTCCAACTCTATGCCGGCCTTGCCAATGGCGGCAAGGCACACACGCTGCATGACGGCACCGAGCCGGCGAATGCCGAACGCTCGACCACCACCATCCTCGACGGGCAGGCGACCTGGCAGATCACCGACATCCTGTCAGGCGTCAAGCCTCCCCAGGGTGCCGCCCAACGCGGCATCGCCTACAAGACCGGCACCTCCTACGGCTATCGCGACGCCTGGTCGGTCGGCTTCGACGGCCGCTACGTGCTCGGCGTCTGGGTCGGCCGCCCCGACGCCGGTGCGGTGCCCGGCCTGTCCGGCTATGTCTCGGCTGCGCCCATCCTGTTCGAAGGTTTTGTCCGTTCCGGCCTGGCCGCCGTACCACTGCCGAGCCAGCCGTCCGGCGTCCGGCGTCCGAAACGCGAGGAGCTGCCGGTGACGCTGACGCGCTTCGGCGCCGGCATCGATGGGCTGGTGCAGGCGACGCCGACCGAACCTGCGCCAACCATCATCTTTCCGCCCGACGGCGCTCGCGTCGATCTCGGCACTTCCTCGGCCGACGCCTCGCCGCTGGTGCTCAAGCTGCAAGGCGGCCGCGCACCATTCCGCTGGCTGGCCAACGGCAAGCCGCTGGTCGGCATCGACCGGCGGCGCACCGCGACCTGGCAGCCGGACGGCGCCGGCTATTCGACCCTGACCGTGATCGACGCGGCGGGACGCGCGGCCAGTGTGAAGGTTTTCGTCGAGTGAAAGTTTCCCTTGAATAATTTCCGGCAGGTGATTCAGGGGATTGGGTTTTACGTCTTGCTTTCGGGCGCCGGTATTTCCTCGGCCTTTGCTGACACCCTCCCCGCCGGCTTTGTTCGGCTAGCCGACATCGATCCCAATATCCGGCAGGATATCCGCTATGCCGGCCTCGAGAATTTCCTGCATCGCAAGGTAAGCGGCTACGATGCGCCGGTATGCATCCTCACCAGGCAAGCGGCGCAAGCGCTTTCGGCAGTGCAGAAAGCGATTGCCGCCGAAGGACTGACGCTGGTCGTGTTCGACTGCTATCGGATCTCATCGCCAAGGGCTATATCGGCGAACTGTCCACCCATTCGCGCGGATCGACGGTCGATGTCGCGATCGCGCGAGCCGACCGCAAGAGCGCTCCGAAACCGGCCTGCGGCGCGACCGATGCCGACACGCTCGATTTCGGCACGGGTTTCGACTGTTTCGATCCAGCGAGCGAAACGGCTCACCGACCGATAGCCAGTGAAGCGGCGGCTAACCGCAAAAGACTTGTCGAGGCGATGCGTGCCCGCGGCTTCAAGAATTACGCCCGCGAATGGTGGCACTTCACGCTGGAGAACGAGCCGTTTCCAAAAGAGCGCTTCAACTTTCCCGTTACCGCCGAATAGCCGGCCGCAACCTTCGGGCGCGACGCAGCCATTGCCGAAGAGCTAGCCGTCTCTAGATAATCGCGTCGGGATCGCAATCATGGTCCATGCGGGGAAAATAGTTTCTCGCATCGCCGAAACTGGGCGAAAAATTGCTTCAATAGGCCAAAAAAGGCAACATTGAATGCATCTAAATTCTATCAATTCGGTAGATTGGCGCGAGTTCAACGGAGGCGGAAATGACCAAACCTCATTTCAGGAAACTGCTCGGCGCACTGGTCGCCACATCTGTCCAGTTCGGCACGCTCGGTTTCGCGTTTGCCGACACCACCATTCTCAACGTGTCCTATGATCCGACGCGTGAGCTCTACAAGCAATTCGATGAGGCCTTTGTCGCCCACTGGAAGGCCGAGACAGGCGAGACCGTCACCGTCCAGCAGTCGCATGGCGGATCCGGCGCCCAGGCGCGCGCCGTGATCGACGGGCTCGACGCCGACGTGGTGACGCTGGCGCTCGAAGGCGACATCAACGCCATTGTCTCGAAAACGAAGAAGATCAATCCCGACTGGCGGACGAAATTCGAAAACAATTCGGCGCCCTACACCTCGACGATCATCTTCCTCGTCCGCAAGGGAAACCCCAAGGGCATTCATGATTGGGGCGATCTGGTCAAGGACGATGTCCAGGTGATCACGCCCAATCCGAAAACCTCCGGCGGCGCGCGCTGGAACTATCTTGCCGCCTGGGCCTATGCCAGCGCCAAGGATGGCGGCGACGAGGCCAAGACCAAGGAATTCGTCGGCAATCTCTATGCGCATGTCCCGGTTCTCGACACCGGTGCGCGCGGCGCCACCGTGACCTTCGCGCAAAAAGGACTGGGCGACGTGCTGCTCGCCTGGGAAAACGAGGCCTATCTGGCGCTCGACGAGTTCGGCGCCGACAATTTCGATATCGTCTACCCGCCGACCTCGATCCTGGCCGAGCCGCCGGTCGCCGTGGTCGACGCCAATGTCGACGCCAAAGGCACGCGCAAAGTTGCCGAAGCCTATCTGAGCTACCTCTATTCCAAGGAAGGCCAGACGCTCATCGCCAAAAACCATTATCGCCCTTCGAAGCCCGAACTGGTGCCGGCGGAGGACTTGGCCAAGCTGCCTGAGATCAAGCTGGTCACCATCGACGACCCGCTTTTTGGCGGCTGGAAGAAAGCACAGCCTTATCATTTCGGCGATGGTGGTATATTCGACCAGATCTACAAGCCGGCCCAGTAGCATTTAGATCAGGACGACATGACCACAGCACCCGCCAAGGCGGGGTGGCGATTCAGGCAGCCGAGCGTCATTCCGGGTTTCGGATTGACGCTCGGCTTCTCGCTTGCCTACCTCACCCTCATCATCCTCATTCCCCTGTCCGGGCTGATCTGGCGCTCGGCGGCGCTCGGCTGGACCGACTTCTGGGCGATCGTCACCGACCGCCGCACCATCAACGCGCTTGAAATCAGCTTCGGCACCGCCTTCATTGCCGCCGCCGTCAACGTCGTCTTCGGCACGATCGTCGCGTGGGTGCTGGTGCGCTACAGCTTTCCAGGCCGCCGCATCGCCGATGCCATGGTCGACCTGCCCTTCGCGCTGCCGACGGCGGTTGCCGGCATCGCTTTGACCACGCTTTACGCACCGAATGGCTGGATCGGAAGCCTGCTGACGCCGCTCGGCATCAAGGTCGCGTATACGCCGCTCGGCATCGTCATCGCGCTGATCTTCATCGGGCTGCCCTTCGTCGTGCGCACTGTGCAGCCGATCATGGAGGAAATCGACAAAGAGGTAGAGGAAGTGGCCGCCACGCTCGGCGCCAATCGCTTCCAGATCATCAGCCGTGTTCTGCTTCCCGGACTGGCACCGGCCATCGTCACCGGTTTCGCGCTGGCCTTCGCGCGCGGCGTCGGCGAGTACGGCTCGGTTATCTTCATCGCCGGCAACCTGCCCTACAAATCCGAGATCGCACCGCTTCTGATCGTCATCCGGCTCGAGGAATATAATTATGCCGCGGCGACCGCGATCGCGGCGATCATGCTGGCGCTGTCCTTCGTGATGCTGCTGGTTATCAACCTGGTGCAGACCTGGAGCCGCAAGCGCTATGGCTGACCCGGAGATCAAATCCTACGCGCCGCACCACGAAAGCCGCTCGGCGGCGGTAACCGAAAGCCGCCCTGCGCAAGCCGTGCTGATGGCGGTAACGTTTGCGTTCCTCGCCATCTTCCTGCTCTTGCCGCTGATCATCGTCTTCAAGGAAGCTTTCGCCAAGGGCATCGAGGCCTACACACAGGCGCTAGGCGAACCGGATACGCGCTCAGCGATCCGCCTGACGCTTCTGGTCGCGGCGATCTCGGTGCCGCTCAACATCGTCTTCGGCATTTCCGCCGCCTGGGCGATCGCCAAGTTCGAGTTCAAGGGCAAGGCGTTCCTGACCACACTCATCGACCTGCCCTTTTCCGTCTCGCCGGTCATTTCGGGGCTTGTCTACGTGCTCTTGTTCGGCGCGCAAGGCCTGCTCGGCGCCTGGCTGAAAGCACATGGCATCGTCATCCTGTTTGCCGTGCCGGGCATCGTGCTGGCCACCGTCTTCGTCACCTTCCCCTTCGTCGCCCGCGAATTGATCCCGCTGATGCAGGAACAGGGCAATGGCGACGAGGAGGCTGCCCTGTCGCTTGGAGCCAATGGCTGGCAGGCGTTCTGGTACGTGACGTTGCCCAACGTCAAATGGGGATTGCTCTACGGCGTGCTGTTGTGCAATGCCCGCGCGATGGGTGAGTTCGGCGCCGTCTCGGTCGTGTCGGGCCACATACGCGGGCTGACCAACACCATGCCGCTGCATGTCGAAATCCTTTATAACGAGTACAATGCCGCCGCCGCCTTTGCCGTCGCTTCGCTGCTTGCCGGCCTGGCGCTCGTCACGCTGGTCTTGAAAACACTTCTCGAGATGCGCTACGGCGCCGAGATCGCCGCGACGCGCGGACACTGACAAATGCATGTCGCCCAAAAGTGTGTAGCGGTTTTTGGACAACGACATGCATAAAACAAAGATTTGATGTCGCCCAAAAGTGGGAACCGGTTTTGGGATAACGGCATGCATCAACTACAAAAGGGATTTGCATGGAAGTTCGCGTTGCCAACGTGCGCAAGGAGTTTGAGCGGTTTCCGGCCCTCCACGACGTTTCGCTCGACATCAAGTCGGGAGAACTGATCGCCCTGCTGGGACCGTCCGGTTCCGGCAAGACGACGCTGCTCAGGCTGATTGCCGGATTGGAGCGGCCGACCCGCGGAAAGATCTTCTTCGGCGAAGAGGATGCCTCCCAAAAGTCGATTCAGGAGCGCAATGTCGGCTTCGTCTTCCAGCACTACGCGCTGTTTCGCCATATGACGGTCGCCGACAATATCGGCTTCGGACTCAAGGTCCGGCACGGGCCGTCACGCCCGTCGGCGAAGGAAATCCGACGCCGCGCCTCGGAACTCCTCAACCTCGTTCAGCTTTCCGGTCTGGAAAAACGCTATCCGGCACAGCTTTCGGGCGGCCAGCGCCAGCGCGTGGCGCTGGCCCGCGCCATGGCGATCGAACCGGCCGTGCTTTTGCTCGACGAGCCGTTCGGCGCGCTCGATGCGCAGGTGCGCCGCGAACTGCGTCGCTGGCTGCGCGACATCCACGACGCCACCGGCCACACCACGGTCTTCGTCACCCATGACCAGGAAGAGGCGCTGGAGCTTGCCGACCGTGTCGTGGTGATGAGCCAGGGCCGCATCGAGCAGGTCGGCACCGCCGACGAGATCTACGACACGCCGAACTCTCCCTTCGTCTACGGCTTCATCGGCGAATCGAGTTCGCTTCCGGTCAAGGTCGAGGACGGCCAGGTCTGGATCGCCGACCGGCCGATCGGGCTTTCCGCGCCGCACGCACCGCAAGGCGAAGCGACGCTGTTCTTCCGCCCGCACGATGTCGATCTGGTGGAAGAATGCAACGGCTGCATCGCCGGCACGGTCGCCGCCAGCCGCCGCGTCGCCGGCACCAGGCGGGTCGAGCTCGAAATCGGCGGCGAACGTCAGCGGGTCGAGATCGAATTGCCCGTCGATCATCCGGCGGCGCAGAAAAGTCGCGTGGCTTTCAGGCCGCGGCGCTGGAAGCTTTTTCCGGCTGCTTGATCCTCTATCAGGCGCTACACCAGCCAGTTCTCGACCTTCAGGCCTTTGATCCGGTTGAACTCCCCGGTGTTGGCGGTCACCAGGGTAGTTCCAAGCGCACGGGCGTGGGCAGCAATAAAAAGGTCATTCTGGCCGATGGTCTGGCCCCTGCCTTCCAGTTCTGCGCGAATCGCGCCGTACTCGGCATCCACCGGCACATCGAGCGGCAAGACGGGAATCTCAGCCAGCAATTCCTCGACCTTCTTGTGCAACTTGGCTGATCTTTTCTTGACGCAGCCATATCGCAGTTCCGACGCGACCACGATGCTGGTACACACGGCGGCGTCTCCCACGCGCAGGACAGCGCTTGCGGCTTTCCCGGCCGGATTTCGGATCATGTCGCTGACAATGTTCGTGTCCAGCATGAACCGCATCAAAAAAATTCCTCGGATTTGACAGGCATATCCTCGACTTCGGGAAAGTCTTCCTCGGCACCGGGCGGCGGCTCTTTCGCCCATTGCGCGAGCAGTGCGGTGAGGCCAGGTTTGCGGACCGGCTCGATGATCAGGCGGTCGCCTTCACGGCTGATCAAGACCTTTTCGCCGGGAAGTTCGAACTCCACGGGAATGCGCACCGCCTGGCTGCGATTGTTACGAAACAGCTTCGCCTCCTTCGGCGGGGTTGTTGAATGGCGGTGTTGAGACATGACAACAGCTCCCTTGTATATACTATTTGTATATGCCAGACAGGGCGGCGATGCAATCGCCTTGCACCGCGTTGGCCGGCCGGGAACCATCGTGCACGCCGACGGCATCGGCGCCGCTGCCAAGCTGTCCTGAGACTCTGCTTGAAAGAAAAAACCAGAAATCGCCCACAGCGGGAATATTTCTTCTATCGACAACGTGGAGCGGCCGCTCTGCGTGCCTCGTCGCGCACGATGCCTTGCCGCTATGGTCCGGCATTAAGCTCATGGCATTGGAGCCTGTTTTCATGAAGCGATTTTTGCTTGGCATCGCCACGTTGGCCGGCCTCTTCCTCGCATCCTCCCAAGCCTGGTCGGCCGACAAATTGCTCAATGCTTCCTATGATGTCGGGCGCGAACTGTTTGCGCAGGTCAACAAGGCGTTCGTCGCCGGCCACCCCGGCGTCACCATCGATCAGTCGCATGCCGGAACCTCGGCACAAGCACGCGCCATCGCCGAAGGCCTCGGCGCCGACGTGGTCACGTTCAACCAGGTCATCGACATCGACTTCCTGGTCAAGAAGGGCCTCATCTCCGCCGACTGGCAGAAGGACTTTCCGGACAACGCCTCGCCTTTCTATTCGCTGCCCTCCTTCCTGGTGCGCGCTGGCAATCCGAAGCACATCAAGGATTGGAACGATCTCGTGCGCGACGACGTCCAGGTGATCTTCCCTAATCCGAAAACATCGGGCAATGCGCGCTACACCTATCTCGCGGCCACCGCCTACGCCAAGGAAGCCTTCAAGGGCGACGATGCCAAGGTGAAGGAGTTCGTGACAAAGCTGTTCAACAACGTGCCGGTGTTCGACAGCGGCGGGCGCGCCGCGACCACCACTTTCGTGCAGCGCGAAATCGGCGACGTACTCATCACCTTCGAGTCGGAAACGCGCGGCGTCCGCAAGGAGTATGGCGAGGACAAGTTCGAGCAGGTAACGCCTTCGGTCAGCCTGTTGGCGGAATTTCCGGTGGCGATCGTCGACACCGTTGCAGACGAGCATGGCACGCGCGATCTCGCCAAGACCTATCTCGACTTCCTCTATACACCGGAGGGCCAGGACATCGCCGCCCGCAACGGCCTGCGGGCCCGGGACGCGGCGGTCGCCGCCAAATATAAGGCTGAGTTTCCCGATGTCCGCCTGCTGACGGTGGAGGAGGTCTTCGGCGGCTGGGCCAAGGTCCAGGCCGAGCACTTTGCAGCGGGCGGCCTGCTCGACCAGACTTATGGCAGCCGCTGAGGCGATGTTCCAACTTTGACAGAAGCCGGCTTTGCCGGCTTCTTTGCTTTCGCGCCGCGAAAGGTGATTTCTGGCACTTTCCGGGCGCATTCCGTCCAAAACGTTACAAAGAATCAACGCGTTTGTGCCTACCGTGAGAACGGACGGCTTGTTTTCGCGAACGGCTTCGCGTGATCAAACCGTCATGATTTGCACACAAACAGCCGCCAGACGCAGGTGGTTGGGGCTTCATGGGTTGACTCGGGGCATGCTTACCAAAAAAGGCAAATACGGCCTCAAGGCCCTCGTGCATCTGTCGGGCCTGCCGGTCGGCCAGCTCGCATTCGTCAACGACATTGCGGTCGCCAATAACATCCCCAAGAAATTCCTGGATGCCATCCTGGGCGAGTTGCGTAACGCCGGCTTCGTCCAGAGCCGCAAGGGCAAGGAAGGCGGTTACCGCCTTGCCCGGCCGGCTTCCGAGATCAAGATCGGCCATGTCGTGCGTGTCCTCGACGGGCCGCTGGCGCCGATCCCTTGCGCCAGCCGCACCCAATACCAGCGCTGCGAGGATTGCGACGAGGCGACCTGCCAGGTTCGGCACATGATGCTGGAGGTCCGGCAGGCGATCGCCGAGGTGCTGGACAACCGCAGCCTCGCGGCCATGCGCGACGCCGACAATGACGATTTCCCAGTCGAACTGACGTCGCAAATCTAGCGCGCGAGCAGGCTCAAGGCAGTCGCGACGGTGTCGGCGACCGGACGCGTGCCATCCAGGGCCATTGCCGCCTCGTCCGCCGCTGGCGCCTCGAGCGTGGCGAACTGGCTGTCGACCAGGCTTGCCGGCATGAAATGACCCTTGCGATTGCCGACGCGCTGTTTTGCTGTTGCCGGGTCGATCTCCAGGTAAACGAAAACGATATCCGGGCAAAAGCCGCGCAGGCGATCGCGGTAGCTGCGCTTCAGCGCCGAGCAGGCGGCGACTACACCTTGCCGGCTTGCGACCGACGCGGCCATCCGCTGGCCGATCGCGTCGAGCCAGCCTTCGCGCAGCGCGTCGGTGAGCGGCTGGCCGCTCGCCATGCGCGCGACGTTTTCGGGCGGATGCAGCCTGTCGCCTTCGATAAAGACGGCGCCCAATGCCGCTGCAAGCGCTTCGCCGACAACCGACTTGCCGCAGCCGGCAACGCCCATCACCACGATGGCGGGTACCGTTCGAACAGTGCTCGCCGGCTTATATGCCACGTCTTTACCGGTCATGCAGGTCAGCGGCTTGCCGGCGCGCGGCCATAGAGCAGCAGCATGGCGACGATGACGACGCCGTAGATGATCTGCCGTCCCGCCTCCGGCATCTGCATGACAGAGAGAATGGACTGCAGAAGCGTGATCAGGATTGCCCCGGCGACTGTGCCGAGATAGGAGCCGCGCCCACCGAGGATCGACGTGCCGCCGAGCACCACCGCGGCGATCGACGGCAGCAGATAGGCGTCGCCCATCGACTGTGCCGCCTTGGAGGCATAGCCGGCCAACAGCACGCCGCCGAAGGCGGAGAGCCCGCCCGAAACCGCAAAGGCGATCATCACCACGCGCCTTGTATCGATGCCGGAAAGATAGGCTGCGCGCTCGCGATTGCCGATGCCATAGACGGTGCGGCCGAAGCCGGTGCGGGTCAGCACGAACACCATTGCGGCGCCGATCAGCGCCCAGATGAGGACGGCGTTGGGCACGGCAGGAACGGCAAAGCCGGTCGCCAGATAGCGCATCGCACCGGTCGCCGAATCCTGCGGCGAGAAACCGCCCGTGTAGACCACCATCAGCCCCTGCGCGACGGCGTTGGTGGCAAGCGTGATGATCATCGAGGGAATGCGCAGATAGGCGACGCCGATGCCGTTGACGATGCCGATCAGAACACCGCAGAAGATGCCGAACGGAATGGCAAGCGCCACGCCGACCGGGCCGTATGCGGCCGCGGCACAGGCCATCATCGCGCCGGCCGCCACCGACCAGGGCACCGACAGGTCGATCTGGCCGAGCAGGATGACCAGCATCATGCCGGTCGCGATGACGCCAAGAAACGACGCCACCTTGAGCTGCTGCAAAAGGTATTCAGGCGACAGGAAGCTGCGCGAATAGAGGCTGCCGAGGAACAGCAGCAGCACGATACAGGCGAACGCCGTCAGCACCGCCGGGTCGGCGCGGCGGAGGAATTTCGGCATGCGGCCGGCGAGACCACTCACAGTCGTTTCGCTCACAGGAACCACTCCAGCCGATTGCGGACCCGAAACAGGGCGAAGGCGCCGAGGCTGACCGCGATCAGCAGAATGACGCCCTGGAACAGGGGCTGCCAGAGCGGATCGAAATCGAAGACGAACAGCAGGTCGCCGATGGTGCGGAAGGCAAGCGCGCCGAAGATCGCGCCGATGGCGCTGCCCTTGCCGCCGAACAGCGACACGCCGCCAAGCACGACCGCGGCAATCGAAAACAGCGTATAGGCGTTGCCGCTGGCATAGGCCGCATCACCGGTATAGGTGAAGAACGTCAGGAACAGCCCGCCGATCGCGGCAAGCAGACCGGCAAGCGCATAGGCGGCGAACTTTCCACGCCGGATCGGCACGCCGGACATGTAGGCCGCCATCTCCGAGGAGCCGGCCGCATAAGCGGCGCGGCCGAGCACCGACCGGCTGAACGGCACCCAGACGACAAGCACGACCGCCAGCAGCGCCACCAGGCTCGCCGGCACAATACCAAGCAGGCGCCCGGTCAGCGCATCGGCGAGCCCCTCATTGACCGAGCCGCCCGGAAACGGCCGAAGCAGCAGCGCAATGCCGAAATAGACCGCACCGGTGGCGATAGTGGCGACGATCGGCTGCAGGCGTCCATAGATGACGATGGCGCCGTTGATTGCCCCGCACAGCAGCCCGGTGCCGAGCACGGCGATGACGCCGACGGCGGTCTCGATGCCGGTGCCGACGACCAGCCACGACGCCAGGCAGTTGGTCAGGGTGAAGATCATCCCGACCGAAAGATCGATGCCGGCGGTGATCACCACCAGCGTTTGCGCCATGGCGACGAAGGCGAGCAGCACGCCCTTGTTCGAGGCCGTCTGCACGACATTGGCGGTGAAGCCCGCCGGATGGTTCGAGGTGTAGATGACGAACATGACGACGAAGATGCCGAACGCCAGCAGCGTTCCGCGCTGTTCGGCAAGCCAGTAGCGCCAATCCTTCACGCGTCCGCTCCTTGCTTTGGCATCTCTTCGTGAATGTTGAGCGCGCTGGCGATCAGCGCCCGCTCGGTGATTTCGGCGCCGACCAGTTCGCGCTTGACCGCGCCGTCATAGAGCACCAGCACGCGGTCGCAGCAGCCGATCAGCTCGTCATAGTCGGTCGAATAGAAGAGGATCGCCGCACCCTGGTCGGCAAGCTTGCGCATCAACTGGTAAAGCTCCTGCTTGGTGCCGACATCGATGCCGCGCGTCGGATCGTTGAGCAGGATGATGCGCGGCTGCCGCATCAGCCATTTGGCGATGACGACCTTCTGCTGGTTGCCACCGGATAGCGCGCCGACCGGAATGTCGAGGCCGGCGGTCTTGATCGCCAGGAGACCCACCATATCGTCGATCAGCCGCTGCTCGGCGGCGCGATCGATGATGCCGGCCCTGGACAGCCGGTCGAGGGCAGCGAATGAGAGGTTTTCGCGCACCGTCATCGGCAGCATCAGCCCCTCGGTCTTGCGGTCCTCCGGGATCAGCGCCATGCCGATCCGGTCATCGCGCGCCGCGGCCGGGCTGGCGATCGCCACCGGCCTGCCGTCGATCAGGATCTGGCCCGACAGGCCACGCAGCACACCGAAGAAGGCGAGCAGCAATTCGCGCTGGCCTTGGCCGTCGAGGCCGCCAAGCCCGACCACCTCGCCCGCCCCGACCGATAGCGAGACATCGTGCAGCCGATCCGTCCAGGACAGGCTGCGCGCCTCCAGAACCGGCGTGGCTGCGGCAGCCGCCCGCGCGGGCTTGGGCGGAAAGACGTGGCTGTATTCGCGCCCGATCATCAGTTCGACGACCTCGTTGTCGCTTTTTGTACCGGCCGCGTAGCTGGCGACATTGCGGCCATTGCGGAACACCGTGCACTGGTCGGCCAACTCGGCGATCTCGTTCATGCGGTGCGATATATAGAGCAGCGCCAGCCCTTCCGAACGCAGCCGCTTCAACACGGCGAAAACTCTGGCGACGTCGGCCGCGGTCAGCGCCGAGGTCGCCTCGTCGAGGATCAGGATGCGTGGCTTGCGCGCCAGTGCCTTGGCGATCTCGACCATCTGCCTTCTTGAAAGGGGAAGATCCTTGACCAGCGCCAGCGGATGGATATCGGAAGCGCCGGCGCGAGCCAGGGCTTCTTCGGCGATGCGGCGCTGCGCCTTGCGGTCGATCATGCCGAAACGCTTCGGCGGATCGGAAATGACGATGTTGTCGGCAACGCTGAGTTCGGGGACGAGCGACAGTTCCTGGAAGATGCAGACGATGCCGGCCTGGTTGGCAGCGGCCGGCGAAGCGAAGGTAACTTCGCTTCCGTCCAGCATCATGCGGCCCTCGTCGGGCGCGACGACCCCCGCCATGACCTTGATCAGCGTCGATTTGCCGGCGCCGTTCTCGCCGAGAATGGCGTGGATGCTGCCTGGAGTGACCGACAGTTCGGCCTTCTCCAGCGCCCGCACGCCGCCATAGCGCTTGGATATGCCTTCCATGCGGAAGAGCGGAACCGCACCGTCCATCGGCCCTCCCCAGGCGCTTGGCAATCAGGATGTCGGGCTGTCGGAGTTTACTGGTTTTCCTTGCTCTGGCCCATGATTTCCTGCGCCGTGAAATTGATGCCGCAGGTCGGGAAGGAATTGCCGACGAAGAAATTGTCGGATTGGTCGGGGAAGTAGTCCTGGCCTGCCTTGAAGTTCGGATCCTCGACGATCGCCAGCGGCAGCTTGACCGCTTGCGGCACGACCTGGCCTTCAAGTGCTGCAATCGCCGTCTTGATGGCAACCGCGACCTGCGCCGGGCCGGTGCCGGCCGACGAGCATTTCAGGCCGTCAGCGGCGAACTTGGCGCAGAATTTGCGGAAGCCGTTCTCCGTCTCGCCGCCGAACGGCACGAACGGATGCTTGGCATCGATCATCGCCTGCACGATGCCGGTATCGCCGCCCTGTCCGGTAATGCCGTCGAAGGGGCCGTTGGTGGCAATGGCATCGGCCGTAGCCTTTTGCGCAACGCCGTCATCCCACTTGCCGACGACCTCGGTGACATCCCATTTCTTGCCGGAAGCGTCGAGAACCTCGTGGATGCCGTTATGGCGGTCGGTATCGACGGATGTGCCGGCGACGCCGCGCACTTCCAGCACCTTGCCGCCGTTCGGCACGTGCTTGACCAGCCAGTTGCCCCACAATTCGCCAAGGCCTTTCTGGTCGACATTGACGTTGATGGCATCCTTGGTGTCGAGGATGTTGTCGAAGGCGACCAGCACCACGCCGGCTTCCTTGGCCCGTTTGATGACAGGACCGAATGCGGTCGGGTTCTGGGCGTTGACGACAATCGCGTCATAGCCGGAATCGATGAAATTGTTGATCGCCGAAATCTGCGCCGGCACGTCTTCGCCGGTCGAGACCACCTTGAATTCCTTGAGCTTGGCCGCGACGTCCGGCTGCGCTGCATAGGCCTTTGCCGTCTGCACCATCTGGATGCGCCATGTGTTGGCGATATAGCCGTTGGCCAGAGCGATGCGGTACGGGCCGTCTTTCTTGGGGAACTTGAAGAACTGCGTATCGGCCGACCAGGGCGCGAAGCAGTCAGGCTCGGCCGATGGCCCCTTGACGATTTCAGGATCGGCGATCGCCGACGAGCTCAGCATGACGAAAGCAGTGGCGGCAACGATACCGCCAACGAGTGACTTGATCATCGATATTCCTCCCAGTTGCAGTTTTGTTTGTTGTTACGCCGATGAATTTGCGCTTTTCCGGCCCGGCACCTCCCGCCGTACCCGTCGCGCGTTCAGGTGGCCGAATGCCGACCCGATCCCCTCCTTTGCTGCCCGGCTAGTCCCGCAAAAACTATCATATTATACATAATAAACAAGCATGAGCTGTCGCTTATGTATAATAAACAGCCCCCATCTTCTGAGCGAAGTACCGCCCGGCGATAACTGGTAGCGCTACCATGACGTAGTGTAAAGCGCCATTGCGTTGAAGCGCGCTTCAGCGTGCCGTGCTTTCACGCCGCTTGAGTTCGAAGCCGAGGTCGCGACGACACCTGCGCCACCCGTCGATCCGTTGCATCCAAAACGGCGACAGCGTCTATGAAACGCATTACTGTTTCGTCGCTTTGCGCAGAACAACGCTGGATGTGGGGAGCCAATGATGGAAGGACATATTGATCCAAAACTGGAACACATGTACCGCCGTGGCTACTCAGCTGGCGTATTCGATGTACTGGCGAGCCTTGCGCTCCTTCTTTCCGATGAAGACCGCCAGATTGTGGAGAACTGGGCCAAGAACGACCTTGCCGTCTGGAGAACCATGCGCCTCAATGAAGCGGTTCGGCCTCCGGATTTTCCCATAGGAAGTCGCCCAGATGTTCATGGACCCTGGCCTGCGTAGGTGTCCGAGACCTACTCAGTTCCTCGAACACCTCCGGCGCATCGCGATGGTGCTCGAGTACTACCGGATCGCCGGACCCTTTTTTCGAGCTTTCAGCGCGCCGTGCTTTCACGCCGCTTGAGTTCGAAGCCGAGGTCGACGACCCGCTGTTCCGGCCTGTTGCCTTCGATCGCCGCAAGCGCCATGGCGACCGCCCGCCGGCCGATCTCGTAGCGATACGTCCGAACGCTGGTGACCGACGGAAACGCCACCTCCATCATGTCGAGATCGTTGAAGCCGACGACGCCGATCGTCTTCGGCACGGCGATCGAAGCGCGGTGGCATTCGAACAGCACGCCAAGGGCGATATCGTCATTGTTACAGAACACCCCATCGAGGCTCGGCACCTTGGCCAGCGCGTCGCGGAACAATTCGCGGCCGAGGGTGACGCTGGAGGGCACCGGCGTCGTGGTGGTGAGCCTCGGATCGAACAGGCCGGCCGCCTCCATCGCCGCGCGATAGCCGGCGAGCCGCCGCTGCGAACGCGGATCCATGCGCGCACCGATGAAGCCGATCCGGCGATAGCCTGCCTCGATCAGATGTTCCGCAGCCGCCTTGCCGCCCTCGAAATGTGAGAAACCGACCATCATGTCGACCAGATCGGGCCCGGTCTCCATCACCTGCACCACCGGACAGCCTGCCGTTTCCAGCAGTTTTCGCGAGGCCGGCGTTTGGTCGATGCCGGCCACGATCAGCGCCGCCGGGCGTTGCGGGCCAAACACCTGCAGCAGCCGCTCTTCCTCAAGGCCGGAATAGTGGGTGTTGCCGAGCTGAATCCGGAAAGGGCCGTCCGACAGGCTGTCGTAGATGCCGCGCACCACTTCGGCAAAGACGTTGTTGGTAAGCGACGGCACCAGAACGCCAAAGACCTCGGCGCGCGCCGAAGCCAGCGCCCGCGCATTCGGGTCGGGCACATAGCCGAGCTCGTTCACGGCCGACTCGATCTGGCGGCGCAGATCTTCCGAGACACGCCCCGGCTCACGCAGGGCGCGCGATACGGTAATGGCGCCGACGCCGGCCTTGCGGGCGACGTCGGCGATGGTCGGGCGGCCGCCGCCGCGGCGTGAGCGCGGCTTGATCACCGTACTCGTCCGGACGCCGGGCAACCGCCCACACGCGACCGTGAAACGATGTTCAGCGTTTTTGAAACTGCTGCCATGCCAAACTGGCCCGTTGCCACACCTTGTCTGGCGTCGCGCAGCCTTCGGCTGTTGTCAAGCGACGGCCGGAGAGACTGTATCCGTACCGCTGTGCTTCAGGCCGCCACAGCAGCGCTGCGCCGGGCCTTCCACAGCAGCAGCACCATGGCCAAAATATTCAGCAGGTTCCAGGCAATGCCGTTGAGGAACGCGGCGGCATAGGAGCCGGTCAGATCGTAGATCCAGCCCGACATCCAGCCGCCGATCGCCATGCCGAAGATGGTCGCCATCATGACGATGCCGACGCGCTGGCCAGCTTCCTTGGCTGGCATATATTCGCGCACGATGATCGCATAACAGGGCACGATGCCGCCTTGCGACAGGCCGAAAACCAGCGAGACGACATAAAGCGAGGCAAGCCCGTCGAACGGGATATAGAACAACAGCGACAGGCATTGCAGCACCGAGCCGATCAGCAGGGTTTTCACACCGCCGATGCGATCGGCAAGGAAACCCGAGCCAAGCCGGCTGACGACGCCCGCCGCCAGCATGATCGACAGCATATCGGCGCCATGCGCCACGCCGTAGCCGAGATCAATGCAATAGGCGACGATATGGACTTGCGGCATCGACATCGCCACGCAGCAGCCGAGCCCGGCCACGATGAGCAGCGCCTGCAAGGCGGCCGGCGACAGGGAGATCGGCTGAACCACGCGGCTGCCCGGCGATCCCGGAGCCGCCTGGGGCGATGCGCCGCGCCGGAGCAGCAGGATCAAGGGCACCATGGTGACCAGGCAGACAACGCCGATCGCGGCATAGGTGAAGCGCCAGCCTTGCGCCTGCATGACATAGGGCATCGCCGTCGGCCAGATCGCTCCGGCGAGATAGTTGCCGGATGCGGCAGCAGTCACCGCGACGCCGCGGCGCCGGTTGAACCAGTGCGAGATGTCGGCGATCAGCGGCCCGAAGATCGCCGACGAGCCAACGCCGATCAACAGGCCCTGGACGAGGGTGAACTGCAGGATCGAACTGGTCAGCGACGCCAGCAGGAAGCCGGCGCCAAGTGTAATCGCGGCAATCAGCGCCGGGATCCAATACCCCATGCGGTCGATGGCGCGGCCGAACAGCACATTACCGGCGGCAAAGCCGACCATGGTCGCGGTGTAGGGCATCGAGGCAGCGGCGCGGTCGACGCCGAATTCTGCCTGCACGGCAGGCAGCACCACGACCACCGCCCACATGCCGACCCCGCCGATCGTTGCCAGCAGCATCGAGATGCCCAGCCGTATCCAGGCATAGGCACTGTCGATGCCGGAACTTCCTGCCTGGCTTGAGACGATTGGGGTCAAGAGCGTTTCCTGTCCGCAGTTCTTGAATCGGCGGTTCTGACCACTATCGGCGCATTCGCATCGCCGAGCAGCGCCACGACAGGCAAATCCGTGGCTCCAGGGATTCGGGCCGAAGTGGAACAGGGGTGCGCCATAAGGCGTTTTCCGGCAACGACCTAGTGGAAGGAGTTTGCCATGACCGCGCAACGGAAATGGTCCGCCGACGTCACCGGGCACAGCGACGCGCTGGACCTCGAGGAACACATCTTCGAATCCCACGATCCCAAGAAGATCGCCGCCTCTTTGAAGCGATCGGCCGAGCACAGCGACCGACGCAAGGCAGGGCCGTTTCAATCCGCCATGTCGATGCTGAATTTCTACATCAACCGCGCCGGCAAGAACCTGCCGGCGGCGCAGAAGAAAGTGCTGGAGGACGCCAAAGACGAGCTGCGCGCCCTTTTTGGCCGCCCAAAGGAAGATTAGGGTCGGTCTCCATTAATTGGTTCTGCCAAATTCGGCTGAACTGGACCTAGTGACAGGGCCTCTTTGTCGCCAGTCTGCAGGCTCGGCTTGTATTCCCAAGCCCGCAAAAGCCTGGCGTCATGACGGTCAAGATCGGCATCAATCCCATCACCTGGAGCAATGACGACGTTCCGGCGCTTGGCGGGGATACGTCCTTGGAGACCTGCCTGTCGGAAACGGCGCTGGCCGGCTACCGCGGCACCGAACTCGGCGGCAAATTTCCGCGCCAGGCTGAAGTGCTTGGGCCGCTCCTGTCTTCCTATGGCCCGGAACTCGTCTCCGGCTGGTATGATGGCCGCATTCTCGACCGCACGGTCGACGAGGAATTCGCGGCGATCACCCCACATCTTCAGCTGTTGCGCGACCTTGGCGCCAGGATCGTCGTCTACGCCGACACCTCGCGCGGTCGCCATGACGGCATTTTCGCACCGATCTCCGAGCGTCCGCGCCTCGCCGACAGGGACTGGCCGTCCTATGGCGAGAAACTGACCGCCCTCGCCGACCGCATGGCCGCATTCGGGGTCGGCATGGCCTTCCACCACCACATGGGCACCATCGTCGAGACGGACGATGAAGTCGACAGGCTGATGGCGGCGACGGGCCGAAGCGTCGGCCTTTTGTTCGATACCGGCCACTGCCTGTTTTCGGGCGGCGACCCGCAATCGCTGCTGCAACGGCATCTCGACCGTATCGTGCATTTCCATTGCAAGGATGTTCGCAGGGCGATGCTGAAACGGGCACGCCGCGAGGACATGAGCTTCATGGCGGCGGTAATGGACGGCATTTTTACCGTGCCCGGCGACGGCTCGGTCGATTTCCTGTCATTGCTGAAGCCCCTCGCCGCGCGCGGCTATGAAGGTTGGCTCGTTGTCGAGGCCGAGCAGGATCCGGCCAAGGCGCATCCGCTGACCTATGCCAGCAAGGGCTATTTCTCGCTGCTCGCCACCGCCCGCGAGGCCGGCTTCGAAGTGGCGACGCGGCAGGCAAACTGACCGGCCCGCATTTGCGAGCCGGGGGACACGATGAGCGCGCGCCGCGATGGGGTTAGCGACGCGAAAGCGCCCGGCGATCCGCGCCGCCTTGCTCCCTGCGCGGCGCGGATCGCAGAATCCCGGCTCTGGATTGCAAACCCCGACTTTCAAGCTTGAGGCCGACCGGAAGCCGTGCCTTGATGCAACCGAGGAGGAGCGATATGGCTTTCGAAGCTGCGCTTGGCATGGAACGGCTTTGCACCATCCGCGAGATTGCCGAGAAGGCGGAACTTGGCGCCGCCACCGTGCATCGCGCGCTGAAGAACAGCCGCGAGATCCGTCCCGAAACCAGGCGGCTGGTGCTCGACACCGTCTGCCGGCTCAACGAGGAAAAGATCGCCCGCGCCGCCCGGTTCGTCGGGGGATAGTGCCTTGCCCGACCACATGCGCCTTTCCCTCGACATCATGTCGGTCGACCGCGCTTCGGAAGAACCGATGCATCGTCAGATCTACGGCGCCTTGCGACGCTTCATTCTTGACGGCCAGATCCCGCAGAACACGCTGCTGCCGTCGACGCGCTCGCTGGCCGAAGATCTGAAGGTCGGGCGCAACACGGTCATCGCCGCCTATGACCAGCTCCTTGCCGAAGGTTTTATCGAGGCGCGTGCCGGATCGGGCACCTGGGTGGCGCCGATCCAGCAGAACCGCCCCTTGGCATCCCTGCGCGCCGGACTGGCAGCGCCGCAAAAGCTGTCGCGGCGCGGTCAGACCATCGTCAACGGCCCGCAACCGCCGCGTAATGCCGGCGTCATCAATTTCCATCCCGGCGTGCCTGAAACGGCATCGTTTCCGTTCACCATCTGGTCAAGCCTTCTGGTGCGCAATGCACGCAGCCGCGACGATAGTCTGCTTGGTTATCTCTCCTTTGCCGGTCACCCCGGCCTGCGCCAGGCCATTGCCTCGACCATCGGCCTGTCGCGCGGCATCAGTTGCACCGCCGACCAGGTGATCATCGTCACCGGTGCGCAGGCAGCGCTCGATCTGGTCTCGCGCGTGCTGATGGACGAAGGCGACCATGTCTGGATGGAAGAGCCCGGCTATCTCGGCGCCAAAAGCGCCTTTCTCGCCAGCGGCGCCAAGCTGGCACCGTTGAAGGTCGACCGGCGCGGCTGGCATCTTGCCGATCCGGAGCTGCCGCCGCCGCGGCTAATCTATGTGACGCCATCCTGCCAATGGCCGTTCGGCACCATCATGCGCATCGAGGAGCGGTTGCAGCTGCTCGACATCGCCGAACGCAACGGCGCCTGGATCGTCGAGGATGACTATGACGGCGAATACCGGTTCCGCGGCCGGCCGGTGCCGGCGCTGCGCGGGCTCGACCATGCCGACCGCGTCGTCTATATCGGCAGCTTCGGCAAGACGCTGATTCCGGCGCTGCGCATCGGTTATCTGATCGTGCCGCGCGAATTGTCGGTTCCGTTCGACCGGGCGGTGAGCATCACCGGCCAGTTCGCGCCGCTGATCCTGCAGGCAACGGTCAACGACTTCATCATGCAGGGCTATTTCGCCACGCACCTCAAGCGCATGCGCCGGCTCTACGCGCGCCGGCAGGCGAACTTCGTCAAGCTGTGCCAGGAGCATCTGGCCGAATGGCTGATCGTCACGGAAAACGATTCCGGCATGCAGCTGCTGGCGAGCTTCGTCAGGCCCTATAAGGACAGCGACGTGGTCGCCGCCGCCCTCAAGGAGGGGCTCGACGTTCAGGGCATCTCCATCAACTATCATTCCACTGAGCCCGAGCACGGCCTGCTGCTCGGCTATGCGGCGATGGACGAACGTCAGATCCTGCGCGCCGTTCTGGCGTTGCGCGCCGCGTTCCTAAGATTGGATAGAAGCTAGAGCCAGGCTCTCCATCTCGTTCACCGCGGGGTTGAGTCGGTCGCCCGCAGTGATTAGGAATATGGGGCGTCGGTCCTTGTTTTCGGCGTTCGCGCAAAGCGCGCTTCCCAAGGCCGAACCTCCCCGAAAACCAGAAGCATGCCCACCGCCGGTATTGGCGGGCAACGCATTCATCTGAACCATGAGGATTGCCATGAGAACCGCATCCTGTGCCTGCGGGCAACTGAGGATCTCCTGTAACGGAGAGCCGCAGCTGGTCGCACAGTGCCACTGCCTCGACTGCCAGAAACGGACCGGCAGCACATACGGCGTCGCCGCCTTCTTTGCGCGCGACAAGGTAGAAGCCGAAGGCGACGCCAGTACCTACAGGCGATCAGCTCGGAGCGGCCACCATATCACTTTCCATTTCTGCCCGGGCTGCGGCTCGAGCGTCTTCTGGGAGCCCGAGCGAAAGCCTGAATGGATCGCCGTCGCGGTCGGCTGCTTCGCCGATCCCGCCTTTCCGGCCCCGGCGCATGTTGGGTGGGAAGACCGGCGTCATCCCTGGGTTTCCGGTTAGCGACGCCAACCCGCCAGCGCAGCGCTTTACCTTACTGGTTGATCTCGGGTTCAACGAGCTTCGCCAGATTTCGCAGCGACTCCTGCCAGCCGAGATAGCAGGCCTCAACCGGGATGGCGTCTGGGATACCTGCCTGCGTGATATTCACTTCGGTGCCGACCGACACTTTCTTCAATGTCACGGTCACCTCGATCTCGCCGGCCAGGTTGGGGTCGTCGAACCGGTCGGTGTAACGCAGTCGCTCATTGGGCACGAGCTCGACATATTCGCCGCCGAACGAGTGGCTGTCGCCGGTGGTGAAGTTGCGGAAGGACATTTTGAACGCACCGCCGACTTTCGCCTCGAAGTGATGAACCGTGCAGGTGAAGCCGTTCGGCGGAAGCCATTTCGCAAGTGCATCCGCTTCAAGGAACGCGCGGTAGACTTTCTCCGAGCTGGTTGTCAGAACGCGGTGCAGCCGTACGGTGCCGGGCATATCGTTAATCCTCCGTGTTGGTGATCGATGCCCCCTAGGACGAGCGGAGCCCGGCCTATCCGACACGGGCCTGCGGATTTTTTGGCGGCCGGTTATGCCGGCCGGAATCCTCGGCCGGCCACCGGGCAAGGAACTCGACCGCAGGGTAGCAAACCGCGCCGGATCTGGTCTAGTTCACACTGTCGAACTTCTGCAGATCAACCGGTGCCGCCTTGCGCAATTCGATATCATCGAGCGAAGCATTCTCCAGCGCCACCCGCGCCGCCGCGTCGATGTTGTGGATCATGTCCTGAATGTCGGTATCGCTGTGCGCCGGGTTCATGGCGACCATCACGGTGCGGTTGAGGATGTCGAGAGAGCGCTTGCCGAGGTCGTCGGAATAATCCAGCCGCAGGCCCTGGTTCTCGGGCAGTGCGTAAGGATTGAGCGCCGGATGATGCGCGCCTTCATGCATCAGCACCTGGTCCCACTGGGTGAAATTGTGACGGCCGGTCTTGCCGGCAACGACGCTCGGAATGGTCTTCGAAAAAGTCTGCGCCGCCTGCTCGCTCGGCAGCAGGTACATCACCTGTGCGGCACAATCGTCGTCCGCGCTGTTCATCGGCGACGGCGTCAGCCCAAGATTGCTAAGGTGGCGGGTACCGGCCAGCACCGTCTTCTTCTCGACCCGCATCGCCTCGATGATGCCGTCCAGCCGGTCGAGTTGGACGTTGAGCATCGCCCCCATCAGTTCGGAAGCACGCGCGCCGATGCCGGCGAAGGGTTTGATGCTGTCGCTTCTGCCCTGCCAGTAGAAATGGCAAGGGTCGATGGCGCAGCGCGCCCGCTCCGCCACTTTCGGGTCGCTGGTGGCGATACCGCCGCCCTCGCCCGAGGTCATGTTCTTGAAGTAGTTGAAGGAATAGGCGCCGGCATGGCCGATCGAGCCGAGCTTGCGGCCCTCATAGCCGCCGCCGATGCCTTGGCAGACATCCTCCAGCACCAGCAAGCCGCGCTTGGCAGCAATGTCCATGATCGCATTCATGTTGCAGGCCGCGCCCCACATATGCACCGGGATGACCGCCCTGGTGCGCGGCCCGATGGCATCGCGCAGGGCGATGGGATCGATGGTCAGGCTCTCGTCGATGTCGACGATGACGGGAATGGCCCCGACCGACAGCACCGCGGTCGCTGTCGCCATATAGGTGTGCGCCGGCACCAGCACTTCGTCCCCCGGGCCGATGCCGAGGCCGATCAGGCCGGCGGCGAGCCCATAGGTGCCGCTGGCGGCCAGCGCGAAATGCTCGACGCCAAGATGCTGCGCATAGCGGGCCTCAAAGCGGTCGCATTCGCTGTCCTTGCCGTAACGAAACAGCGCGCCCGAGCGGATCACCCTGGCAATGGCTTCGATTTCCTCTTCGCCGGCGGTGTACATGACAGGCCTCCAGTCACTTGATAATGTGGGTCACTTGATAATGTGGTCGCTTGATGGTGTGGACAGCTGTAGGCTTGTCGGCACGGTTTGAAAGAACCACTCCGCCGCTATTCGACCAAGCCATCTGCGCCCGGAAGACGGTTCCTATGACTGGTTTTGAACCGTGATTGGGGAAATCGGCAGCTAAGTGTCTCAGCCGGCAGGCAAATCGTACCCATCCGAATTCGCCAAAGTGGCCCTGTCGGAAAGGCAGGTTTCGGCGTTCCATTCCGGCCAGTTGGGCAAACGGTTGGTTCCATGAAATACGGGACACACTTTGGAAGACCCTGGAAACCGGCGTGCCGGCGGAAAGGCGGCCGTTCGTGAACGCCGCCGGCTCCAGCAAACGGATCGTACTCCACGAGGACGATGTCGGCATGTGCCACGGCGCCAACAGCGCCTTCCTCGAATTGAGCGGGCTGGGTGTCTGCAGTTCCGGCGCGGTGATGGTGCCGTGCCCGTGGTTCCTCGAAATGGCCGAAAGCGCCGCCGCCAACCCTGGCCTCGACCTCGGCGTCCACCTTACGCTGAACAGCGAGAAGCAGCACTACAAATGGCGGCCGTTGACCGCGCCGTCGCGGGCGGCCGGCTTGACCGACGAGTTCGGCTTCTTGTGGCCGGATGTGGCGACCACGCGCCGCAAGGCGGTGCCGCAGGCGGTCGAGGCCGAGCTTCGCGCCCAGATCGACACCGCCTATCGCGCCGGCATCGACGTCACCCATCTCGACGCGCATATGGGAGCGGCATTGTCGCCGGAATTCTGCAACATCTACATCAAGCTCGGGCTCGAATATCAACTGCCCGTGCTGCTGACCAAGACGCTGTCCGCCTATTCCCCCAACGACAATCTGGTCGGCGTCACCGAGGAGGCGTTCCAGCGCGGCGTGGCGCTGGCCCGTGCCGGCGGCTTTGCCATTTTCGACGCCGCCATCCAGACGACCTGGGGCCGGCCGCGTTCCAGGCCGATCGAGCCGGCTTACAAAGCGCTCATCGACGGTGTGCGCGACGGCCTGACCTTCTTTTGCCTGCATTGCAACGCGCCCGGTGAACTCGAGCTGATCGAGCCGCGCTCCGCCTACATCCGCACCGAAGAGTACGAACTGTTCCGCGACCAGGGCTTTCGCGACTGGCTCGCCGCACAGCCGATCGACGTCATCGGCATGAAGCCGTTGCGCGAGGAGCTTCGCGTAGCGCTCTCGGCCGGGCGATTATCAACAACAGCCCGCGGCAACACCACGGGCGAGCAGCGATTGGCGTCGGCAAAGGCCCGCAAAGCGGCCACCCGATCCGCGACGTGAGCCGATCGTCGCGGCCGGAAAACGGCGCCAGAGGGATTGGAACTGCAACGACAAATGGGAGAATAAGATGAAAACTCTTCTGAAAGTGGCATTGGGCGCCTTCGTTTCGGCGGGCCTGATGACAGGTATTGCGCATGCCGCGGGCCTCAAGGATCCGAAGGACGTCCGCATCACCTTCGTGGTGCATGGGTCGGCGTCCGATCCCTATTGGTCGGTGGTCAAGCGCGGCGTCGATGACGCGGCCGCCCTTACCGGCGCCAAGGTCGAATATTACGCACCGCAGGTCTTCGACGTGGTCGAGCAGGCCCGGCTTCTCGACGCTCTATGTCGGCACCGTTTCCGAATATGATTCCGGCAAGAAGGCCGGCGAGCGGCTGGCCAAGGAAGGCACGCTCAAGGTCGTCTGTATCAACCACGAGGTCGGCAATGTCAGCCTCGACCAGCGCTGCCAGGGCCTCAATGACGGGCTGAAGCCCTCCGGCGGCGGCACCGAGGTTCTGGCCGTGGCGCCGGATCCCGCAGACATCCAGCGCCGCACGGAAGCCTATCTGTCGGCGCATCCCGACACGCAGGCCGTCTTTGCGCTTGGCGCCACCGCCGCCAACCCGCTGATCCCGATGTTCCGCGACAAGGAACTGTTCGGCAAGCTCAAGCTCTACACATTCGACATCAGCCCGGAGGTCCTCGATTCTGTCGTCGCCGGCGAAATGGGCTTCGGCATGGACGCCCAGCAATATCTGATGGGCTATCTGCCGGTGATCTATCTGGTCGAGCAGGCCACGCACGGCTTCTGGCCGCAGAACAACGCCTATACCGGACCGCTGTTCATAGATTCGCCGGAAAAAGCCAAGGCGATCCTGGCCCTCGCCAAAGAGGGCATCCGCTAGGCAAGCGCTCCGACGGAACGGGAGAATGCGCCAAGCGCTCTCCCGTTCCTTCGAAGATTGCGAATTGAGCGATTGGAGAGCCTAATGGCGGTCGTGGAAGACAAGGCGATATCTCCGGGCGAACTGAAGGCGACCGACCGCTTCGGCATGACGTCGAAGCGGGCCGCCGGCGCCGACGAGCGGCTGGCCAGCACCGGTAAGCTGACCCAGTGGCTGCGCCGGCCGGAAGCCGGTGCCGCCGGTGGGCTGCTTGCGACGATCATCATCTTTGCGCTGCTGCCGGGCGCGGCAAACCTCTATTCGCTGCAGGGATCGATGACATTCCTGACGCTGTCGGCGGAGCTCGGCATCGTCGCCACCGCGGCAGCACTCCTCATCATCGCCGGCGAGTTCGATCTTTCGGTCGGCTCCATGGTCGGCTTTGCCGGTGTCGTCATCGGGCTGACGGTGAAATACTGGGGCCTGCCGCTATGGGGCGGCATCGCCTGTGCCTTCGCCGTTGCCATCCTCACCGGCTATCTCAACGGCCTGATCGTGGTGAAGACGCGCCTGCCCTCCTTCATCGTCACGCTCGCCACCCTCTATATCCTGCGCGGACTGTCGATCGGCATCACCCGCGCCGTCACCGGCCGCACGCAGATCCCCTACATACTCGAAGGCGCACCGGATCCGGCGACGGCCGGCATTTTCAACGGCCATCTGCTCACCGGCCTGTTCCACTGGATGGGCGCTCAAGGCTGGATAGCCACCCGCAGCGACGGCATTCCCTTCGTCGCCGGCATTCCGATGTCGATCGTCTGGTGGCTCGGCCTGACGGCGCTGGCCGGCTACGTGCTTACTCAGACGAAATACGGCAACTGGATCTTCGCCACCGGCGGCGACCTGATCGCAGCCCGCAACGTCGGCGTGCCGGTCGATCGCGTCAAGATCAGCCTGTTCGTCTACACCGCCTGCGCGGCGACGCTGCTTGCCACCATCCAGGTGATGGAGGCGGGCTCCGCCGACACCACGCGCGGCCTGCTCAAGGAATTCGAGGCGATCATCGCCGCCGTCATCGGCGGCGTGCTGCTCACCGGCGGCTACGGCACCGTCTATGGCGTGCTGTTCGGCGCGCTGATCTTCGGGCTGGTGCAGATGGGCATCTTCTACACTGGCATCGACACCGACTGGTTCAAGGTCTTCCTCGGCATCGTCATCCTGATGGCCGTGCTGGTCAACAACTACATCAGGCTGAAGGCGCTCGGCCGCGGAGGTGGCAAATGACCGAGCCGGCCCAAATGACCGAACCGGCCCAAATGACCGAACCAGCAATGGAACTGCGCGGCGTCAGCGTCAATTTCGGCTCGGTGCGTGCCCTCCAGGACATCGACATCAAGGTCTATCCGGGCGAGGTCCACTGCCTGCTCGGCGATAACGGCGCCGGCAAGTCGACGCTGATCAAGGTCCTGTCCGGCGTCTATCGGCCGAGCAAGGGCGAAATCCTGGTCGACGGCAAGCCGGTCACTTTCCGCAGCCCCCGCGACGCGCAGGAGCTCGGCGTGGCAACGGTGTTCCAGGACCTCGGCATGATCTCGCTGATGTCGATCACCCGTAACTTCTTCCTCGGCCGCGAGCCGACCAAAAGCAGCCTGCCCTTCTCGCGCATCGACAAGGAGCGCGCCAACACCATTGCCAGGCAGGCGATGGCCGATATCGGCATTGACGTGCGCGATCCGACGCAGGCCGTCGGCACGCTGTCGGGCGGCGAGCGCCAGTCGGTGGCGATCGCCCGCGCCGTGCATTTTGGCGCGCGCGTGCTGATCCTCGACGAGCCGACTTCCGCACTCGGCGTCCATCAGGCGGCGATGGTGCTGAAGTTCATCATCGAAGCGCGCATGCGGGGTTTGGCCGTGATCTTCATCAGCCACAACATCCACCATGCCTATCCGGTCGGCGACACCTTCACCCTGCTCAACCGCGGCCGCAATCGCGGCACCTACGCCAAGTCCGAGATTTCGCGCGACGAGGTCATCTCGATCATGTCGGGCGGCGAGGATCTGAAAGCGGTCGAGGCGGAGATTGCCGGCCTGCTCGCCCAGATCGGCAACCGGCCGCCTGCGGCGCCTTGAGCTGACAATCGGACATTGCGGGGAATGATCCAATGAGCAGGATACGCGTCGGGGTCGTCGGCGCCGGCATGATCTCGCAGGTCGAGCATATCCCCAATCTGCTGCGCCTCGGTGAATTGTTCGAGCTGGTCGGGGTCGCCGATCCCTCGAGGATTTCGCGGCAGTTCGTCACCGACACCCATGGCATTGCCAATTTCGAAACGATCGACCAGCTCTTCGACCAGCGCCTCGACGCGGTGGTGATCGGCTCGCCGGACCCGCTACATCACGAACAGGTGCTGGCGGCGCTGGCGCGCGGCCTGCATGTCTTTTGCGAAAAACCACTCTGCTATTCGCTGGCGGAAATCGCCGGGATCGTCGCCGCGCGCGACGCCGCCAGGAAAATCGTTCAGGTCGGCTGTATGAAGCGCTTCGACCCGAGCTACCGGCTGGCGCTCGCTTCGCTGCCTGGAACATCGAGCACGCTGCGCGCGGTCTCGGTGGAGGTAAACGATCCCGACGCCTGGCCGTTCATCGCCCATCAGCCCTATAGGCGCGGTACCGATATCCCAAAAGACATGGTCGCCACTGTCGCCGCCAAGCAGAAGCGCCAGGTCGAAGAGGCCGTCGGCGTGCATCTGACCGATCTCGCTTTCCGTGGATTTACCGGCGCTTACAGCTCGGCCTTGATTCACGATGTCAACGCCGTCCATGGCCTGCTCGATGCGCTCGGCGTGCCGGACGGCGAGGTCGTCGGCGCGCAGATCTTTGCCAATGGCGACGGCGGCCACGGCGCCGTCAGGCTGCTGGACGGGCAGGCACTGTGGACCATGACGCATCTCACCGTGCCCAAGCTCGCCGACTACAAGGAGCGGATCACGCTGTTCTTCGACGATGCCAGCCTCGAGCTCGAATTCCCCTCGCCCTGGCTCAACCATCATCCGACCCGGCTGACGGTGACGACCTCGGACGGTCACACGCTGTCGAAGAAAGATTTGCGTGCCGGTTACGCCGAAGCCTTCGTCGAAGAGATGCGTGGCTTCTGGGCAGCGATCGTCAATGGCGATGCCGTCGTCAACCCACCCGAACACGCCGCCCGCGACCAGGCGCTGCTGATCGGGCTGACCCGGCGGCATCTGGCCTCATAAGATCGTCGGCTTTCAGATCTTGGCGGCGCGCAGTTCATCACGCATGCCGCGCATGCCGATCACTTCGATGTCGAACTCGCTGATCCACGCCTTGACGCGCGCCGTCTTGAACAACGCGTATTCCTCGGTCCGCAGATGGGCATCCGGAGGATTGATCGCCTCGAAATCGCCTACCGTGTTGAAATGCAGCGACAGGAAACTCAACCCCTCCGGGATTCTGGCAAACATCGCGTGGTAGGCCGTCTGCGCATCCGTCTTGCGCGCCCAGGGCGTTTCCAGAACGATGTCGAACACCGGTTCGCCTGCCGCTTGCGCCTTTACGATTTCGGCATCGTAGCGGGCAATGTCCAGCTCACCGGCATAGCTCGCCGGGTTGTAGCCCGACAGGTCCTTCACCAGCAGCGCCGGCAGCCGGTATTCCCGGCCGAGCTTGCGATAGATGGCGATGAATTCCGGCATCTGCGCCGTGCCCATGTGAGCGTCGAGATGGGTGATGTCGATGCCGGCAGCGATGGCGCATTCGATCTGGGCACGCAGTTCCGCTTCCACCGCATCGGGATGGGCTTTGCGCGCCTGCGGTACGGTCGGCCAGAAATAGCCGAACTCGTCAGTCATCGCAGCCGATTTGGGCGGGTTGGTCAGCGGACGCCAGCGATACGGCTTCTGCTCGCTGGTCAGCGTCAAGTGCACGCCGAGGTCGAAATCGGGATTGGCGACGGCGATCTGAGCGGCTTCCGGGAACCACGGGCATGGCGCCATCACCGAACCGGAACTGCATGTGCCGAACTTCGACAGTTCGAAAAACGCGACATTTGCGCCATGGCTCATGCCGACGTCGTCCTCGTGGATGACGACACGCTTCCTTGCGGTCTTTACGGTCATTTCCTGCTCCTGAACTGCTGCATTGTCATCTCACCCGACACGGGCAACGAGGTCGGTCAATTCGTCGAGCTCGATCTCGTCACGCCGGAACCGGCCCGCCACGCGCCCCTGCGCCAGAACCACCAGATCGTCGGCCACCGAGAGCGCGTGACGGAAATTGTGGGTGATCAGGATGACCGCCTGGCCCTGCTCGCGTGCCCTGAGAATGTGCTCGAGCACCCGGCCTGCCTGACGCACGGCCAGAGCCGACGTAGGCTCATCCAGCACAAGCAGCGACGATCCGAAGAACATGGCTCTTGCGATTGCCAGGGACTGGCGTTCGCCGCCGGAAATGTTGACGCCGCGTTCGTCGAGACCGCGTTCCCAGCGCACCCCGAGCTGATGCAGCGCCGAGCGCGCCATGTCGTCGGCGCGTTTCATGTCGAGCCATTTGAACGGTCCGAAACCTTTCAGCGGTTCGCGGCCGAGCACGACATTGCGTGTGACCGACAGCAATTCGCAGACGGCAAGGTCCTGGAACACCGTGGCAATGCCGCGTTCGCGCGCCTGAGCCGGGTTGGCGAAAGCCACCTTCTCGCCGTTGAAGCGCAATTCTCCCCTGTCCGGCGGGAAGACGCCGGACAGGATCTTGATCAAGGTCGATTTGCCGGCGCCGTTGTCGCCCAGCAGCGCCAGGATGCGTCCGGCATAGGCGCTTAGCGACACGTCGACCAGCGCGGTGGTGGCGCCGAACCCTTTCGACAGGTTGACAGCCTCGATCACCGGCACCGCGCCGGCAGCGACCGGCTCGACCGGAGGGCGGCGAAGGGTCAGGTCGTCGGAGCCGCTGCCGGCCGGCAGCCGGGCCCCGCGCTGGGCATCCAGGCCAGACGGCTCGCTCATCGCGTCTTCTCCTTCGCCAGGCTGCCGGCGGGCCGTATCTCCGCCGTTGCGGCGTTGCCGGCAATCGCCGCGTCGGCAGCACTGCTGTCGCGCTTGAAGCCGCCCATCGGCCTGGATTTGGCGATGCGGCGCGCCACCGAGGTATTGAGGATGACCGCGCCGACGACAATGACGCCGGTGAGCGTGCGGAAGAAATGGCCGGGAGCGCCTGCCAGCACCAGGCCGACCTGGATCATGCCGAAGGTGACGGCTCCGAGAATGGTGCCGATGACGCTGCCGTAGCCGCCGGCCAGCAGCGTCCCGCCGATAACGGTAACGGCTACCGCCTGCAGTTCGATGCCCTCGCCGCGCAATGCGTCGACGGAGGAAAAGCGGGCAACCTGGATGACGCCGGCGATGGCTGCCAGCGCCGATGTGATCATGAACAGGACGACGGTGACGCGGTCCACCGGTACGCCGAGATTGCGCGCCGCCTGTTCGTTCTGGCCACGTGCCTGGATCCAGTTGCCGAACCTGGTGCGCGCCAGCAGGAAGGTGCCTGCCAGCCCGATTGCCAGGAACCACAGCATCGACATACGAAAGCCGGCAAGCAGCGGACCCGCCATTATGGCCTTGAATCCAGGCGGAATGGCGACCGTCATCGGAAAGCCGCCGGTCAGCGCGATCAGTATGCCGCGCCAGATCAGCATGGTGCCGAGCGTCACGACGAAGGAATGGATGCGGAACCTGACCACGATCATGCCGTTGGCCCAGCCAAGCGCGGCTCCGACGGCCACCGCGACCGGCGCGGCGACGATCGGTGGCAGGCCGAAGTCGCGCATCAGCACCACGCAGACGAACGAGGTGAGTCCGAGCACCGCGCCCACCGACAAGTCGAAGTGACCGCCGATCATCAGCAGCGTGACGCCGACGCTGACGATACCGAGTTCGGCCGCGACGGCCATGATGCTGATGTAGGACAGCCTGGTGGGGAAAAGCTGCGGGCTGAGCGCGGTGAAGACCAGGAACAGGATGACGACGGCCGCGATCGACGTCGCCTCCGGCCGCAGCATCAGCCGTCTCAGCGCCTCGCCGGCGACCACACGGGAGGAAGGCTTGTTGGCCGCATTCGGCCCGGGCTGTTCGTTCATGCCGTCACCCCGATACAAGAGTGGCCACGAAGATGGCGAACGGGCGGCTTGGCCGCCCGTCCTGGACGCGTGCTAGGTTTTTGCTGTCGTCCAAAAACCACTGATGGACTTTTGGGCGGCGTGCATCAGCGATAGCCCTCCTTCACCAATGCCGAGACGCGCTCCACATTGTCCTTGTCGACGACCGTCGGACCGGTCAGGAAGTAGTTACCTTCGATCAGGCCGTATTTCAGGTAGTGGGTCAGGAGCAGCACAGGCATGTAGCCGCGCCAGAACTGCTGCTGGTCGATGGTGAACGCCTGCCGGCCATCCTTTATCGCATCGAGCGATTGCGCGACGATGTCGTAGCCGGTGAGCACCAGGTCGTCCCGGCCGCTGTCTGCCTTGGCGGAGAGGAAACCGTCGATCACGTCGCATGTGCTCGTGGCTGCGGCCGTATCGGGGTGCACGCGCAGGTAATTTGACAGCGCTTCCGCCTGCTGGCCCGGATCCATGGTCAGTTCGAGGAAGTCGGCCTCGATGCCGGCCTTCTTGAGCTCATCGATCTGCGACGTCGCCCTGAGCTGGCAGCTCGCGTCGCCCGGCTGTTGATTGGCGACCACGACGCGGCCCTTGACGCCCATCGAGACCAGTCGCTGCGCCGTCAACTTGCCCGCCGCCGCTTCATCAGATCCGGTGCGGAACAGGAAGAAATCGTTGGGATCGCGCACTTGCGAGCCGGACGGCGGCGCGGCGGCGCTGCCGAAGGCAATGCCGGCTTCCTTGGCGCGCGCGGCGACATCGGCATAGGACGAATCCTCGGCGAAGGCGCAGATGGCGATGCCGTTGGCCTGGGCGGCGATCGCCTCCTCGATCTTCTGCACCTGGTTTGGAATGGTAAGCTGATCCGGGAAAATATAGGTGACCTTCACGCCGAGGTTTTTGCCGGCCTCCTCGGCGCCGCGTGCCAGATAGCCATGAAAGCCCGTCGGTGCGGCACAGCCGACAAAGTAGATCGAGATATCCTTGTCCTGCGCCATGGCCGCTGCGCCGAAGACCGGCAGCAAGGCCACCGCCGAAATGGCGACAACCCGGCTGACGTGGAAGCCAATTTTCGATAGCCCATTTTTCATGCTCATGCCGATTTCCCCTATGCTTGTTGTTAAGGTCGACCCAAGCGACTTGCGCATCTGGAAGCTAATCGGCAGCCGGTTCGTCAAACAGACCCATTTCGTATCGATTGACGGGAACCATTCGTGCCGAAACCTCGCCGGCAAACATTGGTCAAGCGCGCACCATCGGCGGCCGCACCGACACAATCCGACTGTTTGAATGTGTGGCGGCCGTTACCTGGACTTGATGACGCTGTCGGTATTGGCCAGCAGCTTGCGCACCGCATTGCGCGCCGCGTCCGGCCGCTGCAGCCGGATGCTCTTCTCGATTGCCTCATGCAGCCTCTGCGCATGCTGCAAATCGTCGAGTTCACGGGTGGTATAAGCAAACAGATGATCGAACGCCGATTCGATCAGCACGCCGAGCGGCACCAGCAGATCGTTGCCCGAGGCGCGCAGGATGGCGAGATGAAACCGCGTGTCGGCGCGCGTGCGCTCCTGCAGGTTGGTCGCCTCGCCCATCTCGCGGCAGGCCTGGCTGATCTCGGCCATCTGCTCATCGGTGCGCCGCATGGCGGCAAAGGCGCTGGCCTCCGGCTCGATGATGTGGCGGAACTCCTGCACGGTCCTCAGGAACACCTCGCGGTCCGGCGAGGTCGCGTACCAGGCCAGCACGTCGCGATCGAGCAGGTTCCAGCGCTCCTTCGGCTCGACCCAGCTGCCGATTTTCGGGCGTGACGCCAATAGGCTCTTCGCCATCAGCATTTTTATGGCTTCGCGCACCGCCGAGCGGCTGACGTCGAAGGTCTCGGACCATTTGGCTTCGTTGGGCAGGATGGTTCCCGGCGGATAGTCGCCGCGCACGATCCTCAGCCCGATTTCGTTGGCCAGCGACGCATGCACGCTCGACCCCGGTATGCGCGCCGCATCGGCCCGGCGAATACCGCTCGTGCGTTCGGCGAACGCCTCGGCCGCTATCTTTCCCTTATTCGGCTTCGCGTCCTGCATAGCTCCACAAAGTCCGGATTTGGAGGCGTGTCAAGGAGATGAAATCGCCGGCAATATCTCAGCTTGATTTTCCGCATCCGTCGCCTCGCCGACACCGCGCTTTGCCGGGCGTTCACGCCGGGGAGGCACGAACGGCTTCTCCTTGTCCCGGCTGAATTCCTCGATCAGGAAATCAAGGAAGACGCGGATTTTCGGGGCAAGATGCTGGCGTGCCGGATAGACCGCGTAGAGCGTGGTTTCGACCTTGTCCCAGTCATCCAGAGCCGATTGCAGCCGGCCTGCTTTCAGGTCGCTCTCGACATAGGGATAGGGGATCAGGCTGACGCCGAAGCCGGCGCGCAGCGCATCGCGCACGGCAAGGCTTGACGAGACCGTATATCGTCCGTCGATGGCGATCCGCTCGGCGCGGCCGTCCTTGCGGAATTCCCATATGTCCGCATGCCCCGAGAGGCTGAACCGGATGCAATTGGCCGCCTTCAAATCGGCAGGCGTTTTGGGCCGGCCATGCTCCTCGAAGTAGGACGGAGCTGCGCAAAGCACGTGCGGCATGACCGCAAGCTTTCTGGCGACCAGACTGGAATCCTCGAGATTGTCGCTGCCGCGAATGGCCAGGTCAAATCCCTCCCGCACGATATCGACGCGTCTATCGTCAAGATGCAGATCGAGTTTCAAATCGGGATAACGCGATAGAAACGCGGGGATCGCAGCCGAAAGCCGCGTCAACGTGACAGTCATCGGCGCGCTGACCCGCAACGTGCCGCTCGGCGCCGTCTTGATCGGGCCGAGCACCTGGTCGGCCCTGGCCAGCGCATCGAGCCCCTGCGTGACATGCTCCAGATAGATCCTGCCCTCTTCGGTCAGCGCCATGCGCCGCGTTGTCCGGTTGATGAGCCGCACCCCCAGATGCGCCTCCAGTTCGGCGATGTTCTTGCTGACCGCGGGAGGAGAGAGACCGAGCCGCCGTCCAGCTTCGGCAAAGCTGTTCAGTTCCGCCACCTGGCGGAAAACCTGCAACGCCGTCAGGCGATCCATCGCACCATTCTCTTCCAGTAAATAATGTCTTGCAATTGTTGCATATTATCGCTCCTTGGTAAATTCTCTATCTGCTTCCCGAACGACTTTCTCAGTTTCGGAATGACATGATGACCAACCCCGCAATTTCCCTTATCGAGCGGCGCATGTCGGCCAATCGGTTCGATGCCTCGCACGAATTGACGGACGCCGAGATCGAGGAGCTGGCACGTCTCGCAACGCGAGCGCCAAGCGCCTACAACCTTCAGAATTGGCGGTTCATCGCGGTGCGGACGCCGGAAGCAAAGGCACGATTGCGCAGCCTCGCCCATGGCCAGGCCAAGGTGCAGGAGGCAGCCGTCACCTTCATCATCTGCGGCGTACTGCCCGACCACGCTGCCCTCGATGCCAGGCTCCGTCCGTTCGTCGAAGCCGGCTTCATGCCGGCGGATATGGCTTCGGGGTGGCGGGAGGGCGCCCGCGCCCAATATGCCGATCCTCTAGCGGCCCGCGACGAAGCCGTGCGCTCGGCAACGCTTGGCGCCGCAACGCTGATTTTCGCGGCCGAAGCGCTGGGGCTCGTCTCCGGTCCGATGGCAGGCTTCGATGCCGAAGGCGTGGCCCGCGAGTTTGGCCTTGCGCGCAATGAAATGGCGGTGATGCTCATCGCGGTCGGCCGCGCCGCGCCCGGAAACTGGCCGCAAAAGCCGCGCCGCCCTCTTGCCGAAGTTCTGGAAATCTTATGAAAACGCACCGTTCCGATCTGCTGCTTACAGCCATCGCACCGGCAATATGGGGCAGCACCTATGTCGTCACCACGCAGTTCCTGCCGAACTTCTCGCCGATGACGGTCGCAATGCTGCGAGCCCTGCCCGCCGGATTGCTGCTGCTGGCGATCGTTCGGCAACTGCCGATGGGCATCTGGTGGCTGCGCAGTTTCGTCCTCGGAGCCCTCAACATCTCGATCTTCCTGAGCATGTTGTTTGTCGCCGCCTACCGGCTTCCGGGCGGGGTCGCGGCGACCGTGCTGTCGGTCCAGCCATTGATGGTGATTTTCCTCGCTGCTGCCCTGCTTGCCAGCCCTGTCCGCCGGTTGGCGATCGTCGCCGCCCTTGTCGGGATCGCCGGTGTCGCGTTGCTGGTGCTGACCCCGAACGCGACGCTCGATGCGGCCGGCGTTGCCGCCGGCCTCGCCGGGGCGGCCTCAATGGCCTTCGGCAGCGTGTTGAGCCGCAAGTGGCAGCCGCCAGCATCGCTGCTCGCCTTTACGGCATGGCAACTGACTGCCGGCGGTCTCCTTCTCGTTCCGGTGGTCCTGCTTTTCGAACCACCCATCCCGCTCCCGACCGCGGCCAACCTGCTTGGACTGGTGTGGCTCGGCCTGATCGGTGCGGCGCTGACCTATGTCCTCTGGTTCCGGGGCATTGCGCGACTCGAATCTTCGGTGGTGTCATCGCTGCTT
This sequence comes from Mesorhizobium sp. M0998, assembly GCF_040318885.1. Classification (NCBI taxonomy): domain Bacteria; kingdom Pseudomonadati; phylum Pseudomonadota; class Alphaproteobacteria; order Hyphomicrobiales; family Phyllobacteriaceae; genus Mesorhizobium; species Mesorhizobium sp. M0998. The sequence goes on from NZ_JAMYND010000029.1 coordinate 69,145, forward strand.
TTCCTCAGCCCGGTGACCGCCGTGCTGCTTGGATGGGTATTCCTGGATCAGACGCTGACCTTGCCCCAGATCGCCGGCGTCGTTTTCGTCATCGGCAGCATCTGGCTGGCTCAACGGCCTAGCCGCAACGAGGCTTGAGCCTGGTGGTAGTGGGTCAGTTTGAAAATTCGATCAAGACGGATGGCCGAAGACGGTTAAAATAAGCTCGACCGCACCGAAGCTGCAGAAGAACACAACAGCACCATATGCAATCACCCGGCGCGGTATCAGGAAGCGCGCTGACCAAAATCCAGCACGAAGCCTTGCGTCTCGCTTCCCCAGTCGTTCGCCCCATGGAAGGTTCTGGTCATCGATTGACCCATAGAAATCGGTGCGCAGAATTATGCTTAGGAGTGCGACGAACATGGCTGCGAAACTCAGGGCCAAGACAACGACACATGCTGTTATTGGAATAAACAAGTGAGGATTGTTCGCCCACTCGTACTTCAAATGTCCTCACTCCCTGCTTTTGGCCGCGAACCATAGGCTTCTCTGCCTCTTTGGCTTGGATCAGCGCGACAATATCACTGATTTCCCAACGCTTGCCAGTGACGCCAGGGGCCGGTAGTGTCTCAGTTTGAAATTTGACGGAATGCAACATGCATTTCCCATATCGGGCTGAGCTCCTGTATGCTTACCGGAAAGCATGGGAGCAATCGTGAGCGATCACAATCAAGACGCATTGGAAGGTTGGACGTTTACCTCTGGCGAGGTCTCAGCTGGCGTGTACCGATTTAGCGGTCGCCATTATGACGGACGCTCGGTTGAACGGCAGGGCCCGGACTATGAGGCTATAAAGGCCGACTGCATGAATGATGCCCGGACACTTGGGAAGCCAGCCTATGCCAACCGGTCCTAGAGGCCAGAAGCGCCCTCCGATGTGATCGGCAACGCAGTCCATGTCATGCGCATTGCGACAGGCGAGGAAGCCGACGAAGTGATTGACGACGGCAAAGATCCCGCTGCAGCTGCCGGAGGATCTGCCGATGCCACAACGCCCCTATGATGAGCGCCTGCTCCGTCAGGCGTTCGAAGTCGCGCGCAAGGCCCGCGATGCCGGCGAACATCCCTTTGGTTCGCTGCTCGCTGACAAGGACGGCAATGTGTTGCGCGAGCAGCCCAACGCTTACAAAGCCGGCGGCGGCGACCGCACCGCTCATGCCGAAAGGCTGCTGGCCTCGTGGGCAGGGATGAATGTCAGCCTCGAAAAGCTGGCCTCCTGCACGCTCTACAGTTCGGCCGAACCTTGCGCGATGTGCTCCGGGACAATCTATTGGGCGGGCATTGGACGGGTCGTCTTTGGCCAGAGCGAACACGACCTCAAGCGGGTGACGGGCGCACATGTCGAGAACCCCACACTCGACCTGCCCTGCAGGATCGTCTTCGAAGCCGGGCAGCGTCCGACTGAAGTCATCGGCCCGCTGCTTGCCGATGAAGCGGCGCAACTGCAGGCCGAATTCTGGAACGACAAGTAGGGTCAGGACTCGTTGATTCAGAGGCAGAAGCGCGGTCCCAATCATTCTTGGGGCTTTGTGCGCTTGTGAATCGAGGGGCGACATAAAGGTCTTCTCAACCCATTGTCGCCCCGTCGGGCGCTTTTGCGGAATCCGAATAAAGGTTGTCCTCACCGCCAGACTGCGTCGGATACACCCACAGCGGTCGATTTTGTCTCCAAAGACCTTTCTGTACCGAAATAGCCGACCATCTTCGCCGCCCAATTGGGCCTGATAGAAGCTGGGTAGATAGTGATGAAATTTTGGTTGGTCTGCCATGTCGCCGTACTTCCCATCGTCAGCTCATTGCAAGAAAAGTGCACTTCAGGAAAACTAGTGCGCTCTAGATCTCGGTCCCTTCGGTAGGAATGGATTGGCACACCCATGGTACTAGGCGGCGCAGTCGTTGACATAGTCTAGACACGGTCGCAAATTCCAAATCCCTAGAATCTCCGGAGGCTTATCAAAGGCAATGGAACTTCGTTCCCCCAAAATCGGTCGATTGAACCAAGGCGTAATTTTCACATGCGCCAAAGCAGAACGTTACGACGGGCGTCAAGTTTTCGGCTTGATAATCACCGCGCGCTGCGACCTTGCCCAAGAGAAATTCCCTATGTTGAACTATGTCCCGGTTGTCTCTTTGGACGATTGGCTTGTTACTGATGGTTTAGATTTAATGCTTTCTCGTGCATCAGCCGATACGACCGGAAAATTGAAAGGAGCACTTAAAACGGCCGGAATTGCAGAGAGTCTTTTGAACTCTCAATCTCCACGGCAGATATTTGATAGCTTTTTTTTGGATGATTACTCCAAGGGGAAAAAGCCAGCGAAGCAATTCTTTGACATCGTCGAAGTTTGTGAATTTTTAGCCTCCTTCCAAAGAAATATCTCTCTTTGTATCGATAACCTCTACAAGCAATTTGACGCGCAAAAAAAGCGCTTGCTGGAAGAATTAATCCGCCACAATCTGAGTGGTCATTATTTTTTGTCACGAGTGTTCGATGGTGAAGAGCCGCGCGGATATGTAGCGCTTATGCGGGAAGTCACTTTTATTCCTCGCAGCTTAGCCATGACTATAGCTCGGGGTGCTGATGCCCGCACCTTAGACGCGCAAGGTCCATTGTCTTGGCCGTCTTATATTTCGTTTCAAGTTGACGATTTCTCTATGCCAATTAGTGAAATCGCCTCGCCTGATATCGAGCATATTCTGCAAACTTTTTCTCTGATGTTCGGTCGGATCGGCGTGACCGATGCCGATCGGGACTACATAAACGCGGTGTGTTCGCGCATTCCAGATTCCCAAAGGGTAGTTGGATGAAATACATAATGTTCGACTCCGGGGCGATCGATGAGATCGTCGCAAGCCGATTTCTTCAGTCTTCAGAATTTGAGCAGGGAAAAGAATTTCTGAACGTTCTCGCCGGTCGAGATAGCCAGTTTGCCATTTCGGCGAACATCAAAGTGATCCGCAGTGCGGACGGGTTGGCAATAGTCTCTCCCGATATTTCTCGAGACGCGAGATTCCTTGTAGTTGATGCAGAGTCCGCAGATTTCTTCAAGCAATTAAATGATTTCGAGGCTCTGTTTGCGGTGCAGAAGTTGCTTCGTCTTGCAAAAAAACTCTGGCAGGGTCTGAGCCTAACATTTTCTGAAAAGATAATATCCGGCAGTAGCAAGGTCGTATTGTTTCCTTTTCAGTATAAGCCCACTCCTTTCCGGGTTGTTATCGAGCGGGAACCGATGGCTGAACGCTTAGCTAAGCGCGGTGGTGCGGGGAAATTCCTGCTGGCATACAAAGCGGGGTACGAAGCCGGGGATGCTGTCCGGGAAGTGGCCGAACTCACCAATTTCCGCAAGGCCTATGACGACCTTCCGTCGATAAAGGAAGAGTCACGGGTGTTAGCAGGAGCCGCTGTTCCCAACGGGCCTAAGGTCGACCAACTTCAGGTGTCTGATTTGGGAGAGGCCAATGGGGATGCGACGACATCCATATTTCGCAGTTATGGAGATTGGCAGCCCCTTTTAACAGTTCAACAGCGCGCTTTCGTGGAGGCCCCCATCATCGGTGCCCACCGAATTGAAGGGGCCGCAGGCACCGGCAAGACGCTTTGCCTGATGTTAAAGGCAATCCACGCCCTTGCACGAGCTGAAAGCGCCCAAGAGCCAAATCATATCGTATTTGTCACTCACAGCGATGCTACGCGAAGTTCGGTGAAGGAGTTTCTATCGGTCATCGATCCGTTTAACTTTGCAGAGCGGGATCGGTCGTCCTCAAATCATTCGCTGAAGGTTTGTACCCTAAGCGACCTGTGCGCAGAACAGTTGCGGCAGCACATTAGCGAATCTGAGTTTATCGACCGAGACGCGATGGAGTCGAAAGAGCTTCAGCTTCTCTACGTCTCGGAAGCCTTCGAGGAAGCCAGAACCATTGATCTCCCTTCACATCAGCGCTTCCTGTCGCCGGAACTGACGACGTTCTTAAGAGATGAAGACAACTGGAAAATCGCCGAGATGCTCCAGCACGAAATTAGTGTTATTATCAAAGGTCGCGCCTCGGAGGACCTCGACAAATATAAGAAAATCCTGCCGCTTAAGTATGGAATACCGGTCTCAACAGAAGCAGACAAGGGATTTATATTTACAGTTTTTAAGAAGTATCAGGCCAGACTGGGTGATGCTGGGCAGTTCGATACTGATGACGTCGTCTTAACTGCGATTGGACAGCTAGATACACCTATTTGGCGCAGGAGGCGGGTACGCGATGGCTACGATTCGATATTCGTAGACGAAACCCACCTATTTAACATTAATGAGTTGCATCTATTCCACTATTTTACCAAGACTGAGGGACCTTATCCAATTATATATTCGGTAGACCGCTCTCAGGCGGTTGGCGATCGAGGATGGACCACGACTGAGATTGGTACGGCCATAACCCAGTCTAAGGAGAATCGAACGGAGGAACGCAATCAATTCAAGACGATTTTTCGATCTTCAACTCAGATCGTCAATTTGTCTTTTTCTATTGTTGCCTCGGGGGCGATGCTTTTCACGAATTTTGATAATCCGGTTGAGGCCGCTGGTTCCGCGTTTACAGACGTCGATGAAAAGCTAGCTGCCATTCCGCGGTATTTCAACGTGGCTAATGACGAGGCTCTCATTGAGGCGGCTTTCGCCCGCACCGAGATTCTCCAGAGTGATTTGAGTTGTCGGCGGAGTGACATACTGATTGTGTCACTCGACGAAAAGATTGTGGAGAGTTTAGCGGCGTTCGCCGAGAAACGGAACAAACCCTACATTATCCTCAAACGCCGCGGGGATTTGCGCGCGGTAGAGGCTGCCAATCGATCCGGTCAGGTGGTAATAGGCCATGCCGACTATGTGGGAGGACTGGAGTTTTATGCTGTGGTGGCAGTGGGCATCGACGGGGGCCGTGTTCCACCGACTTCCAAAGACGAAAGTGAAAGCAGTAAAAATTTCTTGTCCTATGCTGCCCACAACCGCCTCTATGTGGCCGTCAGCCGCGCCAAGTACCGAGTGGAGATTATCGGTGAGAAGGCTCGTGGTCCCAGTAAGCTAATTGTGCCCGCTATTCATGCCGGACTTCTTGAGGTAGCCGACGCATAGCAGCTTACAGTAAGATCAGGATATGCCCTGAGGTGACGTAACACCTAGCTGCAAAGCCTGTGTAACATCTGGGTTGACATCGACTATTTGTGACAGTCTACCCTCGGGCCTAAACCTTGAGGTGACACCCATGAGCCGAATTGGCTACGCCCGCGTCAGCACCCCGACCAGGACCTCGAAACGCACACCGCCAAGTTGACGGCCGAAGGCTGCGGCATCATTCGGTCGGAAAAGGTCTCCGGTGCCAGCCGTGACGGGCGAGCCGAACTTGCCACTATCATCGACTTTCTCCGACCCGGCGACGAGCTGGTCGTCGCCCGGCTCGACCGGCTTGGCCGCGACACCCGCGACGCTAATTGCGATTGCAGTTAAGCTTGATGCCAAAGCGCTCAGCGTGACAAAGAGTGACATCGATGCTGCGCTCAGTGCTGGCGCGTCTGATCAAGATGTCCAGCTGTCTGTGCTGATAGCTTCGGCTTTCTCGATGTATAACCGGATGGAGATGGCTTTAGAGCTTTGACGCCAGACGACCCACAAGAGTACGTTTATGATTCTAGACAGATTGCAGACTGGGGATATTCGGATCCGACAGTCCAGGCTATACCTAATGTAGGACGATGCGCGAGGTGCGCGTCGCATTAGAGGCCTGTCAGCAATTTCTTAAGTAGAGCATTAAGAGTTTCCTGCTCCGCCGGCGTCAGCACGGAGATTAATTGCTCTTCGAGCGCCACCATTGGACCGATCAAATCGTCTATCGCGCGCTTGCCGCCGGTCGTCAGCGCAATTTGCTTGCCACGCCGGTCGTTGGGATCGGGGCGTCGTTCAACCAGCCCGGCGCGCTCCAGCCGGTCCAGGCGGCTGGTCATGCCGCCCGAGGAGATCATTGCCGATTCGTAGAGCTGAGTAGGTGAAAGCATATAGGGTTCACCGGCGCGCCTGAGCGGCGTGAGCACATCGAACTCACCAACATTCAGGCCTGCTTCTTTGAGCAACGGGTTCATGTGATCGCGGATGACCCGCGCGGCGGCATCAAGCAGACGACCTGCCGTTTCAACAGGTAACGACGGAAGATCGGGGCGCTCGCGGGCCCATTGCTTAGCTGCGGCCTCGGCGCGATCCATGGCAAATATTCCCTCGCCAAAATGTATCTTGCAATCAAGATACATTGCATCTACTAACATTGCAGCAAGACAATAGCGCAGCGCGCAGCCCTGGAGAAAGCGAAATCGATGCCAAAATGATTTTCGTGAACCTGCCTGTCCGTGACCTGTCGGCGTCGACGGCGTTCTACGTGGCGCTAGGCGGCACCGTGAACCCGCAGTTTTCGGGCGAGAAATCCACCTCGCTCATGTTCTCGGACACGATCGGGGTGATGCTGCTGACCCATGACCACTACCGCGAATTCACCACACGCCCAATCGGCGACGCACGGCGCGACAGCCAGGCAATGATCGCCCTCACGGTGGATAACCGCGATGCCGTCGATGCAACACTGACCAGCGCGGTCGCGGCGGGCGGTCGCGCCGATCCCAACCCAGCACAGGATCTTGGCTTCATGTATAACCGCCACATTGAAGACCCGGATGGCTACGTCTGGGAAATCGTATGGATGAACCCGACGGCGAACACCTGAACGTAGGGTGTGCGCGCATCGGTAGTAGCGGGTGTGAGCCTGGAGTCATGACGAGCAATTCGGGGCCGGCCCAGTGCCGGTTTCGCGTCAGCTGCCCCCGTCAGGCCGTCTTGACGTATTTCCGCCAGCTGTGCTCCGGCCGGAAGCCGAGCATGTCCCGCGCCTTGCGGTTGGAGAGCAGCGTCTCGTATTCACCAAGTTCACCCTGGACCGGCACGTCGGGATAAAACCGCTTCAGGAGTTCGGCTGTCGGAAGATCGGACGAGGTGTCGTCGTTGGCGGCGTTGAACACTTGGTAGCCGAGCCCGTCCTTTTCGATGGCGCGCAGCGTGATCTGGCCGAGGTCGCGCGCGTCGATATAGCTCCAGGCGATGCGCTTGCGGAAATCCGGATCGGCGAACCATTTCGGAAACAGCGAATATTCATGCGGCTCGATGACGTTGCCGATGCGCAAGGCGTAGATGTCGAAGCCGCTGCGCAGCGCAAAGGCGCGCGCCGTCTTCTCGTTGACGACCTTGGACAGCGCGTAGCTGTCCATCGGGTCGACGTCGTACGGCTCGTCGAGCGGAAAATGCGTCGGGTTGCGCGGTTCGTTGGCGAAGACCAGGCCGTAGGTCGTTTCGCTGGAGGCGATCACCACCTTGCGGATGCCGAGCTTCACCGCGGCCTCGATGACGTTATAGGTGCCGAGCGCGTTGATGCGGAACACCTCATTGTCGGGCGTGATCATGATGCGCGGGATCGCCGCGAAATGCACCACGGCATCCACCGGCTGCGTACGCAGCGACGGGTCGAATTCATGCAGGCCGATATAGCTCGACAGCGCATTGAACACCTGCCCGCTGTCGGTGATGTCGGTGATCAGCGTGCGCACCTTGGGATTGTCGAGCGGCTTGGTGTCGATGTTGAGCACCTGGCAGCCCTGCTCGACCAGATACTGCACGACGTGGCGCCCGGCCTTGCCGCTGCCGCCGGTGAACATGATCCGCTTCGTCATTTTGCTCTCCACATTCCCTAAGATTCATGTGTATTGTCAGACAATATCGAACTCTGCAATCGCCTGCCACGGCGAGCGGCAAAAACCCGCTTCAACAATTCGCCGGCAAGCTGCAGCGCCGTCATCCATCATTGCAAATAGGACGAAATGACATGAACACGACCGCCGCGAGCGAAAAGATCGGCTTCATCGGGCTTGGCCTGATGGGGCACGGGATCGCGAAGAACATCGTCGACAAGGGCTATCCGCTGACGTTTCTCGGCCGCAAGAACCGCGCGCCGGCGGAAGACCTGCTCGGCCGCGGTGCCAAGGAAGCGGAGACCTCGCGCGACGTCGCGGCGGCATCGACGGCTGTCTTCATCTGCGTCACCGGCTCGCGCGAGGTCGAAGCCATCATCCGCGGCCCAGGCGGTCTCAAGGAAGGCCTGAAGCCGGGATCGGTTGTCGTAGACTGCTCGACCTCGGATCCTGTCTCGACGATGGCGCTGGCCGGCGAACTCAAGGGGCTCGGCGTCGATTATGTCGATGCCCCGCTCAGCCGCACGCCGAAGGAGGCTTGGGAAGGCACGCTCGACGCCATGGTCGGCGCGCCCGACGCGGTCTTTGCCCGGCTGAAGCCGGTGCTCGAAACCTGGGCCGGGCGCATCGTCCATATCGGCGACACCGGTGACGGCCATCGCATGAAGCTGCTCAACAATTTCATCTCGCTCGGCTACGCCGCGATCTATTCCGAGGCGCTGGCGCTGGCGCAGAAGGTCGGCATCTCGCCGCCGCGCTTCGACAGCGTCATCCGCAACGGCCGCATGGATTGCGGCTTCTACCAGACCTTCATGCGCTGGACGCTGGAAGGCGACCGCGACGCGCACAAATTCACCATCGCCAACGCCTTCAAGGATCTCACCTATCTCGAATCGATGGCGGGTGCTGCCGGCATCGCCAACCCGCTCGGCAACGCCACCAAGAACGCCTTCGCCGGCGCCTTCGCCACCGGCCCCGCCGATCAGTACGTGCCGATGCTGGCGACGCACATCGGCAAGGTCAACGGCGTCGACCTGATGCCGACCAGGGATGGCAAAAAGCAGGCGATCTGAGAACGTTGGGGTTAACGCCTGGGAGTGTCGCAACTGCAAACGTTCGCTGCCGACCAGCTACATCCGCCAATCTCCGACGCTGGCGATTAGCATATGACACCACACCTTCGTCATCCCAGGGCGAAGCGACGTCGCGCAGACCCAGGGATGACGAAGGGAGGGTTTCGGCTAGACTAATCTCTAAATTTGCGATTTGCGACTAACGGAAATGATCGACCTTCGTTGCTGGTTGACCCGACTTACACGCAGTTGGCCGAGAAACGATCGAATCAGCGCCGAAACCGGCCGATAACGTCGGTATTGGCGAGAAGTCTGTGCACCAAAGCACGCGCACTTCCGATCGGAAGAAGCCGGAAACAAAAAAACCGCCTCGGCGGGCGGGTCGTTGGAGCCAATTGGCACCATACACAAATTAGTAGCATAGCTGCCGGCACAAAGCAAGAACAAAATAGCTGCGAAGGCAAAAAAGTCCGAATTCCTGTCCCACCCGAGGTCGCCGCCCCTCATTGCTTGGCCCTAAGGTTGGTGATTGGCGAAAGCCGAAGTGGCATCCAATCTCCCCCTCTATTGCGCTGGGCAATCGCATTTGGATTCTTACGAAGATGGACCCCCACCCTAACCCTCCCCACAAGGGGGAGGGAACGCTGCCGCGCGCCCTTACTTCCCCTTTTGGCGCCGAAAGGCAGGCAATTTGCCGAGGTCAGCGCCAACGGAAGTCTCCCTCCCCCTTGTGGGGAGGGGTTAGGGGTGGGGGTACGTCGTAGAGCGAAAGCCTCGGCTTGCTATCTGCGATGGCCCCCTCGTGGGCGAGATGTCCGGCAGGACAGAGGGGGCGCCAAGGAATGCGAGTTTTGCAATCGTTCTGAGCAACGCCGCCCTGTGCAACCATCACCGCCGCGACCGGCCGATAACGTCGTCGGTGTTGGCGAGAAGCCTGTGCACCGCGGCACGGGCTGCAGCGGGCCGCTGCAGGCGGATGTTCTTCTCGATCGCCTCGTGCAGTGCCTGCGCCCGCCGCTGATCGCTGGTCTCGCGGGTGACGAACTGGAACAAATGGTCGAGCGCCGATTCGATCAGCACGCCGAGCGGCACCAGCAGATCGTTGCCCGAGGCCCGCAGGATGGCGAGATGAAACCGCGTGTCGGCGCGCGTGCGCTCCTGCAGGTTGGTCGCCTCGCCCATCTCGCGGCAGGCCTGGCTGATCTCGGCCATCTGCTCGTCGGTGCGCCGCATCGCGGCAAAGGCGCTGGCCTCCGGCTCGATGATGTGGCGGAATTCCTGCACGGTTCTGAGGAACACCTCGCGGTCCGGCGAGGTCGCGTACCAGGCCAGCACGTCGCGATCGAGCAGGTTCCAGCGCTCCTTCGGCTCGACCCAGCTGCCGATCTTCGGGCGTGACGCCAATAGGCTCTTCGCCATCAGCATTTTGATGGCTTCGCGCACCGCCGAGCGGCTGACGTCGAAGGTCTCGGACCATTTGGCTTCGTTGGGCAGGATGGTTCCCGGCGGATAGTCGCCGCGCACGATCCTCAGCCCGATTTCATTGGCGAGCGAGGCATGCACGCTCGAGCCGGGAAAATGTGCGGCGTCCGCACGCCGAACGCCGGCCGGCCGCCCAGGCTCTGCCTTCAACTTGGCGGGTCGCTTTTTTGATGTCGCGTCCGGCATTCGTATTCCCCGGCAGCTTCTTGTCGAAAGCCTGAATTCAGGGCACGACAAAGCAGCGGCCTACGCTCCAAAGCAGCGTCGCCTCGTGCGTTTGTATGGACGACGCGTAACGGGGCGCCCGACGGGCGCCCCGAAACTGCGAACCTACTTCTGGATGCAGGTGTCGACGGTGTCCTTGGTGCATTCGTCGAGACCGGTGAACACCGGATCGGCGACCGGCTTGCCGTCGACCAGGTCGATCATCACCGAGGGCGCCTTGTAGCCCATCTCGAACGGCCGCTGGCCAACCAGCGCGGTCACCAGTCCGTCACGGGCAATCGCCACCTCGTCGCCGATCGTGTCGGCGGCGCCGATGACGAAGGCGTTGCTGGCGATCTTGTCGGCCATCGGCTTGAACAGGTCGCGGTAGGGCTGCGGAGCGCCGAACAGCGGCCAGCCGCCCATGATGCCGAAGGCATCGAGATCGGGATTGGCGGCGAGGATGTCGGTCATCGCCTGCACGCCCTTGGCGCCGTCGTCATTGGTGAATACCGGGCAGCCGGCAACTTCCGTCCAGCCGCCTTCCCCTGCCAGCGCCGCGAGGCCGTCTTTGCCCGAAAGCGCGTCACGCATGCCCTGCGCGCGGCGCAGGATATTGTCGGCGGCCGGATTGCCTTCGATGGTGCAGATCTTGCCGCCATTCGGCTTGGCCTTCTTGATGTATTCGCCGATCTTGTGACCCATCAGGTAATTGTCGGTGCCGAGATAGGTCTTGCGCAGCGCCGCATCTTCCTTGCTTAGGTCGGCGTCGAGGGTCATGATCGGGATCGACGGATTGGCGCTTTTGATCGTCTGCGCGATCAATGGCGCGTTCGACGGCGAAATCGCCATCGCCACCGTGTCGGGCTTGCTCAGCATGTCCTGGACGATCTGGGCTTCACCGGCCTCATCCGAGGTCGATGCCGGTCCGGTGTAGAAGCACTCATATTCCGAGCTGGCGTTTTCCTTGTTCCATTTCTCGCAACCCTGGTGGATGGCCTCGAAGAATGGATTGTCGAGACCCTTCACGACGATGACGAGCTGTTTCTTGGCCATGGCCGGCCCGGCACCCAGCGCCATGACGGCGGCGGCAGCGAGCAATAGTGATTTCCTCATGTCAGTCCTCCCTTTGAAACAAACGGACACGGCGTGCCCGCCACACACAGATCGACCCGGAGCAAGATGACAGAGGACGTCGCACTCGTGTCGCCAAGCCAGGTCGATAAGCATTTTCATATTCAGTCTCAGACCGGCACCGACAGATATCGCTGGTTACCAGATCCCTGACCGACAAACCCTCACCGATTCCTTCCGGCAACCCGGTGGCTCGGCGCAAGCTCCTCCGACACTTAGCTAATATCGCCTTGTCACCGACGTCAATGCTATTTGTCCTACAAAACTGATTTTTCGAAAGAAGCCGTGGTTGACGCCAAGGAGGCATATGCGTAAATGGGCAAAATCGCTGCTTCCGGGAGGAACTGGGGAGAGCGAATGGCCGCGGCAGAACCGCAGGCCGCAAAGCACGGGGAGGCAAGAAGGCTGGTGGCGGTTCTCGAACTCACCAACATCTCGAAGCATTTTGGCGCCATCCAGGCGGTCAACGACGTTTCGTTGTCGATCGAGGCCGGACAGGTTGTCGGCCTGATGGGCGACAACGGCGCCGGCAAGTCGACGCTGGTCAAGATGATCGCCGGCAATTTCCCGCCGAGCCATGGCACGATGCAGATGGACGGCAAGGAGCTGATCCTGCACAAGCCGGTCGAGGCGCGCCAGCACGGCATCGAAATCGTCCATCAGGACCTGGCACTGTGCAACAATCTGACGGCCGCCGCCAACGTCTATCTCGGCCGTGAATTGCGCCGCGGCCTCGGGCCGCTTCGCATCCTCGACTATGCCGCGATGTACAAGCGCGCCGGCCAGATATTCGCCGAGCTGAAATCCGAAACCCGCCCGCGCGACCTGGTCAAACAAATGTCGGGCGGCCAGCGGCAAGCGGTGGCGATCGCCCGCACCATGCTTTCGCAGGCCAAGATCGTGCTGATGGACGAGCCGACCGCGGCGATCTCGGTGCGCCAGGTCGCCGAGGTGCTGAACCTGATCCGCCATTTGCGCGACCAGGGCATCGCCGTCGTGCTGATCAGCCACCGCATGCCCGACGTCTTTGACGTCGCCGACCGCGTCATCGTCATGCGGCGCGGCCGCAAGGTCGCCGACAAGACGATCGCATCGAGTTCGCCGGAAGAAGTCACCGGGCTCATCACCGGCGCCATCGAACAGGTATGATTGACGCCTCAACCATGAGTAAAAAAGGTCGATAATGGCAGTCACCCTTGATCAGACGATCGCGCACAAGCAGCACACCTTGCTGAGCAAGGTGTTTGCCAGCCAGACCTTCTGGGTGGTGATCGCGGTCATCCTCGCCTGCCTGTTCCTGTCGGTGGCCACGGATTCCTTCGCCACGACCAAGAACCTCTACAACATCACCCGCAACGTCACCTTCGTCGCCATCGTCGCGCTCGGCATGACCTTCGTCATCATCACCGGCGGTATCGACCTGTCGGTCGGCTCCGTGCTTTGCCTGTGCTCGATGGTGCTGGCCGTCACCATGCATGCCGGCTACGGCATCGAGATAGGCATTGGCGCTGCGATCGCCACAGCGCTGATCATCGGCGCCTTCAACGGGGTTCTGATCGCCTATCTCGGCTTCCCGCCCTTCGTGGTGACGCTCGGCATGCTGTCGATCGCACGCAGCCTTGCCATGGTCGCCTCCAACAACACCGTCGTCTTCCAGTTCGGGCCTGACCACGACAAGCTGCTGGCGCTGGGCGGCGGCGCCTGGGTGTTCGGCATCGCCAATCCGGTGCTTTACATGATCGTGCTGGCGTTGATTACCGGCTTTGTGCTGCGCTGGACGAAATTCGGCCGGCACATCTTCGCCATCGGCGGCAACGAGCATGCGGCAACGCTGACCGGCGTTCCGGTGCGCCAGATCAAGGTCGTCGTCTACATGATCTCGGCAATGGCGGCTGGCCTTGCCGGCATCATCCAGACCGGCTGGCTGGGCGCGGTCACCACCAATCTCGGCAACGGCATGGAGCTTCAGGTGATCGCCGCCACCGTCATCGGTGGCGCCAACCTTGCCGGCGGCATGGGCACAGCCTTCGGTGCGGTCGTCGGCGCGGCGCTGATCGAGGTCATCCGCAACAGCCTCGGCCTGCTCGGCATCAATGCCTTCTGGCAAGGCGTGTTCATCGGCGGCGCCATCCTGCTCGCCGTGCTGTTCGACCGCATCCGCAATTTCAGGCGCAACGACTGACGTTCAAACGCAGCCTCCCCCTTCTCCCCTTGTGGGAGAGGGGTGCTCCAGTTTGGCATCGCCTCATTTCTTCCAACACCCCTCAACCGTCTCGGCGCTAGCGCGCCGATCCACCTTCTCCCCTTGTGAGATCTTTGCACAGAAGCCGATCAGTGATTCTGTTGTGAGGTTGGAGCAGGGAGATTCGCGATGGTGGAT